>JBAXOP010000035.1:0-26621 GCA_037133195.1 Verrucomicrobiota bacterium | reverse complement strand
CGGTGGCGGGGCGAAGTCGGACGATCCCTCCTCACTGTTTGACCGCATTGACCAGAGCTTTGAGACGACCATTCTTGCCGAGCAGGCGGCCGAACGGGACGCACGCAGTCTCATTTATGAGGGACAATTCCAGATCACGGTGCTGCCCGATACGTTCGAAAACGTGCAGGCATTGCGCGAAATGTTGCCGGTCGATCCGCAGTCTGGCCGCATTCCGCTGGACGTGCCTATCAAGGGGGATATTTACAGCATCACCTTCGATCAGGCCCAAGAGTTGTACCTACGCGGGCAACGTTACAAAGAGCCCGATGCGCCGGCGGCAAGCGGCGCGGACTCAGCGGGTTCGCCGCCGCGCTGAGGTCGCGGTTTCTGAATTCGGTGGAACATGCTTCGGCGCATTTTGATGTTCTAACGAGCAAAAAAAGGTCGTCGAAACGCGGAGGCCCGGAGTTGGCAGACCGTATTGGGCAGCCTGCCCGGTGCCTGTAACAGCCAGGTGAGTCGGGTAGATTTGCTGCGATCTCCGCGCGATTGACTTATTCGTTAGAGACAGATCCGCCGGAATAGCTGATCGAGTGGCAATTGTATTCCTATGTAGAAATCCCCGAAGTCGGCGTAGCGGGCGGAAACTTCGTCAAAGCGCATTTCATAGACGATAGCTTTTACGTCGCTGGAATTTTTCGCCAGCAAGGTCACTCCCCACTCGTATTCATCGAGACCCGTGGAACCTGTGATAAGCTGAAGAATTCGCCCGGCATAGGTGCGACCAACGCGGGCGTGGCCGGCCATCAGACGACGGCGTGCATCAAAGTCCAGTGAATACCAATTGTCAGAGCCGTTGCGGCGTTTGGACATTGGATAGAAGCAGACTACCGGCCAGTCCGGTAGCGTCGGATAGAGGCGGAACTTGAGGTAATGGGCGGTGCGGACGTCGAACTCGGCGAGGGCGGTGTTGAATTCCGGGGTATCGGCGGTGAGGCCTTTTTCGCCGATGAGGGTTTCGGCGATGTGTTGCTCGCGGGTGGGTGTGTACTCAGAACTCTCGGTTTGGGAAAAATAGGAATACACCGGACTTAGAATTTCCGGGCCTAGCGATAAACTCAGTTGTTTCTCAAAGGCATTGGCCACATGCAAGTCCGGCGTCAGCAGCACAAAACCCAAATCCGCCTTGGGCGAGGCTATCGAAAAACTCAGCAACTGGGTGTCGGCAGTGGCGCGGATTTCCTGCACCAACTCGGTGAGGTGGGTCTTGGCGTGGCGTTTCTCCTCATCGCTGAAAAGTGCCCACTGGGCGTGATCAACTTGATAGAACAGGTGCATGACGTGCCATCCTTCGCGCGGCACAAGCGGTTGGGGGGTGAGGTCGGACATGGTGGTGACTTGGATGTTAGAGTGTTAGTGTTTATTGGAGGAAATGGGCAACTCGAGGAGTTTCTTAAAGTCCTTGCCCTGGGCATTCGCCGAGGAGGCTTCGAACACGCGCAGAGTCCACGGCTTGGTCTGGCCGGTCCGATAGGCGGCGTGCATGCTGATATCTTCAAAGCCGTCGGTCGCTGGCAAGATCAACGTCGTGGCTCCATCTATCTGGCGGGTGATCGGATCTCCCACCGCCAAGCCGCGGTCATTGACGACTAGGGCGCGGATGGCGCCAGACCCACCTTGGAGAGTGATTTCAGCCACCGGAATGAGCATCACGCCACGGCGCACGGCTTCCACCCGGTTATCGGACTTGAGCGGTGCTCGCCAATAGGTGGCGATGTCGCTCACCGTGACGTGGCTGCCACGGACGGGAAAGCTGATTTTTTGCAACTGGTTGGCTTGGCCCAGCACGCGGCTGAGGGAATTGTCGTACACCCAGTAGCCTCCCGCCAGCAGCAGCAAGCCGAGGGCGACCAAGCTAACCATCTCGGGTTTGCTCAGACCGAGGCGCGGCCACGGTGTGATCGGCTTGGCGATGGCTTCGGCTTCGGTTGCCGGTGCCTTCCCGGCTTGGGCCGGGCTGACCGGCTCCGGCTCTGGTATGGGCTCCGGCTTTGGTACGGGATTTGGCTTTGGTACGGGATTTGGCTCCGATATGGGATTTGGCCCAGGTGGGGGATTTGCTGCGGGATTTGGCAGTGGCTCGTAAGCGGGTGTCTGTGAGTTGTCGCCTAGGAGGACGGTGAGCGGATTGGGCGCGGAATCTGTAGGGGGAGTTTGTTCGGGAATATCCCAATCCTCGAGGTTGTTGAATGTGTCTTCAAACACGTTGGCATCGGCGGCGGACTCCCCTGCAGAGGTCGGCACAAACTCCGGAGACTCCTGGGAATTGCGGGAAAAACGCTGGCGCCCAAGGCGTGCCACATTCGCGCTTTGGCTGCTTTGATACCGCGGTGCCATGGTAACCGGAAGGATGGGCGCGCTCGGGTTATCGCCTTCAGCGGGTTGGGCACCCCCTCGGTCAAGTGGCGAAAGTGGCATGGCGGGCATGCTTCTGCGCGGCAACACCGTCACGGGTGCGGCTTCGTGTACGGCGTCGGCGGCGAATTCCGTCATATCCCAAAGGTTCTCTTCGCTGGAGTTTTTGACGAACGCTTCGAGGCTCGGGCGGTGGCGCTGGGCCAGCGTGGGGTCTTCAGGGATGATAGGTGTCATGACGGCGGCTCAGTGAGGCTAAACTAGGATAGGCGACTTGGCCAGTGGGAATGACCGATTTGAAGGGATGGCGGGAAAAAAACCGGTGGAAAATCCTTGCAAGTTACGCCACTAGGCGGCAAGAAGTGGCGGCAACCACCAAGCACCACCATGGCAGATAAAGAAGATAAAAACAGTTCCAACGTATCCGGTAAATTTTATGTGGACAGTCAATGCATCGATTGCGACCTGTGCCGCGAGACCGCTCCCAATAATTTTGGCCGGGCCGAGGATGAGGGATATTCCTACGTGACTAAGCAACCGGAGAACGACGAGGAAACTGCCCAGTGCTGTGAAGCCATGGAAGGTTGCCCGGTCGAAGCTATCGGTGACGATGGCGACGATTGAGCGTTTGCCGCGTGATGAGCAAGCCCGCCAAACTGAGCAGAATCCGTGAGGAAATTCTGGATGAGTGGCGTGGATGCGAGGAGCCACGTGATCTCGATGCCGGGGTTCACTTGGCGCGGGATTTCGTAGCGGCGATCATGGATGGCCTGCGGGCCAGTGGCGCGGCGGATGGTCTGGATGAGATGGAGGTGCTGACGGCCTGGAAAGAGCTAGCCGGTGACTTTATCTCACGCCACACTCAACCGGTGAGCGTGAAGGGCGGACATCTGCTGTTGCGTGTGACCCAGCCTGCTATGCGCTTCCATCTCGAGCAAATGAAACCGTTGCTGCTCAAACGCATCCAACAGCAACTCGGCTCGCAACGCATCCGTTCGGTCAAATTCGCCCTCGGCTAGAGGTAAGCCCCATCCCTTCCCCCCGCCCGCATGTTTGCTAACCTCATTTTTGATTGGTCCGGCACCTTGGTTGATGATCTCGGCCCGGTGCTAGAGGCGACCAATGCGGTGTTAGATATTTATGGCCTTGCGGCGTTGGACCGGGAGGGGTTCCGGCGGAGGTTCCGCCTGCCCTATCAGGAGTTTTACTCCGAGGTGCTGCCCGCGGTTCCGCTCGTGGAATTGGAGGGGCATTTCCGCCGGGCGTTCGCGGCAGCCGCCAGTCCGGTGACCGTGTTGCCACATGCCCGCGAAAAGCTCGAATGGTGTGCCAGGCACGGATTACGGGCGTTTGTGCTCACCTCGATGGATTCACAGGCGTTCGATCTGCAATTGGATGCCTTCGGCTGGCGCCAGCATTTTGAGGCAACGTATGCCGGGGTGCTGGATAAACGCCAGGTAATCCACCGGATATTGGCTACCCACCAACTCGCACCCGATGCGACCGCCTTTATTGGCGACATGACTCACGATGTGGAAACCGCCCGTCATGGTGGCATTTCCTCCATCGCCGTGCTTACCGGCTACAATCACCCCGAGGTCTTGGCGGCCGCACGGCCGGATCTCACCGTCGCGGATCTGGGTGCCCTGCGCGAATTGTTCGATAAGCAACGCGGCGCGACCTCGGCTTTATATCCAAGCCATATACCGGCATGAATGCGGCGGATGTGATTGAAATCCGCCGGTTGCGGGTACTCACCCACATCGGGGTGCCGGAGTTGGAGCGGGCGAGTGCCCAAGCACTTTTCATCACCCTGCGCATGGTGCCTAGCTTCGGCTTCGTTGGCTTGGCTGATGACCTGTCGCGCACCCTCGATTATTCCCTGGTGGCTGAGCAAATCACCACCCTGGCCGCCGCCCGTCCACGCCACTTGATTGAAACGCTGGCCCTCGATATCGCCGAACACGTGTTGGCGCAGCACTCAGTGGTGCGGGTGGCGGTGACCGTTGAAAAATCGATTCTTCCCAATACCGAGTGCGTGGCCGTGCATTTGGAGCGGGGGAGAGAGAAGATGACACAAGACCGCTCCAAGACAGAAGACCGCTGACGCTCCAAGACAAGACAAAGAAGAGCCCTTGGATCGCGCATGGCGCTTCTTATTCCAGTCTTCTGTCTTGCAGTCTTCTCCTCTTCTGTCTTTCAGCCTTTACTTTCAAGGTCGCTCGGGCTGTGCTTGCGGGGATGATTCCCCGTGCTGCTCTGGCTGTCTGGCCGCTGCTGCTCCTGCTGCTTTGTGCGCAGGATTCGCCCGTATTGCCCTCACCCTCTGCCCCAGCGACGGATCCCATCACGCCGGTGCCATTGCCCAAATCGTCTTTCGATTCCTCTGCGCTTTTTAAGAATGGTCTGCCCAAAGAGTTGAAAATCGATAACCAAGGACTCGTCGATGGCTCAGTCGAATCCGGCGTGCACCTGGCCGGACCGGTCAAAATCGATGGCGATAACGGAATGCAGATTTTTTCCGATACCGCCGTGTTGGACTTGAAGGAAAAATCGGTGATCCTCGAGGGCAACGTCAGCGTCTATCAAGGGAATGTGCTCCAGCGGGGCCGCCGCGCCGTCTATTTTTATGAGAGTAAGTTTCTCGATAGCCGCGATCTGACTATCTCGATGGATCCGATCCTCATGGAGGCAGGCAAGTTCACCATGCAACAAAATGGCAGCAAGCAGGTGTTCATCGGCACCGATTCCGGCATCACCACCGATGATGTGGAAGAGCCGGATTTCTGGCTGCGGTCGGCCGAAACCAAGGTCTTTCCTGGTGATAAAATCACATTCAAAAACCTCTTCTTCTATGTCCGAAACGTGCCGGTGTTCTGGTTGCCCTTTTTGAGCCAACCCTTGCAAGGCGAACTCGGCTATCACTTCATCCCTGGCTCCCGTACCAATTGGGGCCCTTATGTCCTCAATACATACGGTATCATGCTCGGCGGTAAATTTAACCCGCTCACCGGTGAAAATGAGGATGCCTGGCTGTTGTCCAAGTGGCACCTGGACTTGCGTGCCACACGCGGAGCGGGCGGCGGCGTGGACCTGAGCGACGTCCGCCACAAGGATAACAAAAACCTCACCGGCTTGCAATTGTACTACTTGTATGACCTCAAGCCGCAGACCCTTAACTCAGGCGTGCCTCGAGACGTGGTCGCCCCGGACCGCTACCGCGTCGAGCTAAAACACCGCCAACCCATCGGGCCCTCCGGCGATGCAACGTGGCACCTGGATACGAACCTGACCCTGCTGAGCGATAACTACTATCTGGGAGACTTTGAGCCCGCGCACTTTAGCAATGATCCGCAGCCGGACAACATGGTTGGAATTTTCCGCCACACCGACACCTCGCTGTTGTCGCTTTTCACACGCTTCCAGATCAATGATTTCCAGCGCACCGCCACCCGCTTGCCCGAATTGGCTCTCGATCAGGCCAGGGGGCCTTGGTTCGGATTGCCCGTGCTTCATGAGGGCAGCACGGCTATGAGCGTACTCGCCATCCAGGCCGGAGGGGCCACCCGCCAAACGATCATGGCTCCGCTGCTGGCTATGCCGGTGGGCGATAGCCGGGAAACCGCCTTGCTCAACCAGTTGCCGGAATACGAGCGCCTGCTTATCCAGCGCATTCGCGGCCTGCCACCCGGCGATGCGCGCATCGCCACCCTCACCGACCAATTGTTCAACATCGGCTACACCCGCTTCAATACCTGTCAGGAATTCTCACTGCCGCTCAATGTGAGCGATGGGTTTAGCCTTACCCCGCAAGCCGGCCTCGGCTACACCCGCTACATGGCCCTGGCGGGTCCGGATACCGCTGCCGAGCGGACGTACCTGCATGCCGGGGTCGAGGCCGCCGTTAAGTTTTCCAAAAATCTGGGTGTTTTCCGCTATCACGACTGGGGATTGGACGGTCTGCTGCACGTTATTCAGCCTTACGTCAATTGGTCTGTCTTATCTACCAACGACTTGGACCCGAGCTATCCGCAAGTGGACCGGCTCACCGCTTCAACCCTGCCGCCGACACTTGCGGTGACGCGTTTCACCGCCACCGACGCGCTGAGCAACTGGAACATTCTGCGCCTAGGCACCCGCAACCGATTGCTAACCCAACGAGATGGCCAAGCGTATGAATGGATGTATCTGAATACCTACATCGATGGTTACATCACCGATCCGCTGCTCAACCGGACGGTTTCCAACCTATACAACGACTTTCGTTTCAACCCGGTGCCGTGGCTAGGCCTTGGACTGCAATCCCAGTTTCCGGTCTATACGAGTGGCTCGGGCTTCAACGAATTCAGCACTTACATGCGCTACCTGCCCATGCCCGACTTGGAGTTTACGCTTGGCTACCGCTGGCTGAAGGACAATCCGGCGTTGCCCAATTCCAACCATATCGACCTCCATACCTACGCCCGTCTCAATGAAAACTGGGGGGTGGGCATGCATCAATCCATCGAAATGGATGATAACACTATCGAACTCCAGCAATACACCTTGCATCGCGATCTGGGCAATTGGGTCGCCGGGGTCGGCCTGACCCGCCGTGATAATCGCATCCAGCGGCTATATGGTCTGATTTTCAGCATCACCCTCAAGGAATTCCCCTCGGTGTCGCTGCCCTTCAGTATCGACTATTGATCATTGCGTTGCCCCGGATGCGCTCCATTGTGCCGCTCAAGTCGGGAGGATTACACGTGGTGTTGCCCTGTTGAGCGGCTTGTTCTCATTCATTCAAAATTCAAAATCCAAAATTCAAAAATCCTACAGTGTCCGGCTGGGGGTCAGCCGCCGTGGCCGTCGCCGAGTTCCTCATTGGCCGCTTGGCCTTCGTGCAGATCCACGTCCTCTTCGCCGCTGGAGGCGCTCACCTCGGTGCTTTCCAGGATCTGGCTGATTCTGGCACTGCGGAAAAATAACCAAGGCACGTTGGGGATACTGCGCAATTGGATGCCGCCTTGGGCACTGTAAATTTGAATGGTGCCGGCGCCGCAGAGTAGCAGTTCGAGAAAATCCGGGTAGCTGGTGATGAAGCGTTTGGCGCCGCGGCCCAGCGAGTCGTCCTTGCTGAGCATGGCGAAGTGCTCGATCTCATTGTGACTGATGCGCCAGCGCTGGTTGATGCGCACGTCAATAAACATAATGAAATAGAGGATGCCGCCAAACAACCCGAATAAATTGAGCCAATCGTGGGAGATGAGCGGCACTTTGGACGATAGATGCTGGCCGATCTGACCAAACACCACCACGTGCTTGGCATCCTTGAGCCACAACAGGCAAAATATACTGGCTAGAATGGCGGCTCCCCACGAGATGGTTAAATTGCGGCTGAGGTCAAAGCCCATCGCCATCAGCACCGTCAGCAGCGAAATCACAAAGATCCATCCTTCCACTTGCGGGTTGATGCCTAGCAACGGCAGCAACACCGCCAGAAAAATTACCGGCCATGTGTAGAGGAATTTTGGGTAACTATAAAACACGATTTGCGAGGGCACCGGCCGCCGATTGCCCGTTGTCGCCTTGGCTGGCGGGCCCGCCGCCGGGCGCGGCCCTGCGATGGTGGAGGCACTGGCAGTTTCACGCACTAACGCTGGTTCGTTACTCTCTGGCTGGCTCATTTGAAAATTATGGTTAGGAATTGGGGGCTGGCTGGCGACTCACCTTGGCTGGCAACGCTCATACAGCCGCATGTAATCGCTTTAGGATCCGACTTTCAAGCGCGAAAGTCAAATTTTGTGGGGGCAGGCAGGCAGGCATCCCCGGGAGGGCACAAAATGACAGCCGAAGAGGATTTTTTCGCAGCGATTGGTGGACAAGCAGGGCTGTCCATCTTAATCTCCGGCCATGCAAGGCTTTCTGCAATCCAACTCGCGTCGGCACCATGGCTTTACCTTGGTTGAGTTATTGGTGGTAATCACCATCATCGGCGCTCTGGCGACCATGGCGATGGTTGGTATGCCCAGAATCCTCGAAAAGGGCAGACATGTGCAGGCCGTGGCGCAGATCCGTGATTTGACGGTGGGCATGACTTCCTTCGAGGCCGACAATAATACTCCGCTCATCCCTCATGATCAGCGTACCCTCGGCCAGGATACTGTCTATGGCGACGTCAACGGCGAGTTTTCCAACGGCATCGTGGTGGCAGTGCTCGGCGGCTTGGGCACAAACCTGACTTATCACCCCATCGAGTGCGATGTGAAGGACATCAATCCCAAGGAACAGGTGTATATGATCTTCAAACTCGCCGAGCAAAAGAAAAATGGCGTCTCTCCCGATGGCCTGTTCAACGATCCGTGGGGCCGCCAGTGGATGATTGCTGTCAATGCCTTCAAATCCACCAATCCGAATGCCGAACTGGTCGAAAATAATTTAACCACCCCCGGCAAGAATGACTCCCACTTGGACACCAAAGGCTTGGCTGTGTATTCAGACACCGAACCGCGTGAGCAATCTTTCGTGATTTGGAGTTACGGCAAGGATGGCAAAAAGGGGAGCGATGAGGGCAAATACAAAAAAATCCCGCCTTACAGCGGATCCGACGACGCCATCTCCTGGAAGTAATTGCAGCGCGGGCTTGCCGGGCAAGCCGCCCCTGCCCTAACCTCCCGCCATGCAGACCATTCGAGCTGGAGTCGCGGGGGCGGGTGCCATGGGGCGCAACCATGCCAGGGTGTATTCGTTGTTGGACAACGCGGTGCTCTCCGCCGTCTATGATGCCGATGCCGGGCGGGCGGCTGCGGTGGCCGCCGAGTTTGGCGCGCAAGCAGTTACGAGTTTGGAAGCTCTCGCCGCGCTGTGCGACGTCGCAAGCGTGGCAGTGCCCACCGTGGCGCACCGCGCAGTGGGTTGCCGCCTGATGGAGTTGGGCGTGCATGTGTTGATGGAAAAACCCATCGCCCCGACGGTGGCCGACGCGCAGGTGTTAGTGGAAACCTCTCAACACACCGGCCGCGTACTGCAAATCGGCCACATCGAACGCTTCAACCCGGTATTGCGCGAATTGGAAAATAAACTCTCCCACCCTCGCTTTATCGAGGCCCATCGCCTGTCACCTTTCCCTAACCGATCTATCGATATCGGCGTCGTGCTCGATCTGATGATCCACGATCTGGAAATTATCCTCCACCTCGTCCGCTCACCTATCACCAGCATCGATGCAGTTGGCGTGGCCGTACTTACCGGCCAAGAGGATATCGCCAACGCACGCCTGCGCTTCGATAACGGCTGCGTCGCCAACGTCACCGCCAGCCGCATCAGCCCGGAACGCCTGCGCAAGTTGCGCGTGTTCCAGCAAGATTGTTATCTGTCACTGGACTATCAGGAGCAATCCGGCCACATCCACTGGAAAGAGGGCATGGAAATCAAGCGCGAAGCTGTGGCGGTTGAACCTGGCGAGCCGCTGCGTCTCGAACTCGAGGCCTTCGTCAACAGCGTCACCGTCGGCGCCGCTCCTGCCGTCAGCGGCCAGCAAGGCACCGCCGCCCTCGGCGTGGCCCTGGAAATCACTCGTATCATCCACCGCCAGATCCAAGACTCCTTACCTCTGAACGCTAGCTTGACTACGCCGCAGGGGAAATAAGGGCGATCTGGAGCTTCTGCTGTGCTGCAAAGAGGGAATCCAACTGGCTCGACAACGTGGCGATTTTGAGGTCGAACGCTAAGTTCCGGGGCAAGTGCGGCGGCGTGCCATGTTAGGAATTCATGGCTGCGGCTCGCTCTTGAGTTTGCCAGAGTAGAAATCATCAAGCAGAGCAAAGGCTTGCGGATCGTATTGCTTCAATCCTTCCTTGCCATTGGCGGGCTTCGGGCCTTGCATGCCCATGTCGCCGTGGGTGCCAAAATACCACATCGTCAGCTCGGCAAAAAACTCGTCTGGGTTGGATCCGGCATACGAGCCGACCCACAGGTTCTTCTTCAGTGAGCGCTCCCGTTGGGCGTCGAACTTCTTGCGCTGATCGGGGGTCATGCCTGCGTTGCGGATGTTATGCGCAAATTCGTGTATGCAAATGTCCCGGCCGTGATAGCGGTCGATTTCGAGCCGCAGCAAGTTTTCCTCGCCACACGACGTGAGTAAGCCACCGAGGCCGCGGGTTCGCTCATCCACGGTTTGGCCTTTCACCGAGCCGAATTGCTGGCCTTTAAGGTGGCGGTGCTCGGGCAAATCCGAGGTCATCTGGTTCTTGCCGATGATGTGCAACTCCGCGCCCGCCACGACCATTTTTGCTAGAACTTCCGGCAGGTTTTTTAACATGGTATCCAAGCGATTGAAACCTTCGCGCAGGGCATCATCGCTCACCACCTCGGGAGCCTTGATAGGGATGCCGTGATAGTCGAGTTGCTTGGTGAAAAAGCCCTTCTCCGGCGGAGATATGTGTTGGATGGCGGGTGGATAGGCATCCTGCCTGTCATGGACGACGGGCTTCCAGCCTGTCGGCTCATGCGCAGACTCGCGAGACGCACTGGCAGCTGGCTTCTCCGCACCGGCGCGTATCATGCGCAGCCCAAACACCGCCGCTACCTCATTGCCTCCCGTAGCTTGAAAGCAAATCGTCACCTTCTTCTTGTCCCTCACAAGCTCCGCCGGTATCAAATACTCAATATCGAAAAATTGCTGGGGTCCGCGCGCCTCGATGGTTTGCTCACCAAGTAATTCCTTGTCTATCAAAATATTGAATGTCCGCTTGCGCCATTCGTCTCGGGTATACGTGACCACCAAGGCCATCGGTTTGGTGGCCTCCACTGGCAGATCGAACGAGAACCACTTGCTAGCACGGCGGCAGGCGCGGCCCATCACGCGGTCCGGCGTGGTGTCCTCGCCTTGTTGATGGAAGTCGCGCTCGGGTTGCATTTCACCGGGTTGCGCGAAAGCGACGGTGGCGGCTTCGAGCTTGAGTTGGCGTTCGCGCTGACGGGCGATCTCGGCGGATTTTTCCAACCAGCTAGCGGGGGTGAATAGGTCCCAATAGGCGGCGTAGCGGTGGCGATGCAATTGATAGAAAGGCACCATCTCCACCTCGCGATCACGTCCCACACCCACCGTTCGAAAAACCCCCGGTTGGCCCGCAACCGGCTTGAGCCATTCATCGACCGGTCGCCCAGCACTAACAAACACTGGCACGGCGTGCGGGTCGCGCCCATTTTTGTCCCCAGCCTGCGCGGGGTTATCCTCCGTTCCGAGCTTGCCGGCCAACACCAGCGGTCCCCACAAAATGGCCACCCTGTTGGGATTATCCGGCAGCGGCTCCAAGTGCAAGCGCTTCGGCAATGCTACCTCCACGGTATCGCCATCTTTCCACGTGTGTAGCACCCCTACATAATTGGCTATCGCGCTGGCATCCAACGCGTCTTTGGCCACCGGCACACCGTTGACTTTCACGCCGAAACCAGCCCCGGCCCATGCGGGTTGCCGCAGCAAAAGGGTGAACTTTTTCGGCGAGGCGAGAATGAGTTTGAGGGTTGCGGTTTCACCTAGCGGAAACTCCGTATTCATCGCGATCTTCACGCCGCCCGTTTTCCACTCGGCGGTGGATGGCACATATAAGTTGACCCATAGCTTGGCGTCCGATTCATAATAGATACCATCCCCGTGTAAGGCATGGCTCTCCATGCCCGAGCCAACGCAGCAGGTGAAACTCCCTGCCATGTCCGAGTATTCCCGCTCCACGCCCCGGCCCACTGGTACCATATAACAGGTGGACCCGTTCTTAGGATCAATCGATCCGAGAATATGGTTGAATAATGCTCGCTCCGCAAAGCCTGCCAGATCGGCCGACGGCTCATAGGCAAACAGCCGCCGGGTGAGCTTGAGCATGTTATACACATTGCAAGTTTCCGCAGTGCGCCCGTCGATTCGCTCATTGAAATGATCCGGCTCAAAAAAGTACTCATCCTTGCCATCGCCGCCGGTGGCAAAACTGTGATGATTCACGACGCGTTCCCAGAAGAACGAAGCAGCCGTTAAATCGTCGGCATCACCGGTGGCGGCATAGCGTTCCATCGATCCGAGGAGTTTCGGAATCTGGGTGTTTCCGTGTTTGCCCGCCAGGTTGTCCTTGCGCTGCTTGAGGGAATCGGTGATGTGATGATGCTCAAATTTGTGAGACAATACCAGCCAGCGTGCGTCGCCGGTATCAACGAAGAGATCAACCATGATTTCGTTCATGCCGCCGAACTCGGTGTTGAGAATGGTTTGGATCTGCACCGCATCGAGTTTCTCAAATACCCGCTCCGCCCATGCCGCAAACTTCACTTCCACTTCAAGCGCCGATCGGTTGCCGGTGAACCGATAGGCATCGCGCAACCCCGCATACGTTTTGTGAAGCACATAATACGGCGACCACATTCCATTGAGGTCAAAGCCACCCGAGCGAATATTCCCGGCCGCCACATCCTTCTCGAAAATGTCCGCCGCATCGCGACCTTTAGCATCTGTTAGAGCGCCGAGATAGCCGGTGCCGCGCTTGTCCTGGACTTCCTTCATCTGCGCGACGAGTTGGTCGGCTCGCTGCTTGAACCTATCATCACCGGTGGCCGCATACATCAGGCTCACGCCGGATAGATAATGGCCGGCGATGTGCCCGGTGAGTTGTTTGCCCTCTACGGAATCCCAGCCGCCGTAGCCCTTGGCCGTGGCTTCGAGACCCGCCCGCAACCGATAGCCGACCATCAACCGGTCGATTTCCAGGGATAGCAGGTACTTGGCATCAAGGTCCTGCGCTTGCTTGAGCGGGCCGCCGGTGAGACGCACGGCGGAGAGCGGCAACGGGCGTGCCACTTCGGGCGGGATTTTCACGTTAGGCGCGGCATATGTCATGGGAAGCGCGAGGATGGGCAGGATGAACCACCGGTTAGCTGATTGGGTCATGAGTATTTGTTTAGTTGGCTTTTCACTCGGAGATACTGCCGGAGCGGCCACCCGGCTTGGTTTCCAGTTTGATGGCTGTGGTTGTCACCGGTGCGATTGATTTATCCACCAGCCATTTCCAATCCCACTTGCCGTCCCAGGTGTGCTCCATTTTGCCGTCGGGAGATTTGGTGAACACGACCTTGCTTTTGAGGTGATAAGCGGCGCGCAGGCGATCTCCAGTTATATTGATCACGAAAAATCCGGTGGTCAGTTGGCCGTCATTGATGCAGGTGAGTTTGCGATCTTCGCCGGCCGGGGCCCAGGCGCTCACGCCGGTGCCGCTATGGCCGTAGAGATAGAGGACGACGTTGTAGGACTTGACCGCCTGATAGAACTCATCCCAATCTGCGGCCACCCACCAGTCGGTGTCAAATCCGCAATGGCCCATCAGCACCACCGGCCGACCGCTGGTGCCGACGTTTTTGGCGAGGTCGGCTTTGAGGAAAGCCAGCGCGCCTTGCGGATCATGCCACACCGGCGAGTAATGCACGCTGGCACGCTGCTTGTCTGCCGGATAAATATTGAGCTGGGCGAAATGCACATCATCCCAATCCCATGAGTAATGCAGGCCATTTTCCGATATATTGGCGATGAGTTTTTTTTCCATGCGCAGCAAGTTGCGCTCTTTGATTTGGGATTGGGAACTGAAGCCATTTTTTTCCTTGCCGATGGGCGGGCCGTCGTGGTTGCCCCAGCCCTCGAACGCGGGATACTTCAGCAGGCCGTCGTGGCCATCCAAGCCGATATCAGCCACGAAGAGTTTGTATTGTTCCTCGCTGATTTTGCGGCCCTTCTCGGCGCGATCCCCGTCGTCGATCAAATCTCCCAGCATAACCACTCCACGCGGTTTACTGATTTTGTCGGGACCGAGTTTCTCCGGCCACGGCAGTTCGCTGATACGGTTCATCTCCTCGACCGACGCCCGATTGAGGTCGTTGTGGCAACCTAGCCGATGGTCAGGTTCCCGGTAGTGCGAGTCGGAGGCCGACAGGAACGTCACGTTGCGTGTGGTAGGCGCGGCCAGGCCGACACCGGGCAGTGAGATGAATAAGGCGAGACGGAGGATGGAGGTGGGCAGTTTCATGGGAGATGTGGGTTACTTGCCGGTGCCCTTGAAGTCCTTCATGGTGAATGAATCCACGACGATGCCGTTGGGCTGGATGGCTTGGAATGTTAGAGTGTCGGTTTCAAGAGTGACGGTGCAGAAATGGTGACCCGCCTTGATAACGGAGAACGGAGCCTTGGCTGGCCCGGCGGGCACTTGCGCGGTGCTGCCCGCACCACCGGAAGATATATGTTGAACGCCGCCAACCACGCCATGGGCATACAATCCGTCCTCCGCGCAGAAGCAGATATCCACACCGTACGCCTCACACAGCGGTTGGACGCTCTTCCGCAGCTCGGCCGAACCGGGGCCGGAGCCGGCACTCCACGCGGGCTGTGGCAACACGAGAAACTTCCATGGGTTTTTGCTGGATTGAAGGTCATTTTTGAGCCAGGCCAATTGCGGGGAGCCGACTGTGCAGGGCTGCGAGGCATCGAGCACGACGACATGCGCAGGACCATAGTCGAAGGCATAGGCGGCGCCAAGGTTGTTAGAACGTGGCAGGATTTTCTCCGCGAGCGGGTCGGCAGCCTTTGTCGGCACCACGGTGCTCATGATCGGCAGGCGCGAGAAAAGGTAGCGTGTGTGCCGCGCGAGCGGGTCGCGCGAGAACGGCAGGGCGTCCCATTCATCGAGTGTGGCACCGGCAGGGGCCAATCCGCCGGGATGCAGCAGGAACGTGTGCAGGGCCGCGTCTTCGTAGATTTTGTCGTAAACCGCCTTGCTGAGGGGTGTCATAGCGGCGGCGGTTTCGGGGGTGCCGCCGAAGACGATGAACTTGAGCTTGGCAGCGGTGCTGGGGGGGGGCGTGTAAAACATGCCGGGGGCGTGTTTGCCATGAATCTCGACGTCAAACTTTACCGATGCATCGGCTGGAAGATTCGTTAGTTCAACCCGGTAGAGGTGGTCCTTGGAATCCACCGGAGAGACGTCCATTTTGCCCAATTCATAGATAAACTGGTCGGTTCCCCATTTGATAGTGCAAGCAACGTTGGACTTACAGCGCCAGGCGACGGTCATTTGTGCCGGGTTGTTTGGATATATCATGTACGGCCCTTGTAGCAGGTCGGGGGGCAGCGATCGATTGGCATTGACCGGGTGCTGCGAGGTGGTTCCCCAGGTTCCCTTTTGTGAATCGCGCTCAGCGATGGCGAGCTTGTCGCCAGCGATCCGATAGACGCCGAACCTGACGTTGTCGTCCATGTGTTTGTTGAGGATGCCATTCCAATCGAAGGCGGCCTCACTGCCATCGTGCCCTGATAGAATGGCGAAGATATTATATCCTTCGCAAACCTCCCACAGGCGCATGGCTTGTTCTTCGGTCCACCAAGCGGCCTTGTCGCCCCACGGGTGGAAGACAAAGGCATCGAAGCCAAAGTGCTGTGCGAGGACCACGGGCCGGTCGCTGGTGCCGACCTTTGCTGCGAGGTCCTGTTCGAGGAATTGCAGGCTCATTTCAGGCGGGTTACAGTAGTCCTGTTTCTTGCGGTTGTATGCTGGGTTGCCGGGGTAGCGTTTGTCGTTTTCCATGCCCGCGCTCTCGTTGAGACAGACGAAGTGAACATCCTGCCAGTCCCAGGAATAATGCAGGCCGTTGGGTGACTTATTGACCAATCCCACGCGATTGTTATTGCGCTGGATGATCAGGCGGCGGACTGCGCCCAAATCTGGATTCTTGGTGCAGGAAGGCGCCCCATCGTGGTTGCCGGCCCCTTCATAGAGTGGAAACTTCAAGCGGCCGTCCTTGCCGGTTAGACCCCAATCGGCGGCGAAGTCGGGAAACTCGGAGGCCATCCCGTCATTAGTTAGATCACCGGTGAGAATCACGCCGGAGACTTTTCCAACATTTCCACCGAGGGCGGTGGGATAGGGCACGCCGGGGATAGCATTCATCGCGTCGATGGTGTGCTGCAACAGCGGGCGGTCGAAGTTTTTGACGCCGTAGTGGAGGTCGGAGATGTGAAGGAAGGTGATGTCGCGGGCCGTCTTGGCTGCGGGCGTCTGGGCGGGCAGCCATGGCGCGGCAAGCGCCATGGCGAGCACGGTGACGGCTTCCAACGGACGGAGGGTGCGCATGGATATCGTGGCTGAAAGGGTGGCGGGAATGTTAGGGCCGGGGTTTTGCCGGGATGTTCGCGGGAGGTGCCGCACTTCCGTTAGTCGCGGGGAATTTTTTGCGGGACGTCATGCCCCAAGTGGCGTCGTTCTTGCGTTCTGCCACGCTGAGTTCGTCGCCGGTGATGTGAAAGACGAAGAACCCGTGGCTCACCGGTCCGTCATTTTTCCTCGGGTCTTTTTGTTTGAAATGCGGCGGATGATAGATATCGATACCTTCCCATTGATAGATAAATGGTTCGTGAGCGTGACCGTGGAGGATGGCGATGACGTTTTGGTTCTTGATGAGTTCGTGGAGGCGGGTGCGGCGTTCTTCTGGCCACCAGCCGAGGCTGTGGCTCTTGTCGAAGCCGAAGTGGTGCATCAATATGAGCGGTTGTCCGGGCTTGACGTGCTTCTTGAGTACTTCCTCGAGAAACTCCATGCTGTATTCCGGATCATACGGTCGCGTCGTCGAACCCGGTGCAATGCCTAGATTGATGAACCCTATACCATCCCAATTCCAACAATAATGCAGGCCGTTTTCGGAGATAGTCGTCAGGCCGACTCGCTGCGGATTGCGCGCGCGAATCCCGTCGCGCACCGGCGTCTTGGGCCCGCCATCGTGGTTGCCATAGGCTTCGTACACCGGCCACTTCAGCCGCCCATCCTTGCCTGTGAGGCCGTAGTCCCTAACAAACATTTCCCATTGTTCCTTTTTTCCATCATTGGTGATGTCGCCGATATGGAGCACGCCGCGCGGTGTGGCCACCGTGCCGCCGAGCGCCGCCGGATAGGCCGTGCCCGGCAACTGATTCATCTCATCCACCAATTTGGGCAGCGTACTGTCACCTTCCGGGCTCAGCCCGTAATGGGTATCGGAGACGACAAGAAACGTGAGGTCGCGGGCCGGTTTGGCAGTCGGCTTGGCCGCCGGTGTCTGTGCCTGTAGCAGGGGATCTGGCACTGCCGCAAACAGACTGACGAGAATTGGCAGATATAGGAAGAATCGCTTGGGTGTCATAAAGCTCATCGGGGTGATACTTACTTATAGGGGAGGGGTGAGAATCGAATTTATCTCAGCGGCGTGGGCCCGGCTCAATCAGACATAATTGCACGCGGGGTGGACAATGATCCCTTGGCGGGAATGCGCAGCACATTGACGGAATATGGCGGCAAGATCACCGGGAAGCTTTTCGAGCAACCGGTCAGCGGCAGCACCTTGGGTGTGATCATGTCAGGTTGATCCAGGGTGTTTTCGGCCTCCGGTTTGTCTGCGCGGATCACGATTTGCTGACCGGTGGCGGCGATCTGGGTGGCCCCGTCTAACCGTATCTGGACACGCAATGGCTCGGCTCCGTAGTTGGTCGCCTTGACGATTACGCTGTGTTCTTTTTTCTGATAGCCGGCGGTGGCGAAGAATGCGGGCAGGAGGGTTGCCTCGAGTTTGCTGACCCGTTTGCCGTCGAGCAACATTTCCGCCGAATTATTCGTTAGGACGAGACTGATATCATACCAGCGCTCATGATCGATCGGCCCCTGCAAATCGCCGCCGCCCTTGGTAGAGATGGCATTGGAGGGGGTGCCCTGGATAGCAGAGAAGTGGTTTTGAGCGGCGCCATAGTTGCAGAACATGTAGCGCTCCGGCCCTGAGGCGTGGAAAAACATTAGGAACCCTTCGCTGCCGCCCACCCGGCGTGCCTTGAGCGTAACGCGCCCGGACTTGAGCCTCTCCTTGAGGAATAAACTGTTAGGTCCGCGGGTGGTATCGGTCTGTTTCAACACACCGTTTTCCGCCTTCCATTGGCCGATGCCCGGTGTGTCCCAATGCTCCAGATTGGCGAAAGTATCGCTGAACACCAGCTTGTCGTTCGCGTCGTAGATGCGCAGGTCCTTGAATTCGTTGGCCGTGGTCCAGGAGCCCAGACCGAACTTGCCTTCGAAGAGCGGTTGCTTTGGGTCCGGCTTGGGAGTCACCTCCACGGCAGTGGTCAGATTCACATCGGGTCGGTTCGCGGAATAGGCGTGCTGCACGTGATAGGTGGCATGCACGAAACTGCGCGAGGAATCGAACTCAATGAGGTTCACTCCCCAACTGCGGTGGTTGATATTAACAAACAACGGCGCATAACTCGCCATTTTCACCAGGTCGCCATTGCGCTCCAGCATCATCAGATAGACCGAGTCATCCATCGCCGCGCTCCAGTCGCCGTTGGCATGGTGATGGGCGTATTCACCGACATAGACGCCCCACGGTTTACGCGGATACTTGTCGAAGTAATCAAAGTTATCTCGGATCCAGCCGGACGGTTTGTAGGAATGCTCGTCCACTAGGTCAATCGCATCGTCACCGGCGCGGGTAATAGCTTCCGGATTCAGGCCGCTCCAAAACATGCTCATGATCACCGTGATGTCAGGATACTTTGCCTTGATGGCAGTACGAAATTTTTTGTAATAATCACCATAGAGAGCGGGCGGGTGTTCATTGCCGACTTCGATATATTTCAGCGGAAACGGTTTGGGATGGCCCATCTTGGCACGCACCGCCCCCCATTTGGAGGTCACCGGTCCGAGTGCGTATTCGATCGAGTCGAGCGATTGTTGGATCACTGGCTCGATCTGGTCGAGCGGCCAATTATTTTCCGGGTGGCAGGTCATGCCGGCAAATGCGACATACATAGCGTCGGAACCGATGTCCTCGCAGAACTGCAGAAACTCATGATAGCCGAAGCCATCGCTGGACCGGTAGCCCCAGGTGCTCCATGTCCCCTTGCGCTGTTCGGGCGGGCACACCATGGTCCGCCAATCCGGGGCACCTTCAAACGAATGGCCCTCGACATAACACCCGCCGGGGTAGCGGATGAAGGCCGGATGCAATGTCTCGAGGTGTTTTGCCAGATCCGCCCGCAACCCGTTAGGACGGTTCTTGTAAGTGGGAGGAAACAATGAGACCCAGTCCACCTGCAAAGTGCCGGCCCCTTGGAACTGCAGCACAAACTCAGCCTTCGGGTCCGTTCCCGTGGCCTTGAGTGTGGCGGTATGACGAGTCCAGGCATTGCCCGGTTTCATCTGATCGAAATCATGCGTGGCAAGTGTTTTGCCATCATGGGAGCGGAGAATGGCGCAGATTTTCCCGGTGAATGATCCGGGGCGGAGGTGAAAGGCGAGTTGATAGTTGGTGCCCTCCTGCACCCCGATGCCCCAGTAGCCGCTGTTCACCAATTCCACCCGGCCGTCACCACTCGCGGCAAGGGTTATCTCTAACGATCGCGACGATGCTTGATTCATCGGATTGGCGCTCGTGAGTTTCATCTCACCCTTGGCTCCACCTTCATTGCGCAGCGACCAACCGATCAATTCACGCTTTGGATCCCACGCGCAACCCATGTTCCACGGCCAGGGCATATCCCACTTTTCCTTGGCGACACCAAGCGGCAATTTCTCAAGTTCCATCTTGAGTGAACCGTCGTCTTTCTTGACGAGCTTCATCCCCGGCGGCAACACGCCTTCCTCAAAGCCGCGGTTCTGGATCAACTCGGCATAGATTCCGCCGTCAAACGCATGACTCAATTCCTCCATGAAAATTCCGTAGAGGTTCTTCGGTACCGGGGCCTTCTCTTGCGCCATGTTGATTTGAATCGTAGCGCTCGGGGATGCTGCCGCAGTAGCTGTGAGCCAGCAGCCGAGGCTCGCCGCGACCAGCGCGCAGGCACCGTGCCGGATGGCCGATTTGCGGTTGTTAGTCATCATTATATTCGGATTCATGGGGTGCATGGGGTGGTGGATTGGCATCTGGGTGAGTGGCTCCTGAAATTCAGACTGGCCGCTTGTTGGGGTTGGTATTTATTGCGGGCGGGGGTGCGGGGTCGTGACGCTCACCTCCGGGGCGGGTCCGGTGCGAGTTGCGCCCCAGCGCGGGTTGTCAATCATTTCGGAAGTGACCATTCCGTAAAAGACGCCCTTACTGATAGATTTAGTGTTTAATTCGATGTCGCCGATGAGTCGAGCGGTACCGGAGAGGTCAGCGCCGCGGATACTGTTCATCACCGCCGCGATATCCGCTTTGCCGTGGATCCGTGTTTGGTCATCCTCGACGAGCGTCAGCGCTCCGAGGCGTGCGTCTTCATTGATCGTGCCGCCATACACGCACGCTTCCTCCTCGATGCGTGCGTTACCGCCGATGATCCCGTTTCCAGTGACCAGGGCATGACCGCGAATAGTAGCGTTGTCGCCAACTTTGGCATTTCCTGAAACCACCGCCTGATCCACAATTTTGGCTTTGCCGTTCACCTGGGCGTGGTCCAGCACCATCGCATCCGGGCCGATATAAGCAGTTGTCTCGGCGTGGGCAGTGGCATCCACCCAGCCGCCACCATTGGGGTGCGCTTTGCCCTTGCGTCCGGTGGTCTTGGCGAGCGGGACCGGCACGCTGCCGCGCGGATGGCCACCGCGGATTTCGACTATCCACGGAAACCGATAGATTGTATAATACATCTGGTCCCAGGTGATGCGTTGGTATTCCGCAGGCGTGCCGACCACCACGAGCCAGAGGTCTTTTTCGTTTGAGCGCAGCGGAAAGACCAGTTGGGCACTCGCACCCCGCTGGAGCGCGCTGTAGCGGGGCTGGCCCTTATCATCGACGGCCACCAGCCCCCAGCGCCAATCCGAGGACGGCGGCGGCACGCTGCTAGGTTCGTTCTCGAATTTCTGGTCGAACTTGGCGACGCCGGCGTCCTTTTGGACGAGCCCGCGGAAATTAATTGCGATGCTGCGTGCCTTGTTGGTTTCATCGGGGTCGATGCGCACCAAGTTATAGCCGAAACGTTGCGGAGCACGGTAGTCTGGAATGGCATATCTGCCGGTTTTTGCATCGATCACCTCAAGGATGGACACCCGGTTGCGGCGGATGCCGGAGCAATCGTCATAGCTGCCGTAGCTCTTGCGCAGCACCCCGCCATTTTTGTAATCCCAGGTCACATTGTGCATGGCCCACAGTCCGAACTGGTCGTTGAGGTCACTCATTTTCCAGCCTTGGTTGCGGGTCAGGACCACGAGCGGATCTTCAAGCGCAGTTTCCGGGCTGCCGAGCTTGGTTGCCTTCGACCATATATCATTGATCGCAGCGTAACCAAAGGTGTCCTTGATGTATTCCCAAAACTGCCAGTTGCCATAGCGGTCGCGCGTCGAACCATAGTACAAGTGCGGCGCGTTGACCAGCTGGTCGGAGCAACCCACTTGCTCAAGATACATCTGGTGTGTCATCCATTCGGCATGGCTTTCCCACGACCAACCGACGTAGGGCGAATCTCGCAGTCCCATCGTGGAAAACTGCAGGCTATGGGCGAATTCGTGCGCCAGGGCGTGATTATCCTTGAAGGCGTTAAAGTGCAGCCACATGGCCGGGTCGTTCTTACCGGTGCCGCTGCCGCAGGCCCAACCCTTGTTGCTAAGGTTGACGCTGACCTTATATTTCACGGCCTGGTTCCCGTATGGCGCTGCGAAACCGACCTTGCCGAGATAGAACTCGCGGATGCTTTCCAGCGTTGCCAAACCTTGCTGTAGGTTGGCGTCGCTGAGCGTCACGCCGTCATTATCATTCCAGCGGGCGACAAAATGCGCGGATTCGCATAGATGCTGGCTTTTTTCAGGTTCGAGTACCTTGTAGGGTTCCTCGGTGGCCCCATGGCACAGGGAGCAGGCGAATACCAGGATGGCTACGGAGTATGTATGCTTCATTTGGTGAAATGTGTTGGGAAAATGTTACGATCCGCATCGGGAACCCTTGCAAACGTTCGCAGTTTGATCACTCCGCTTCGCGAAATGTACAAAGGTTAGGAATCAGCCTCTATTCATTGACCCTCCATTCGATAGAGGATGCGCCATGAAGCCGGCACCCGGCATTCGCCGGCACCGGTATCATCGATACCAAAACACCGAAATCGCAGACACGGAACGCGGTGATCCACTTTTTCGCGCCGATGGATCACTCCGGGATGCGGCGGGCCTGAGCTAACAGGTCGATGGGCACACTCACATGGGTGAATGGCTCGTTGGATACCGGTTCCTCCACGTTTACTATGAGTTCTGAGACTGCGAGACCCAAGATATGATAAGAGAGCCCAGCTTTTCTACATCTGGGTCTTGGGTCTTGGGTCTTGGGTCTGAGGCGCAGTCTCGCTAACCACATCTGGGCTTGACGGCGGAGTGAAGCCGGGCATGCTGCGGCGCATGCGAATTCTCACCGGTTTACAACCCAGCGGCAAACTCCACGTCGGCAATTATTTCGGGGCGATGGAACCTGCCGTGCGCCTGCAGGATGAAGGTGAGGCGTTTTATTTCATCGCCGATTATCATGCGATGACCTCAATGCGCGATCCGGCGGCGCTGCGCGAAAATGTGCGGGAGTTGGCGGTGGATTTCCTCGCCTGCGGGTTGGATCCGGCGCGGGCTGTGTTTTTCCGCCAAAGCGCAGTGCCAGAAGTCAATGAACTCGCGTGGATACTTTCAACGGTCTGTCCGGTTAGCTTGTTGGAAAAATGCCATTCGTATAAGGACAAAGTGGCCAAGGGGATCGCCGCGACCCACGGGCTGTTTGCCTATCCGGTGCTCATGGCGGCGGATATTTTGCTTTACGATTCCAACCAAGTGCCGGTGGGGCGTGATCAGAAGCAGCACTTGGAAGTGACCCGCGACATTGCGGTGAAGCTCAACGAGGCGTTTGGCGAGGGCACCGTGCTGCTGCCAGAACCCATCATCCGCGAGGACACCGCTGTGGTCATCGGCCTGGATGGCCAGAAAATGAGCAAAAGTTACCACAACACGCTGCCAATTTTCGGCGAGGAGAAACCGCTGAAAAAACTTCTCATGAAAATTGTCACCGACTCGACCCCGGTGGAGGCCGCGAAAGCGACGGCGGGTTCGACGATTCTGGCGCTTTACAAATTGTTTGCGAATTCGGCGGACTATGAGCAGATGGTGGCTGATCATGAGCGTGGTGGGGTAGGATACGGGGATTTCAAAAAGCGGCTGGCGGATGCGTACTGGGATTTTTTTGCGACGATGCGTGCGAGGCGGGCGGAGATCATGGCGGACCCCGGCTATGTCGATGAGGTTCTCACCCGAGGCGCGGAGCAGGCACGCGGCGAAGCGGCCAAGGTGCTCGCGCGGGTGCGTCGGGCCGTAGGTTTGTGCTGAGATGTCTCACTGCAGGCTTGCGCGGCGGGAGGGACGTGCTAGTCTCTCCGCTATGTCAAAACGTGTCTTATGTCTGTTGGTCGATGGGTTTGAGGAAACCGAAACAGTCACGCCGGTCAATTTGATGCGGCGGGGTGGCATCGAGGTGGTCATGGCCTCGTTGCATGGTGGGGTGGTGGAAGGGCGCGGTGGGCTGCGGTTGGAGCCCGACGAGGATTTTGAGGACCTTGAGCCGCAAACCTTTGATTTGCTCTTTCTGCCGGGTGGCCCAGGGGTGATGGAGTTGCTGGCAGACGGCCGCGCGGTGACCCTGGCGCAACAGTTTCATGCGGCTAGCAAACCGGTGGCCGCCATTTGCGCCGCTCCCTTGATTCTTCAGGCCGCCGGCTTGTTGCAAAATCACCGCTTCACCGCCCACTTCAGCGTGCATGGCGAATTGCCCGGGGTGCTCAATGAACGGGTGGTGGAGGATCGCTTAATCCTTACTTCGCGCGGTCCGGGCACCGCGGTTGACTTCGGTCTGGCGCTGGTACGCCGCCTGGTCGGGGAGGCTGCGGCACGCGAGGTGGCAGCGGCGATTATGGCCTGAGGCCCGCCCTCACGCAAAAAACCAATGTACGCTTGCGTTGGCAGGCGTTGTCGGGGATGGTTTGCGGCGTGACGTCCGACCCCCGCAAGCCGTGGTGGCTGCTGCCCAACCTGCTGAGTTTTGATGCTCCGCTGGTGGCAGTGGTGTGGCTGGGCATGTTTGCCAGGACCTGGGGCGTGAGTTACCACCCGGCGCACGGCTATGTTTTGCTAGGGCTGGGGGTGTGGGTGTTGTATGTGGCGGACAGGTTGTTGGACGCGACTGTGCACGGGGATTCGCCGCGCTGCCAGGCGCGGCACCGGTTTCATCGCCATCATTGGCGCAAGTTTGTGGGTGCTGCGGTCCTTGCTGCGATCGCCGCGCTGGTGACGGTATTGATGTTGAGCCCGATGGCGATTTTCTCCTATCTGATCGTCGAGGGGGTTCTGGTGGCGGTCTTTTTTGCGATCGCCACTTTCATGGCTCCTGCGGTGGATGACATTCCATACGCCAAAAATATTGTAGCTGGGGCGGCCTTTGCACTTGGCACCGCCTTGGTGGCGCATGTCTATTTATATGACCGTGGAATCCGTGATTTGCTGCTCTCGCGCGAGTTGCATGCCTTTGCGGTGCTGTGCATTTTGAACATTTCCGCCATCGACCTGTGGGAACACGCCAGCCGCAATCCCGATCCAGAGGTGCAAGCCACCGATGAGCTGTCGCTGACCCTGCCACTGACGTTGCTGGCTGTGGCCTCGTTGTTTTTCGCGCTGCAGGCCGAACAACATAGCTCGCGACCGTTTTTTTACGCCGTGCTAACGGGTGCGGCGTTGTTGCACGTACTCAACCGGGTGCGGGAAAGGTTTTCCTTGGAAGCTTTGCGGGTGCTTGCAGACCTGGCATTGGTGGCGCCGGCTCTCGTGTTTTTTTCCTTTCCGAGTGCCTGATCATGAATGCTGCCGCCTGCATGCGCTTGGTTTTCATCGCCACCGGCGACATCGCTTTGCCGACTTTCCGCCAGTTATTGGAGCGGGGGCCGCGGCCGCTGGCGTTGGTGACCCAACCTGATAAACCGGTCGGTCGCCACCAGACGTTGCTGCCGCCCACTCTCAAGCTGGAGGCGCTCAAGGCGGGTGTGGCGGTATGGCAACCGGCGCTCATCGGGGACGTGGCCACCGATTTGGCGGCGTTGGCACCGGACGTCATTGTGGTGATGGCTTATGGGCAAATCCTCCGGTCTAACATTCTATCACTGGCTAGCCGAGCCATCGTCAATCTGCATGCCTCGCTATTGCCACGGCATCGTGGTGCCTCATGCATTCAGGCGGCCATCGACGCCGGAGACGCCCTCAGCGGAGTGAGCGCCATGCATGTTATCCGCGAACTCGATGCCGGGGATGTCATTTGTGCTAAAACCCTCCGGATCGGCGCTGAGGAAACCGGTGGCAGTTTGCATGACAGGCTTGCGGAATTGGCGCCGGATGTGCTCGCCGCAACCTTGCGCCGCCTTGCTTCTGCTACGGCCACCCGCACGCCGCAAGATCCGGCCCTGGCCAGTTACGCCCCCAAATTAGAGCGCGAACACGGCCGCATCGACTGGGGGCTGGACGCCGTGGCGCTGGAGCGGCGGATTCGTGCGTACGACCCGTGGCCGGGGACCTTTACTATTGTCGGGGAGGCGGGCCAACCCAAGCGCCTGAAGATTTTCCCACCCGTCGAGGTCTGTGATTATGAGTTGCTTCCGGGGGCGTTCGCGGCGGTGGATGGTCAGCTAAGGGTCGGTTGTGGTGCGGGTGCCCTGCGCTTGCATGTGGTCCAGCCGGAGGGAGCACGGCGCATGAGTGCCGGCGAGTACCTCCGCGGCCGCCAGTCTTGAACCCTAGCAACCGGTCAATCCAGACAGGCCCGGAGTTTTTCCAAGCCTTCCAACAGGTGGGCACGCGGACAGCCAAAATTAAAGCGCACCCAACCGGGCCAGCCGAAGGCCTGTCCGTCTGATAAAAATAATCCGGCACGCCTTTCAAAATGCCCGGCGGGGTTGTCCAGGCCAAGGCGGCGGGCGTCTATCCAAGCCAGATAGGTGGCGGCCCCCGTTACGATGGATAGATCGGGGCAGCGGCTGTGGATAAACTCGACGAGGGTGTCGCGGTTGGCTTTTAGATAGGCAAGCAGCGCCTGGCGCCATGGTTCGCCGTGGCGGTAGGCGGCCTCAGCGGCGTAGAACGCCAGCGCGTTGATTTCCGATAGTGTGTGGCCGCGGGTGGTGCTGAAGCGCCGGCGCAAGGCGGCATCAGGGATGACGGCATAGG
>JBAXOP010000034.1:0-26816 GCA_037133195.1 Verrucomicrobiota bacterium | reverse complement strand
AAGGTCACCTCCCGCCAGTCGTCATCGCGGGTATTGAATGTTCGCCCCAAGTCCACCGCATCAATCTTAAAGCGGTCCAGTACGCAATCTTCGGGTTGTGCGAGTTGTTGCACTACGTCATAAACACGGGTTTTCGAGTCACTTAGCCCGAGGTGCCGGGTAAGGTTGCCATAGGCGATGGCCGCGATCCCAGACGAGGGGGTGGCCCCCATGTCAATCGGGACACGGTCGGGTTCCGTATGATTGATAGCGGCTAGTATGCGTTCGCGGGAGGTCATATGGTTACATCATGTCTAATTTCTTGCATTAAAGAAACTATTGGAATTTCCAGTCGTGTTGGTCGAGTTCGCAGACGCAGGCGGCGAGCAGCAAGATGCAGGCGGCGAGGTCGTGTTTGTTACAAGACTCGATGCTCTGATGGATATGGCGGGTGGGAATGGACACCGCGCCGGCGATCGAGCCGCCGCCGACCATGCGCTGGAGGCTGGCGGTATCGGTGCCGCCGGCGGCGAGAATTTCCGGCTGCCATTTGATTTTGTGGCGTTTAGCGGCGGCTTTCATGAATTCGATCATGCGGAAGTCGCAGATGACCGAGGAATCCATCAGCTTGATGGCGGCGCCGTCGCCCAGAGCCGTGCAGCGTTCCTGAGGGGTGGAGCCGGGCACGTCGTAGGCGATGGTGGTGTCCAAGCCGAAGGAGAAATCGGGTTGGATTTGCAGTGCGGAGGCTTGAGCGCCGCGCAGGCCGACTTCTTCCTGGACAGTGAAGACGGCGTGGAAGTCGTAGGCGGGCTTGCGTTTGGAGCGTTTAAGTTCGCGCAGGGTTTCTAGCAACACAAACACCGAGGCCCGGTTGTCCAGCGACTTGACGTTGACGCACTCGCCCAATTCCATCAGCGGCGAGTGGCGAGTGACAAAATCCCCGACCTCTACGATCTTGTCCACGTCCTTCTTGGACATGCCCACATCAATGAAGTAATCCTTAATCTGCGGGACCTTGTTCTTCTCCTCTGGCGTCATGATGTGTACCGGCTTGGAACCCATCACCCCGAAAATATCCTTGCGCCCGTGCAATATCACTCGCTGCGCCGTGAGTGTCTTGGGGTCGAAGCCGCCCACCGGATTGAAGCGCACAAACCCCTTGTCATCAATGTGGGTGACTATGAAACCGATTTCGTCCATGTGCGCGGCCGCCATGGTCTTCTTGGCGGATGAGCGGCCTTTTTTTAAGGCCACGACACTGCCGAGGTTGTCGATTCGTACTTCATCGGCGAGCCCCTTGAGCTCGGCGAGCACCAAGGCGCGGATTTGTTTCTCGGATCCGGGCGCGCCGGGGGCTTCACAAATGCGGCTGAGCAAGGGGATATCTATTGGCATGGTGGGCAACAACGTATCGGTTGAGCTGCCCTTGGCGAGTGGAAAATCACTCTACACGGCGATCATTGCGAAGACATTCTGCGCCAACTCGGGTTCATCCCACGCGTGGAAGTGGTAGCCGCTTAAGCTTTGGACCGTTACGGAGCGCTGGCTTCAGCCGGCGCGTATGGTTGGCTGAAGCCAGCGGTCGATAGTGCAGCCCAAGTTGTTAAAGTGGCGGCTCACGGCACTTTCACCCGGAAGAAATCCTGCGGCACCCGCCGGAGTGACGATTCCATTTTGGTATCCCCACAGTTTGTCAGGCTTGGCACGAGAGGTCCAGATAGGCTTCGATCTCGCGGGACGGGTCAATGGCACGCATCAGCGCTTCACCGATGAGCACCGCATTGGCACCGGCCTCCAAAACGCGGCGGGCATCGGCGGGACATTTGATGCCGCTTTCGGAGACTAGCAGCACCTCATCGGGCACTTCCTCGGCAAGGAGTTCGGTGGTTGCTAGATCGACGGCAAAGGTTTTCAAGTTGCGATTATTGACGCCGATGAGGTCGGCACCGAGTTCGAGTGCACGGTCCATTTCTGCGAGGTTGTGTACTTCCACTAGAACGTCGAGCTGGAACGACTTCGCCTCATCGTATAGCCGCCGCAGCGTGGCATCGTCCAACGCGGCGACAATAAGTAAAATAGCGTCTGCACCGGCGATGACCGCCTCGTGAATCTGTAACTCGTGAATCGTGAAATCCTTGCGCAACAACGGCACCGGCGAGAATTCTGAGATTTTCGTCAGATAGCCGAGCGACCCCTGGAAATACTTTTCGTCCGTGAGGATCGATAGGCAGGAGGCCCCACCCTCAAAGTAGCGGGTGGCCTGGCGCAATGGGTCGAAGTTTGGGTCGATCAGCCCGACGGAGGGTGAGGCCTTTTTAACTTCGGCGATGACACCTAGGCGGCCGGGCCCGCGATCCAAGGCGCTGCGGAAGCCGCGGAAGTCGTTGCGCAACAATGCGGCGGCGCGTAGGTGAGCGGCCCGGGGCAACAGGGCGGCAACTTCCAAATGTTTGGTGGCGATAATTTCGGCGAGTTTGTCGGACATGGCGCGCCACCAGCAAACCCTAGCGGGGCTGTGACGTCAAGGGGGGACGATTTTTCTGCTCGGCAGTGGTGGCGGGTAACTACACCTAACAATGGGTGATCGATTCACCTCGGCTTGATCGTCCCGAGTCACTGCCAAATCATTCATAACTCATTCTTAATCCGTGCATTCCGTGAAATCCGTGGTTTCTATATCTCTTTCTAGGTTGATGCGCATGTTTCGCGGGGGGGGGCGGCAGACGCAAGTTTCACAAAAAAAATCTATAATTTGGCTTGCACGGTGGGGCAGGTCATGTAGAAACGCCGCACGCGTTTAGCGACGCGGGCGTAGCTCAGTGGTAGAGCGCCACCTTGCCAAGGTGGATGTCGTGAGTTCGAATCTCATCGCCCGCTCCAAATTTATCCGTACTCAATGTTCGTTTGGTCAAAACTCTCAGGTGCACAATGGATGGATGCTTGGGAGGAGCGCTTTGCTGGTAACCCAAATCTAGTCATCGAACTCATCAAGGGTGGCAAATCCATCCGTTTACGCGTATTCTGCGAGTCCAAAGCGGCGGCAGAGGCGATTGTCGAGCGGTTCGGCGGCTGCATCCGCCAACTCGCCAACGCTGAGTGGAACAAACCGGTTGCCCCACCACGGCCTGTGAAAGTACGTTCCGTCCTGTTGCTCACCCCCGAAGTGCGCCCCGCCGAACTCGCCATCATCCAACACGCCCACCCACTGCGCCAAATCATCTCCATCCCGCCGGAAATGGCTTTCGGCACCGGCGATCACGCCACGACCTCCACTTGCCTCCGCTTGCTTGTCGATGTGGCCAAAGCTCGCCGTGGTACTCACTGGACGATGGCGGATTTGGGTGCCGGCACCGGTGTGCTGGCCATCGCCGCCCGCAAGCTCGGCGCGGGGCCGACTTATGCTTGCGATTTCGATCCTTTCGCCGTCGAGGTGGTCAAACGTAATATTGAACGCAACGGCACCGGTGGCATCGACGTCCGTGAGCAAGATGTACTCAAGTGGAAACCTCGCAAGGCAGGTTACGACGTGGTGGCGGCCAATTTGTTTTCCACGGTACTCATTGAGGCGTGGCCGGTCATTGTCAAGGCGGTGGCGGCCGGCGGTGATCTGATAGTGTCGGGCATTCTCGCCACCCAGGCATGGGACGTTTTCACTGCCGCCGCCCGCCACGGGCTCGGCTTCACCCAGGTTATCCGCAAGGGGAAATGGGTCACCGCACGCGGCGGCCACCTAACTGATTTGATCGCCGCAGAAGCCGCCTCGCACGGGGAAGCTCCCGAGTAACCCGCCCCTGCTGCGGCCCGTTATGGAGCGACGACTTTACTGTCGTCGTGCGGAAGGACAGTCCATGAGCCGCGTCTTCGGCGCTCATTCATGGGCCGCCCATTCCGCGTTCACCACAACAATGAGGTGGTTCCTCAGCCTCATTGCTCTATCCCTCCAAGCTCTTCATTCCGTGTGTTCCGTTAAATCCGTGGTCCCCATCTTCTTTTCGAGGGTAATTGCTTTGGCTGCGGCCAGACACTCGGCGACAAAATGATTGCACGCCTCGCGGCACAGCAGCGGGATGGCTGCGCTCTCTGGAACATCGTCAGGAAGACCGCGGCAATTGCTGGCGGGATTTGGGCTCAGCTGCGTATTGGCATCGATTTGCCACAGCAGGCGTCTGGCGCAGGGTACCGCAGAACTGCATGTGCGCGGCACCAGCGCCTGGAGCGTTTCGTTGCTGAGGGCCCGCACGCATCGATACATGCCGCTTTGGCGTTGTAGTTTATCGCGTAAGTGCTCGATTTCGAGGCTGCCGTCTTGCCATGCGTGCCACAGGCCTACGCTGGCAGGATAGAATTGGTCCAGAGCCAGGCGCAGGTCGTCCACCGAGTCCAATAAAAGCAGCCATCCCCGACGCAAATTTCCCTGCGCTTTGAGAAACCGGTAACTCCCATCCTCCGCATATGACGCAATCTCACGCGCCGCCGCTGGACCGTAATATGCAGTCAGCTCAGGCGCGTCCACTGCTCCGCGCCGCGCTACATCCGCACTATGAGATAGACGGAAGCGATGGTTTGAATCACTTGATTTAAATGGGTGTGGAATATCGGCGCCCCCCTGTTTCTCATTACCGTTTAAATCAATTGTTTCAACCTCAATTTCACCGATGCGATGGACGCCGTGTGAGATGGCAAGGAGGAGTTTATTGGAACTTGCGAGTGTTTCAGTGGAATCGGGAAAAATCTGTGGAATAGGCTTATTATTAATTTCGTGCAGAATATCGAAATCACCTACGAGGTCGAGAATTACGTCTGCTATGAGAGGTTCGGTGCCGATGGCTGAGGAGTAAAAGAGAGATTTCCCGCGGAGGGCGTGGGGGTTATGGCGGAACACCTCGCGTTGGCTGGCGGCGGGGCTGATCTCGGTTTCGATACCAAGGAGGACGGGGATATCCTGATACGAGTGGAGGCCGTCGGAGATGAAGAAAGGGACGACCACCACGTTGGGGGTGAGTGCGAGTTGGTCCCAATCGGCGATGAATGGCGACTCTTCCATGAAGGCTGCAACCACGGCGGCATAGCCAGCGCCGGAGGCGGCGATGAGCGCGACTTGGTCGCGGATCGCCTTGGTTGAGTTTTGGTTGAAGCCTGTGCCGTGGCCGGTGATGATAAGGGTGGTGGCGGCGGGATCGGCATGTGGGGCGACCTCCCTGGCGCGGCGCAAAATCAAGCCAGTCATCGATGGATGGATACCGACTGGCAGGCAATAGTGGAAAGTTTTGCCGTGAACGACAGTGGAGGGGCCGCTGAGTTGGAGTTCGCGGGGGATGACGTCCTGGGTGAAATACCCTTCACTGATGAAATCCGGCACGACGTAGATTTCATCCGAGTCAAACAGATAGATAGCCTCCCGCAACGACGCTTCCTCTTTCCAAAAGCAGCAATGCACCTCGGCAAAGATGCCTCGACGGCGGATTTGCTCGGCATGCTCGAAATACGGGGTGGCGGAATCCGGGTTTTGGGTAGAACCGTGACCGACGATGAGCAATGCGGAGCGGGGCTTGGGCGCGATGGACATGGGATGAGACCTAGGGGGCTATGGGATGTGGTAAGGCTGGAGCAGGGGAAGGTGGCTGGAATTTCTCGGATTGCAAGGCTCACCGTCACTACTTCTTGCCAGAAAGCCGCAGGAATTAGGTTGCGGCGGTCCAGCGGATTGGGTATCACTTGCGCACACAGCGCCTGTAACCAGGCGGTACCATTCCAACCCCATACGCTCATGAAGACCAAGGACACCCGCAAGGAAACGAAGAAGCTGCCCACCAAAACCGCTAAGGAAAAGAAACTCGCCAAACAGGCGAAGAAAAACGACAGGTGAGTCGCTGCCCCTTGATTTACCCCAGTGCTGTGGTTTTTCCAACTCATGAATCATACACCGTCGCTAGGAAAAAGGTCACGATTGCAGCCCAAATTGCTCATCCTGCTGGGGATGGCAGCGAGTTTGGGCTGGCTAGGATCCGTTGGGGCTGCTGAACCTCAGGCGGCACCCCCCAGTGCCGGAACAATTCTTTTCCTTGGAGACAGCATCACCGCGGCGGGCGGGTATGTGCGCAACATCGAGGCCGAGCTCGCCAAGCAGACGCCGCCGTGGAAGGTGATCAATCACGGCCGAAGCAGTGAAACGCTTTCCAACCTGAGCGAGGAGTATCATCCGGGCCGCCGCCCCTGTCTTTTCGCGCGGCTCGATAAGGAACTCGCGGATGCCAAGCCGAAATGGGTCGTGGCTTGCTACGGCATCAATGACGGTATCTATCACCCGTTGAGTGACCAGCGCTTCGCTGCCTATCAGGATGGCGTCGCCACGCTTATCAAAAAGGTCCAGGCGTCGGGTGCCCGCTTGGTGCTGCTCACCGCCCCGCCCTACGCCCGGCCGGGACCGGAATTGCCCCAGGGGACCAGTGCGGCGGATGCCGCGAAGCTGCTGGCCAAGGCCAATGCGGATGCGAATGTGGAGGCGGAGAAGGATCCCCGCAAGTTCGGGTACACGTCGCCCTACGCCTACTACGACAACGTCATGGCACATTATGCCAAGTGGTTATTAACTCTCAATGGCCGCAATGACGTGCATGTCATTGATTTGCGTACGCCCATGCTGCCTAGATTAAAAGAAACCCACGGCGGTGATCCGATCCACCCGAACCAAGTCGGCCATGAACTCATGGCCAAGGCTTTTCTCCAGCAATGGCCGGTGATTAGCGGGAAAGCTGCAAAATAACCTACCGGATGAAAGTTCCGGGTTTCTGATTCCGTAGCGGTGGCTCTTCCTGCAGCCTGCCATCACAAGCAGTGGCAATCGTTGTGGGTTGGTTCCTTAAATTCCCTTCATCATTCCCTTATGCAAGCATCCCTTAAAATTTCCCATCGCATGGCGGTTCTTGCGGCATCGCTGGCAGTTTTTATAACTGGCTCGACCCACGCCGCGCCGGACGTGCCACGCCCGGAGCACCCGCGCCCTGACCTATTGCGCGAGAATTGGCTGACCCTCAACGGCGAGTGGCAGTTTGAGATTGACCAGGCGGCCGATGGGACTGCCCGCGGGTTGGTTCATGGAAAGGATCTCAATGGCAAGATTAACGTCCCGTTCTGTCCGGAGAGCAAATTGTCGGGTCTCGGGCTGGGTAACACCCGCAAGTTCAAGGACGTGTGGTATCGCCGCAGCTTTGAGGTGCCCACGGCCATGCAAGGCAAGCGCATCCGGTTGCATTTCGGCGGGGTGGATTACCAGACATGGGCCTACGTCAACGGTCAGCCTGCCGGAACCCATATTGGTGGCAACGTCGCCTTTGATTTTGATATCACCAAGTTATTGAAACCCGGCCCTAACGAGGTAGTCGTAAAAGTGCTCGATGATATGTCCACCGGTCTTCAACCCACCGGCAAGCAATCGCCCGATAGGAGCGGTGGCTGTATCTACACCCGTACCACCGGTATCTGGCAGCCCGTGTGGTTGGAAGCCGTCGGCTCGTCGTTCATCGAAAACCTCAAGGTGGTGACGGACCCCGACCATTCGCAGGTAAGCCTCACTCCCGTCGTCAATTGCTTGGACAAGGAGCCACTGACTCTCAAGGTGGAGGCCTATGCTGACGGCAAGCCAGTGGGATCGGTGGAAGGCACGATTAATAGTGCAGTTCCGCAACCCTTGTTGCTCAATCTCAAGGAGAAGAAGTTATGGTCCCCCGCGACGCCGTTCCTCTATGACTTGAAGCTAACGCTCTACAAAGATGGGAAGCAACTTGACGAGTTGAAGAGCTATTTCGGTCTGCGCAAGGTCACCATTGATGGCCGCAGAATCCTCATCAACGGCAAACCGGTGTTTCAGCGCTTGATCCTCGACCAAGGGTTTTACCCCGAGGGACTGTGGACTGCCCCTACCGACGAGGCTCTCAAGCATGACATCGAGTTGAGCATGGCCTGCGGCTATAATGGCGCTCGTCTCCACCAAAAGGTGTTCGAGCCGCGCTTCCTCTATTGGGCCGATAAACTCGGCTACTTGGTGTGGGGCGAATATCCCAATTGGGGCTACAATTTTAAAAAGGAGGGCTACGATGCTTATATCAATGAATGGACCGAAATCCTCAACCGCGACCGCAACCATCCCGCTATCGTCGGTTGGTGCCCGTTCAATGAAACCGGCGGCCCGGTAGCTGAACTCCAACAAAAAATCTGGACTCTGACCAAGAAATTAGAGCCGACGCGCCCGGCGCTGGAAACCAGCGGTTGGCAACACACGCTGCCCAACCCGGAAGTGCTCGATGCGCATGATTATGAAGGTAACCCGGATACGCTGCGGGAACGCTGGATGAGTAATCTTTCCGTCACCAATACATCGCCGGCCATCCTGCCTGAGCGTTATGGTAAAGCGCAGGCCAATAAGGCTGACCGTGGTTTGCCCTTTATGGTCAGTGAAATAGGTGGCATCGGCTGGGCCACCGAGGGTGGCTGGGGGTACGGCAGCGGTCCCAAAACCATGGATGAGTTATATGTCCGTTACAAAGGCACCATCGACGCCATGCTCGACAACCCCCACATGTTTGGTTTCTGCTACACTCAGTTGACGGATATCGAGCAGGAGAAGAACGGGCTCTATTACTATGACCGCAAGCCGAAGTTCGATGTGAAGAAACTTCATGAGATTACCTCGCGTAAGGCGGCCTATGAGCGCGACGAACAACCTGCCGCCGCCCCTACCGCTAAGCTACCCCGCGTCGAATGGAAGGTCTTGACGGGAGCAGTGCAGGACGGTGCCCTGTGCACGCCCTACAAATATACGACGGAAAAACCCGCGGATGACTGGCTGAAGGAAGGCTTTGCCGACACCTCGTGGAAGAGCGGCCTCGCGCCATTTGGGCATGATTCGGGCCTGACCGTGCGGACTGATTGGACCACGCCGGATATCTATTTGAGGAAGACATTTGAATATGCCGGCGGCGATTTGAAACAAGGAGCCATCGTCATCTTTCATGACGAGGACACCGAGGTTTTCGTCAATGGCCAGAAGGTCTTGGGCCTCGGCGGCTTCATCACTCACTATCGGATGTGCGACGTGACTCAGGGCTTGAAAAAAGCGCTGAAGAAAGGCACCAATACCTTGGCAGTGCATACTCACCAGACGAACGGTGGTCAGTTTATAGACCTGGCGTTGTTGGTGGAGTAGGGGATGCGGGGGTGATAGCCCGCATGTCATACAAGAAATACCACTGGTGAAACGACATCTCATTTCATGCCCTGGCCTGTTGTGGATGGTGTTTGTATCATCCAGCGCTTTCCTATCAGCGGCTTTGCTGGCGGAAGCCAGCGGAGACGCTGCACCTCGCCGCGTCAGTGTAAGTCTTGACGGGCTCTGGCAGATCGGGGAGGGCGGTCTGGATAGCCCACCGGCTAGCTTGGATAGGAAAGTACCGGTGCCGGGCTTGGTGGACATGGCGCTACCACCCTTCGTGGAACCGGGCCCGAGCCTAACTCATCTCGACAAGTTTTCCCAGAAAGATCCGCGGCGTGACGCGTTCTGGTATCGGCGCAGCTTCACCCTGGCCGGTCCTCTAACCACCGCAGCCACGCTCAAGGTTGGCAAGGCGATGTTCGGCATGCGTGCCATCCTCAACGGCAGGGTGCTGGGCGATCACGCGGCTTGCTTCACGTCCGGTCTGTTTGATGCCAGAGCGGCGCTTCAGACAGGCGACAACGAATTGCTCATCCGCGTCGGTGCCGACCGCAATGGAGTGGCTTCCAATGCCCCCTCCGGATTTGATTACGAAAAACAACGCTATATCCCCGGCATCTTCGATTCGGTCGAATTGCTGCTCAGTGCCACGCCCCATATCGTCAATCTGCAGGTCGTTCCCGATTTATCCCAACAAAAAGCCCGGGTCCGGGTCTGGCTTGATCAAGCAGCCGCCGGCGAGATGACCCTCGAAGTGTGCGAGGCGAAATCCGGCAAGCTCGCCGGCGCGGTCACCGCCCGCCTGAGCGCAGAAGCCAACCAAGTGCTCGATATCGATGTGCCGCTCGCTCATTGCCGTTGGTGGACGCCCGAGGATCCGTTTTTATATCGATTGACTGCGCGGACCGCGGGCGATGAATACCAGACGCGCTTTGGCATGCGCACGTTCAAGTTTGATGCGGCGACGGGCCGGGCGCTACTCAACGGCAAGCCGTATTTCATGCGGGGGAGTAACTTCACGCTCTATCGGTTTTTCGAGGATCCGCAACGTGGCTCATTGCCGTGGAACGAGGAGTGGGTGCGCACGTTGCACCGCCGCGCCAAAGAGATGCATTGGAACTCCCTGCGCTACTGCATCGGCTTCCCACCGGAAAATTGGTATCGCATCGCCGATGAGGAAGGTCTCCTCATCCAGGATGAATTCCCTATCTGGAACATGGAGCGGGGTAAGGCGGCCGAGTATGATGTAGAGTCATTGGCAGGCGAGTACCGCAGTTGGATGCAGGAGCGCTGGAACCACCCTTGCGTCGTCATCTGGGACGCTTGCAACGAAACCCGCTCGCCCGATATCGCCAAGGCGTTTGCAAAGGTGCGCGGCCTGGATCTATCCAACCGCCCGTGGGACAACGGTTGGCAGCCGCCGCAAGATCCGGGCGATTGTTTCGAGTCGCATCCCTATCACTTTATCGATGCGCACTTCAAGCTTGCTGATCTGGCCAAGGCAGATCCGGCGCAGGTGGGTAACGTATGTCACGAGACCGGCAAACACGCGGTGGTCATCAACGAGTATGGCTGGCTCTGGCTCAACCGGGATGGCACGCCGACCACTCTCACCAAGGAACTTTATAACAATCTGCTAGGTGAGAATTCAACCACCGAGCAACGCCGCCACCTGTATGCACGCTATTTCGCCGCGGAAACTGAATTCTGGCGCTGCAATCGCAAGGCGGCGGCTGTGATGCATTTCACCACTCTCGGCTATTCGCGTCCCGACGGCCAGACCAGCGACCATTGGGCGGATATCGAAAAACTCACCTGGGAGCCCGAATTCTATCGTTATGTGCGCGACGCCTTTGCGCCGGTGGGCATCATGATAGATGCTTGGGCTTCGCAATATCCGGCCGGCAAGCGCCAGGAGTTTCCGGTCGTGGTCATCAATGATCTTAATGAAAATTGGCAGGGCGAGGTCCGCTTCCGGCTGTTGCGTGATGGCAAGCCCCTAGAGGAAAAGACCCACCCCTGCAGCGTCCCTGCGCTGGGTGATGCGAAGTTGTCCTTTGATATCGAACTCCCCGCAGTTGAGGGCAGCTATCAAGTCGAGGCAGCACTGCTCAATCCCGCTACCGAGCCTGTCAGCAGCTTGCGCGACTTTACCACCAAGCCCGCGGACAAGGCGAAGCAGTAGCTCAGCAGATACCCGTGCCATACGAAACTGTCCGGACATTCTTCCTCCATCCCCCCCCTGTGCACACGCCAATGAAAAGAAAATTTATGAGAGTTGTAACGATATTGTTGACCATGGTCGGCTTGATAGCGGTACATGCCGCGCCGGAGATTAACAACCGGTTAGGTGCCGCGAACATTGCACCCGGTGAGACAAAGCTGCAGGGCCGATTGGACGGCGGAGGAGACGCCGATGTGACGGTGTACTATGGACCGGCCGATGGCGGGACGGACTCTGCCGCCTGGGCTAGCAAAATCGAGTTGAAAGGTGTGAAGAACACCACAGAGTTTGCCGCCACTGCCAGTAAGCTGATCTTCGGTCAGACATATTTCTATCGGACGAGCGCCAGCAATGCGAGCGGCCTGGGATGGGCCAACACCAGCGCCCAATTCACCACGCTCAAACCCAGGACCGCGGCTATTAGTGCCGACAAATTGCCGGTGAAAGCCGGCTTGGTTTGTTGGTTCGATGCGGCGGTTGGAGTGGGTGCCGACGCCAAGGGGACCGTGCAGACATGGAAGGATCTTTCCGGCAACGGTCATGACGCATGCCTTGCTGGCGGCAAACCGGTGCTGGCGCAAAACCAGATCCACTCGAAACCAGCACTCCAATTCCGCACAGCCGCTGGCGCTTGCTCGCTCAACCTCGAGGGACCGCTCGTCACTGAGCAGCAATTCGTCGTCCTGCGCTCGCCCAATGCCAAATGGAATAGCGATGGCTGTGCTCTGGGCCGCCGCTGGAAACGGGCGTCATCCTATCGCCTTGGCCAAAATTCCACCCAATTCTGGGGCGACCAATACCCGAAAGCCGTGTCAATGAATGGCAAAAAACTGCCGGAACCGCCATTCAACATGGGAACCATCACCGAGTTCATGATTTTAAAAATCGATGTGAATGACAACGATTTGAGCCAGAGTATCTATCAAATCGGCATGGCGGATACGGCGGCCTGTGACATGGATATAGCAGAAATCGTTGCCTACCAAACGCCGCTCTCGGCTGCGGACGAAGACATGGTCGGCGGTTATCTGGCGGCCAAGTACGGTATCACCACCGGCTACTCGGCCAATCCCGGCATGGCCCCGGCCGCCACCCTGACTAACGAAATAGCCACGCTTTCCTCTGCCACCACTGCGGTGCTCCATGCGACGCTGGCCTGCCCGATCTCATTGTACGATCTGCATGTCTATTGGGGAACCCGCGATGGCGGGACCGATGCGAATTTGTGGGAAAACTCGGCTCCACTCAAAACATTCACCAATGTTCAGGCGACGAAGATAACCCATACACTTACCGGATTAACCCCCGGCGCGAGTTATTACTATACATTCCGGGGCACCAACGCGGTGGACAGTCTTTGGGCTAACAAGACACTGGCTTTCCGCGCCGGCGGCACCGTCACTGCCACCTCGCCGCCTAAGATGGCCGTCACCAATGGCTTGACCTGTTGGTTTGATGCGGGCAGTGGCGTCACCGCAGATGCCAAGGGCGCGGTTCAGGAATGGAAAGACCTGTCCGGCGCCAATCATCACGCGAAAACCGGCGGCGGCGTGGCCCCGGTGCTAGTAGCCAACCAAGTCAACTCCAAGCCAGCACTGCAATTCCGCAAGGGTTGGCTAGGCATAGACGGCGCGTTTTTCGCTAAGGAACATTTCATCGTGCTGCGCTCGCCGAATCCAAAATGGAGCGGTGCCAGCGGGTTGTTAGGTAGGCTCAAGGGCCGCGGTTCGAGCTATAACACCTATGGCAACGACACCGGTTTCTGGACCGACGTGTCGCCGGCAGCGGTGGCAAGAAACGGCACAATGCTGCCGGGGCCGATATTCGATTGTTCGCCGATCACTCGCTTTATGATCCTCAAGATCATCGTCAATAATGCCAACGAGACCGAGGCGGCTTATGCTATCGGTAATAATGATGGATTGAGTTCCGCCGATTTTGATGTCGCCGAGGTCCTCGGCTACCAATCAATCCTCGGGCCCAAAGATGAGGCTCTGGTGGGCGGCTATCTGGCCGCCAAGTACGGAATTGATACAGCCTATCCGCCGCTGCCACCGGTCAAGGTGGCGCCACTTTCACCGGGCGAATTAGCCGCGACGAAATACAAGAATTGGAAATACAGCGGTTCCATTTTCCTGCTGACGACACCGGATGGCGCGGACCTGCCGGCCACGGCGGCGGAGGAGAATTTTCCCATTCTTGTACGTCTCGACAAGGATGGTTTCGCTTTCTCAGAGGCTCAGGCGAATGGCGAGGATATCCGCTTCGCCACCAGTGCCGGGCTGCCGCTCACATATCAGATTGATACCTGGGATGCGGCCGCCGGGACGGCCTCGGTGTGGGTGCGGGTGCCTAAAATCCAAGGCAATGCGCGGCAGGAATTGAGGTTGTTTTGGGGAAATCCCGTGGCGAAATGTGAGTCCAACGGTCCGGCGGTGTTTAACCGATCTAACGGGTACTTGAGTGTCTGGCACATGAACGATCCGGCTTTGGATGCTACCGGTACGGTGGAATCGACTGACCTGGGAACCACCGCCACCTCCGGCGAGATTGGTTCAGGCCGTCGTTTTGCCGGCACCAAGGGGATTTTTTGCGGCGACAAAATCACCAAGTATCCATTTGCTTCGAGCCCTCACACCACAGAGGCCTGGGTTAAGGCTGACAAAATGAACACGACTGTAGTGGAGTGGGGAAAACTCGGCGGGGTGACCCTGCGTCTCTTGAGTACGCCGTCACGGGTTGGTGTTTCTAACAATAAAACCAGCGTTCAAGGAACCAGTGTGCTGCCAAAATCGGAATGGATTCAGGTGGTCTATACCTACGATGGTCAAAACGACCGGATTTATGTGAATGGCCGGTTTGATATGGCCGCTCCCACGGCATCCACCATCGAAGTATTAACGCCGGTGCGGATGCAGATTGGCAACGGTTTCCTTGGTGATATGGATGAGGTGCGTGTGTCCAACGAGGCACGCTCCGCCGATTGGGTGAAACTGCAATACGAAAACCAAAGGCCCCTGCAAAGATTGGTTGGGCCGCTGGTCCAACCAGGTAACTCGCTTACGGCTTCGGCCAAGCAAGTGAGCGTGTTGGAAGGCAAGCAGGCCACGGTCAGTATCAAGGCCGGCGGCGCGCAAAAAATCTATTGGTTTGTTAGGAAAGGTGATGCCGAGACATTGGTTGCTGTGGATTGCTTCAGCTACACTGTTGGGCACCGTGTGACCGCCGACGAGTCAGTCACCTTGCGCGTCAAGGCAGTATATGCCGATGGGGTAAAGACGTTGGACATACCGGTAACTATCCAAGAAGACATCCCTGAACCGGTGTTCACACTGCGCGGCCCCGCGACCTGGAATGGACGGGATCCGGTAGAGGTGGTGCCTGAGATCAAGAATCTCGCCGCCATGAAAACTAAGGGCGTTGGCGAATTGCAATATGTCTGGGATATCACCGGCGGAGTGGTGATGAAAGAGGTCGCTCCCGACCGGCTGATTCTCAAATTGGCACAATACACTGGCCCGATTACCGTCAAGGCGACTCTCAGCAATGGCGGAGCCGCCATCGTGGCGACGACATCCGTCAACGTGGCCGAACCGAAGACCGATCTGTGGCTAGAGAGGACGCCACTCAAGGATGAGAAACCGGAGGACGGCCAATTCTTTGCCAGAGATGACAAGAACGAAGGAACGCTCTATTACAATGGCACCTTGGACCAAGCGGCGGATTCTGTTTTTCTGAAGATATATGCCGATGACAAGCCCGTCACAACCTCGACCGCTAAACCCGGCGCTGACCATACCTATGCTCTCACCGCCAAGCTCAAGGCCGGTCTGATCAAGTACAAAATCGAGTTCGGCACCAAGACAGGCAGCACCGAAACCGTCGTGCGGAGCGTGACCAACCTCGTCTGCGGTGATGCCTGGCTCATCGACGGCCAGTCCAACGCCTTAGCCTTGGATACCGGTGAGCAATCGCCAACTGATACCAGCGAGTGGATCCGTAGTTATGGAGGACCGGGCGGGCGGGGGGATTCCAGCGATTGGGTGCGCGACCGTTTTGGTAATGACACCAAGGACTCACCTGGCAAACACACCAATCTGTGGTGCTCCCCGGCGTGGAAGCCACGCCCCGGCTCGGATACGGCACTCGGTTGGTGGGGTATGGATTTGGCCAAGCACCTGCTGGCCAGCCATAAGATGCCCGTCTGTATCATCCAGGCTGCGGTCGGTGGTACCCGCATCGATGAGCATAAGCGCAACGAGTCCAAGCCGATGGATTTGAGCACAATGTATGGCAAAATGTTATGGCGCTTGCGCAATGCGCGGCTGACGCACGGGATTCGCGGTGTCTTCTGGCACCAGGGCGAAGCCGACCAAGGATTGGATGGTCCCGACGGCGGCTTCGGTTGGGAAACCTATCAAAAATATTTCGTTAACATGTCATTGGCATGGAAACAGGACATGCCAAATATTCGCCACTACTATGTGTTCCAGATCTGGCCCAATGGTTGTGGCCAGGGAGGCGGCCACGGGGACATGTTGCGCGAGGTGCAGCGGACCTTGCCACGCCTCTATTCCAACTTGGATGTCATGTCCACGCTGGGAATTAAGCCGCCCGGTCCCTGCCATTATCCGCTCGTCGGTTGGTCTGAATTTGTCCGTCTGATGCAACCCCTCATTGAGCGGGATACCTACGGCCGCAAGGTTCCCGAGCCGATCACCGCGCCGAATCTCAAACAGGCATATTATACCAGCGCTGAGAAAAATTCCATCACATTGGAGTTTGACCAGCCGGTCATCTGGCTGGATTCACTGGCCGGCCAGTTCTATCTGGATGACCAAAAGGACCTCGTCGATAAGGGGAGCGTAACCGGCAATACCATCACACTCCAATTGAAGAAACCCGCCGCCGCCGCCAAAATCACCTATCTGAAGGAACTCAACTGGAATCAAAATGATTTGCTGTTCGGCAAGAATGGCATCGCCGCACTTACTTTCTGTGACGTACCAGTCGTGCCGGAAAAGCCGCGCTCCAAATAACCGCATCACTTATCTAATAAGCTAAAACAATATATATATGCAAATCACATCACCAACATCCGCCACGATCATGCGGCTTTCCGGCATCCTTGCTGGCATCGCGATGACCGCCGTCAGCGCCTTCGCCGGCGACCGATCACCGCAACCGACTGATCTAACTAATGGCGGTGAAATTGACCGTACGAACAGCTACAATCTAGGAGCCACGGGGATGCGCGGCTACATTTACACCAGGCCAGCAGATTTTTTTGAGAGCGTGCAAGGCCGCACTACTACTCGCAGCCGGCAAATCCTGGTGAGCCACGTCGGGGCCAATTCCCCCGCCGCGGGCGTGATGAAAGTGGACGATGTGCTCCTCGGTGCCGGTGGCAAATTGTTCACCGACGATGCCCGCAAAAGCATCGCCCTAGCAATCCAGGATGCAGAGAAAGAAGCGAACCAAGGCGTTCTCAAGCTAACCCGCTGGCGGGCTGGCAAGACCGAAGACGTCCAACTCAAGCTCGACGTGATAGGCACCTATAGCGAGACCGCACCCTATAACTGCCAGAAATCCAAGCGCATTCTCGAGGCGGCGGGCAAAGTGCTAGTAAAAGAGCCGATGAATGACAGTTGGAGTGGCGCGGTCAACGGACTGGCGCTATTGGCCACTGGCAATCCGGCATACCTGCCCAAGGTGCGCGAACTCGCCCACAAAATGGCACCGTCGAGTCTGAATTTGTCCAAGGGCAAAATTGGGGCTTGGGACGGCTACAGGGGCCTGTTCCTGTGTGAGTACTACCTGCAGACTAACGACAAGAAAGTGATGCATGGGGTTGAGCAATACACGTTTGCTTTTGCCAAAGGGCAGGGGATGTACGGCACGTTCGGGCACGGATTCTCAGCTCTGACGGCCGATGGCAAACTCCATGGTTCGATCCCGCCGTATGGTCCGGTGAATGCGGCGGGGCTGGCGGCCAATCTGGCGATTGTGATGGGCAAGAAGTGTGGGGTGAAGGATCCCGAGGTTGACGCCGCGATTGAGCGGGCAACCAAGTTCTTTGGTTATTACGTGGACAAGGGGGGCATCCCTTATGGCGAGCATGAGCCGTGGCCTTATCATGAAAATAATGGCAAAAACTCGATGACCGCCATGCTTTTCGGCTTGCAGGGAAACCGCAATAAGGACGCGCAGTTTTTCGCCAAAATGGCGACGGCCGGCTATGCTAACCGCGAGTACGGCCATACCGGCCAGGGATTCAGTTACCTGTGGGGCGCGCTGGGTGCGGGCGTGGGCGGACCGGCTGCTGCGGCGGCGTTTTTCAAGGAGGCGTCTTGGCATTTCGATTTGGAACGGCGTTGCGACGGGGCGTTCGTATATGATGGTGGCGAGCAATACGGCGGCGGCAAGACCGATGATAACACCTATTTCGGCAAGAGTTCATACAGCGGGCTGAGCCCGACCGCCAGCTATGTCCTAACCTATTCACTGCCTCTAAAAAACCTCTTCATCACCGGCAAAGACGCCGCTCCTGCCAATTTGTTGGATAAGCCAATGGTGGCACAAGCCATTGCTTCCGGGCGCTTCGATCTGGAGCGTAAGAAATTGACACCGCAGCAATTGGTGGCGGCCTTCGGCGATTGGTCGCCGGTGGTTCGGGGCTGGGCGGCGGAGGAATTGGCCAAGCGTCCCGAGGCTAAGGCGATGGTGCCCGAGTTGCTCAAGATGGCGGAAGGCAGTGATGCTCATGCACGCCAGGGTGCCTGCGAAACCCTCGGCCATCTCAAGAGTGTCGAGGCATTGCCGGTTTTTGTTAGGCTCCTTTCTCATGAGGACCGCTGGCTGCGCTTCAAGGCAGCGGCGGCGATCAAGGGCATGGGCGGCGCGGCCACCCCGGGCATTGCCGATACCCTCAAGGCGCTGGTCAAAACCGCCGAGCCGCTGCAACCGATCAACTGGGCCGATCCCATCCAGCTCACGCACGGCCAATTGGCGTGGGCGTTGTTTGACGGGCCGTTGGCGAACACGTTAAAGGCCACCGATCCACAACTGGTCTATCCGGCGATCCGGGTGGTGTCCACCAATGCGGATGGCATGGCACGCATGCGCTTGAAAGGCTATTTTGAGAATAAGCTTACGGTAGAAGACGTGCAGGCGCTGGCCCCGGCAATCTTTGCAGCAGTAAAATCGCCCAGTCCGGCGGACAAGATGTTCTCCAACGAGATTCGAATGGGAGGCTTCAAGGCGCTTACGAAATATCATTTCAAAGAGGGGTTGGAGGCGGGAGTAGAGTTTGCCAATACCCAGGGCGGACACGGCAGCGAAAGCCGCACCGGAGTGATCATGAAGGAACTCATCGGTTATGGAACCGCCGCCCGAGGTGTGTTGCCGCAACTCAAGGAATTGGTCGATAAATTCAACACGGAATGCAAGGCCGGACATTTCCCGGGGGATTGCAATAAGCAGCGGGTAAGCTCCGTCGAGGATGCCATCAAAGCGATAGAAGCTGCAACCACTCAACCTCAATTACGCACGATCAGCAAATGAGCCTGGCCGCGCGACCACAGGGATCACTTCCCACTCCTTGAAGCTGCAGGAGCCGAGCAACATGAAGGTGAACACCAGCACAAGAATGGGATAGACAAAAGAATAACAAACGGTACGATTTCGCTGCAACTACCATGAAGCACCTGCCTCTTATCATTACCGGATTGTTCTCCCTGTCGTTAGGGTCATCTGCGCCAGCCGCCGAATGGCAGCCAGCCGTTGGGCCACTACAGACGCGCTGGGCGAAGGATGTGACGCCCGCAAATGCCCTGCCCGAGTACCCGCGGCCGCAGATGGTCCGCAAAGACTGGCTGAACCTCAACGGCTTGTGGGATATCAAGCTCGGTGATGGCACGGAGGCCAAGATACTGGTGCCTTATCCGGTGGAGTCGGCGCTCTCGGGTGTGATGAAACACACCGACCGCTTGACCTATCATCGCAGTTTTGAGATTCCCAAGGCATGGAGCGACCGGAAAGTATTGCTACACTTTGGCGCGGTGGATTGGGAGACCAAGGTGAGTCTCAACGGCAAGGAACTCGGCGTGCATCGTGGCGGTTATGACGCATTCAGTTATGATATCACCGAGGCATTGAAAAGCGACGCTGCCCAGGAAATCACCGTCGAGGTGTTTGACCCGACCGATCTGGGTGGCCAGGCCCGCGGCAAACAAAAACTCAAGCCCGGCAGCATCATGTACACCCCGACCACCGGCATCTGGCAAACGGTGTGGCTGGAACCCGTGGCGGCCACGCACACCGAATCGCTGAAGATCGTACCCGATGTGGACCAAGGTTGTGTGCGGATTAAGGTGGCGGCGGTTGCCGGCAAGGATGACGGCAATCTGCTGGCCGACGTCGAGGTCTATGACGGGCCGACCAAGATAGGTTCGGCCAAAGGCTGGGCGGCTGAGGAGCTTGTGGTTAAAATCCCCACCGCAAAACTGTGGTCGCCCGCGACGCCCTTCCTGTATGATCTGAAAGTGACCACCAGCGGTCAGAAGCTGACGGGTGGCGTGGACGCGGTGACCAGTTACTTCGGTATGCGTAAAATCGCGCTCGGTAAAGACGACAAAGGCGTCACCCGTATGCTATTCAATGGCAAGCCGGTGTTTCAGGTAGGGCCGCTCGATCAGGGGTTTTGGCCGGATGGCCTCTACACCGCGCCCACCGATGAGGCGTTGCGCTACGATATTGCGGAAACAAAGCGTCTCGGCTTCAACACCACCCGCAAGCACGTCAAGGTTGAGCCGGACCGCTGGTACTATTGGTGCGACAAGCTCGGTTTGCTAGTATGGCAAGATATGCCCTGCGCTAACTCCTACACAGACAAACCTCAGCCGCTCGACAACCCGCAGTTTAAATCAGAACTGGTCAAGATGGTAACAAGCTATTGGAACCACCCCTCTATCATTATGTGGGTGGTTTTCAACGAGAATCAGGGCCAGCACGATACCGAGGAATTGGTGGCGGCTGTCAAGGCTCTCGATCCATCCCGCTTGGTTAATAACGCCAGTGGCAATGATGACAAAAATTGCGGCGACGTAATCGATAAGCATAGTTATCCCGGCCCCGATTCACCCAAGCCAGAAGCCAACCGCGCGGCGGTGTTAGGCGAATTTGGCGGACTGGGCTTGCCGGTGGACGGTCATACGTGGAGCAAGAAAACCTGGGGCTATCAAGGCACCAAAAGCATCGAAGATCTAACCGCCGGGTATGAGAAACTGCTGGCCAAGGCCTGGGATCTCAATGGCGAGGCTGGTCTATCAGCCGTGATCTACACCCAGCTCACGGACGTGGAAACCGAGTGCAACGGGCTATTAACTTATGACCGCGAACTCAACAAGGTGATAGCGGAGCGGGCTGCGGCGGCAAATTGCGGCAAACAAGCCAAACCATAGACTCATAACTAAAGGTGATCTCACAAACGCGCGATGATTTCCTCGATGCGTTTTTCAGAGACCTTGCCGACGCAGCGCACATCAGGTGCGAAAAGCGAAATCCGGTACTCTTCTAATAACCAGCCAGGTTCCCACAGGCGCACATCTTCTGGAGCGGCGGTCCAACGCCTGAACCACGGTAGCCACAACCGCCGTAGCCGCTCCATTTTTTCCAAATCCTTGATCAGCGGCAACGAGGAGAGCCGACCTAACCGCGAGCGAATCGCCTGCAAACGCCGCGGGTAATCCCGGAGCCGCGTAAACCCGGCCCGCCACGCGAAATGCCCGCGCAATAACCACGCGAGTTGCTCCTCGAGATCTTCCGCCACCGGCCCGAGGTTGCGGTCCTTGCGTCGCTCCACAATCCACGCCCGTACCTCAGGCAAAATCTCTACCGTGCCATCGAGGCTCTTGCCGACCACCACCGCAGCTTCGTGCCAGCGGCCACGTACCCGCTCGGTTAGGTCGCGGAACGCATCGGGTGAACGCGGAAATACCCCGCCCGCCGCACCTTCCGCAGCTAACAATATCAACTCGTCCAGCGCTGTGCCTCCCGGCCCGAGGCGCGGCAGCTCAATTCTGGCCATCACGCCTAAGGGGAATTTTTTACGCAAGTGGGCCACCTGATCCTGGTGTGCCAGCCACAACAGGCGGGCACCGCCGGCGCGGTGGCTTTCGGCCGCAGCCTCGGCGCAAGAGAAGGCGTGGACGCCGACGGTTTTGCCATCATCTAGCAATGCCGGATAAGCTGCGCCGCCGGGTGTTTCGACACGTTCCGGGAGCACCTCACCATCCCAGGTGCTCATGCCACGGCGAGCCACGTCGGCGTTGGCGGCTGCCTCGAAGCGCACGCGCATTCGGTCGGAGAGATGCAATTTGAGAAGCGTCACATCGTCGCCGATGGCTAGTTCTTCACCGTCATCATCGCAAACCCAGACTTTGGTAAGTAGTTCCGGCGGCAATTTGCTAGAGTCGAAATCGTCCGGTTCCACTCTAGCGCCGTTGCGATCGCGCACATAATCGCACAGGGCCTTTGTAATGGATACATCTTTGGGCGCATAACTCCATAACTCAGAAAAGCCATCGGCCACCGACGCGATGGGCTGGCAAATGCGCCGCAAATCCTTCGGTAGCGAGCGCAACAATATCTCCGCCCTCTCGCGCAAAGTACCATCCACTCCCCAGCCCGGCAACCAGTCCGGCAGCTTCGGCAATTGGTCCACATGCACACCCAACGTCACGCCGTCGTCGCGCTCACCGGCAGCCGCATGATAATATAAAGCATATTCCTCACCCTCATGCCACAGCGTGTCAGGAAATTTGTCCAAGCCTAGATCCGTTAGATCCTCATCCATTACGTCGGCCACATCCAACATGATGGTAGCCTCATATTTTTCCAACCACTTGTGAAAAGCGGCTGCGGTGTTGATGTCAGCTGGCACCCGGACTTCGAGAAACCGAAGCACCGCCTCATCACTCCACAAGCCACCTGGTCTGCGCAATTTTTGTTCGATGAGCACCAACTCTTCCTTCATTTCCTTCATGCGCTCCAGAAATTGGCACTGCCGCCGCAAGCCGCCGCCCATCACCCCTTCGCGTAAAAAGATCCCGTGCGCTGCTTTCGGGTCAACACGCCCGTAATGCACGCGCCGCCCCGTCACCACTGGCAATCCACCGCAGAGCACCGTCTGTTTCCCATACACAGCACCTTGCGCGTCATCCCAGTGCGCCTCGCCAAATTTGCTAGTACATAAGTGCGGGGCCACTTGTTCGACCCATTCCGGCTCGATGCGAGCGACTCGCCGGGCCCACAAGCGCGAGGTTTCCACCAGTTCCATCCCTAACACCCACTCCCAGCGTTTGCCCGCCCCGAACAGGCTGGAGCCCGGAAAGATGGCGAAAAATCCGCCTGCTGCGCTGCGATATGATTTATTCTCCCGGTCCCACAGTCCGAATTGCCGCGGCACGCCGGCAAGTAATGCGCGATGAATGTTAGCATATGGTGCCCAGGATCCAGTCTCCTTGGCCAGCTTGCCGATTTTTATCCGCCATTCGCTTTCAAGCAAATCCGCGAGTTCGTCGTGGACGTTCGCCCATTCCATTACCCGTCGCGCGTTGAGAAATGATGGCCCGCAAAACTTGCGCAATGCGTTGCGCTGCCAGCCGCCGCGGTTATCACGGAACTTTGATACATCCTTCCACAGGCGCAATATCCCCATGAAATCGCTGTCGATGTCTTTCCACCTTTCATGTGCTGTATCCGCCTCCCGCTGTTTCTCCGCCGGGCGTTCTTTCGGGTCGTTTGACTCCAAAATCGCCACAATCGGCAATACCTCCGACAAACAATTTTCCTTGCGAGCCTCTAGCAACATTCGCCCGAGCCGCGGGTCCACCGGCAGCCGCGCCATCTGCCTCCCGTAATCGGTTAGCCCGCGTGCCTTGTCTAACGCCCCCACCTCGCGCAACGTCCGGTAGCCCTCCGCCACCGCCTTCGGGCTAGGCGGATCGAGAAATGGAAACTCCTCAATGTCGGGCAAATTCAGCGATTTCATCCGCAATATCACCCCGGCCAACGAACTGCGCCTAATCTCTGGATCGGTGAACTCCGGCCGCTCCAGCATCTCGCTTTCTTCGCATAGTCTAACGCAAATGCCGTCCCGCACCCGTCCGCAGCGGCCCTTGCGCTGGCGTGCGCTCGCCTGGCTAACCGGTTCTATCTGCAAGCGCTGCACCCCCCGTCCCGGGCTCCAGCGGCTCACTCGCGCCACCCCGGAATCCACCACGCAGGCGATTCGCGGAATTGTCAGCGATGTTTCCGCCACATTGGTTGCCAGAATGAGTCGGCGTTTGTGGCCCGGTTGGAACACCCGCTGTTGGTCACCGAGTCCTAACCGGGCAAATAGCGGCAGTACCTCTGTCCCCCTGTAGCGCCGACCGTCGAGTACCTCCGCGCATTCACGGATTTCCCGCTCGCCCGGCAAAAACACCAGCACGTCGCCACTCGGCTCCAATTCCCCCAGCCAGTCCACTGCCCGCGCCACTTGTTGCGACAGGTCCTCGTCCTCCATCGGTGGCAAGAAAAATTCCGCCACCGGGAACAATCGCCCCGGTGCTTCTATCACCGGCGCCGGCTCCCCGTTCACACTGAAAAATTCCGCAAACGCCCCCGCATCCATCGTCGCCGAGGAAATCACCAGTTTCAGGTCTTTGCGTGTGATTAATAGTCGTTTTAAATATCCGATTAAAAAATCTATATTAAGCGATCGTTCGTGCGCTTCATCGAGGATAAGTGCTTGATATTGGTTGAGATTTCGGTCGCCCTGGGTTTCTGCCAGCAGGATTCCGTCGGTCATGAACTTGATGCGGGTATCGCGGCAGAGGCGTTCCTCGAAGCGCACTTGGTAGCCGACAAAGCTCCCCAGAGGAACCGCCAATTCCTCTGCGACGCGCCGCGCGACACTGGCAGCAGCGATGCGCCGCGGTTGGGTGCAACCGACGCGACCGCCGAGTTCGCCGAGCACCTCTGCGACCATTTTGGGCAATTGGGTGGTTTTGCCTGAGCCGGTCTCACTGACGACGACGACGACCTGGTGGGCGGAGACGGCGGCAAGGATCTCCTCGCGGTGTTCCACCACAGGCAGGTCTTTGGGGTAATTCCAGCGCATCCATCCTTCCATCATTGCGCCCCGCAAGTAACCCGCTTTCATCCATCCCACAAGCCCGGCTTTCTCAGGGTGCGCAGCGGCTTCCTGGCAAGGCAGTGCCTCAGATCCAAGACCCAAGACTTGAAGACCCAAGACTTGAAGACCCAAGACTTGAAGACCCAAGACTTGAAGACTCAAGAGCAGATAACGACAGCCACTTCAGGGAATCCAACTTGCTCGCAACTTTATCAGAATATAGAAATAACGATATTTTGGTAATAAACGGTCTATTGTTGATTGCCACATCCCTGAGGCGGAAAGGTGAGAGTGAGGCGCAATGAGGACGGCAATGATCACTCCAAATCCGTGGTTTGCATTTGCCGTGGTGGGCCTATGCTGCGTCCGTGACCGCCGCCCTTGATACCCTGATGCTCGCCTTTACCGGCGAGAACGCCTTGACCGTGCCCGCCAGTGCCTTGTTCGTGGGGGCGCAGGCGCATCCAGCATTGGGCGCGTGGCCAAATCTTTGCGGCTGGCAGCCGCTCAAGCCGCTGGCTGTGGCTTGGGAGCGCGCGGGCTTGGTGCGGGTGGATCAGCCGGCGGGGCGCTTTGCGTTGGTGCTGGTGTTGCCGGGGAAATCGCGTGATGAGACATTGGGGTGGTTTGGGCTGGCGCGTGAGTTGTTGGAGCCGGGCGGCCGATTGCTCGCCGCCATGCCTAACACCGCAGGCGCGGCCCGCTTTGAAAAAACCCTCGCCAACGCCTGCGGTAACATCACCTCACTGCAAAAACATAAGTGCCGCGCGTTCCATGCACTCGAGGATGGCCGGTGGGACGAAGACGTGTTTGCCGGGTGGCGGGAACTGGGCCGACGCCGCCTTGTACCTAACACGCACTTCGCGGTCGAGCCGGGGATTTTCAGCGTGGACCACATTGATCCGGGCTCGGCCCTACTCGCCGCCAGGCTACCGGAAAATCTGCGCGGCAACGTAGCTGACCTCGGCGCGGGGTGGGGGATTCTAACCGACGCGGTGCTGCGGCGCTGCCCAAAGGTAGCACGCATCGACTTGTTTGAGGCGGATGCCCGGGCGCTCGACTGTGCCCGCGCCAACCTCGCCGGGCAGGCGCGGGAGTTGCATTTCCATTGGCACGACGTATGCACGGGGGTGCCCGGTTGCTATGACGCCATCGTGATGAATCCGCCGTTTCACACCGGCCAGGCCACCGACGTGGACTTGGGACGGGCGTTTCTCAAATCCGCCGCCGCCGCACTCAAACCCGGTGGAAAATTATTTCTGGTGGCAAACCGCCAACTCGCCTATGAAGCCGCCTTGGAGGCCGCTGGCCTGGTGTGGCATAACGCCGGCGAGGACCCGACCTATAAATTGTTATTTGCGCAACGCCGCTAGGCACCCAGAATCATCGCCATGAAACTCGTTAAATTGTTAGCCAATCTCGGCTATGGCTCCCGCAAGGAAGTCCAACGCCTGATCCGCGCCGGTGCCCTGAGCGATGAGCAGGGAAATGTGTTAGGTGATGGCGATTTTCCGCCGCATGCCGCCATTCGCTTTCGCGGCGAACCGCTCGATCCGGCGTTCCCGCTGCTGTTGATGTTACACAAGCCGGACGGCTACACATGCAGCGCCGACGATCCGGGTGCCACCATCTATGACCTGCTGCCGCCGCGTTTTGCCTTGCGCAACCCATTGCTCAGCCCGGTGGGTCGGCTCGACAAGGATACCACCGGATTGTTGCTTCTAACCGATGATGGCCAGTTGCTGCACAAAATCATCCACCCAAAGTCCGGTTGTCTCAAAATCTATCAGGCAGAGCTGGACCGGCCGCTGGCTGGCCATGAAGTCGCGTTGTTTGCCTCTGGCGAATTGCAGCTCAAGAGCGACACCAAGCCATTGCTGCCGGCACATCTGGAACCGCACGGTGAGCGGCAGGCGCTCGTCACTTTGCATGAGGGCCGCTATCATCAGGTGCGCCGGATGTTCGCCGCGGCCGGCAACCACGTACTTGCGCTCAAGCGTATCGCCATCGGCGGATTGCGCCTACCGGATGATCTAGCGGAAGGTGAGTGTCGCCAAGTTACCGCAGACGAGCGGGCGCGGATATTCGCTGGAAATATCGGAGCGCCGCCGCCACCTCTGAGAGGAGTTTAGGGTCTTGTTGCCTTGATGCGTGCGAAGAGTTTGGTGCCGGCGCGTTGATCCGCCTGAGTCACTTGGCCCGTTACGGAGCGCTGGCTTCAG
>JBAXOP010000033.1:0-26923 GCA_037133195.1 Verrucomicrobiota bacterium | reverse complement strand
CTAAATCATAAATTCTAAACGAAGATGAAGAAAGCACTAAATTATAAGCATGAAACGGAAAGCACTAAATCCTAAATCATAAATTCTAAACGAAGATGAAGAAAGCACTAAATTATAAGCATGAAATTCTAAACAAAGATGAAGAGATGGAAGAAGAGCGTATTTCTTCGTTTAGAATTTATGATTTATGATTTATGATTTATGATTTATGATTTAGAATTTATGATTTATGATTTCAACGCAGCTGCGTCGGGGAGTTGTTTACGGCTTTCTAGGACCTTATCGACGATACCGTAGGCAACGGATTCTTCGGCAGACATGTAGTTATCGCGATCCGAGTCATGATCGACTTGCTCGACGGATTTATTCGTGTGTTTGGCGAGGATCCCGTTGAGGCGTTTTTTGAGGTTGAACATGAATCCGATAGTGCGTTCGACGTCGGAGGCTGTGCCGCTGGCGCCGCCGGACACCTGATGGATCATGACATGGGAGTTGGGCAGGCAGTAGCGTTTACCTGGGGTACCGGCGGTGAGCAAGATGGAACCCATGGAGGCGGCGATGCCGATGCAGTAGGTATTCACATCGCAGGTGAGGAATTGCATCGTGTCATAAATAGCGAGGCCAGCGGTGACGGAGCCACCGGGGGAATTGATATAGATGTGAATGTCCTTTTTGGGGTCCTGCATTTGCAGGAACAAGAGCTGGGCGATGACGGAGTTGGCGACGAAATCATCGATGCCGGTGCCGATGAAGATGATGCGATCCTTGAGCAGGCGCGAGTAAATATCAAACGAACGCTCACCACGGCCATCCTGTTCGATGACGATGGGGACGTAATAACTATTGCGTGGGGCAGATTTGCTCATGGCCGGTGAGGTGAATTCAATCATTGAGTGGGGTTGCTGTGTCTTCTTGAACAATGGCTTGCCCGACTAGGAAGTCAATGGTCTTTCCGATGGTCATCGACTGGCGGATGCTTTGAATGCGTCCTTCACGTTGCATGTCCTTGATAAATTTTTGGGGGGCGAGCTTGCGGGAGGCGGCGATTTGGACCAAGTGGCCGACGAGTTCCTTGTCCACGACGGTGATATTTTCGGAGCGGGCGATTTCCTGGAGGATAAAATTGGTGCGCAAGTTGGCGACCGCTTGGTACTGGGCGGAGGCGAAGATTTCGGCCTGCTGTGTCTGGACTTCTTCCTCGCTCATACCGGCTTGGATACCGCGCTCGACCATTGCGTCGGCCTGGGTTTGGGTTTCCAGGGTGATGAGTTCGTCGGGCAATTCGAAATCGACGCTGGCATTAAAATAGGTAACGATCTGATTGACCTTCATGTCGTTGATTTTGCGCTGGCGCTCATATTGCATGTTATCGCGGATGAGGGAGGAAATTTCCTCGAGGGATTTGCCTGGGGCGAGGCGTTCGGCGAGGGCGTCATCGAGATCTGGGAGAATGCAGCGTTTGAGTTCCTTGAGGGAGGTGCTGAAGAGCATCGCGCAGTTACGCAATTCCTCGATGGGAAAGTCTTCCGGCATAGTGACGGTAATTTCGCGGGACTCGCCGGGATTCATGCCGACGAGTTGGACGCAATAACCGGGGAGAAAGGCTTTCTCATCGAGGCGCATCCAGAAGTCCTCGCGGCCGGCTAGATAATCGGCGGGTTTGCCGAGAAACTCCGCTGTCGGCTGGCCGTTAACGGTCGAGGAGTAGTCAATAATGGCAAAATCGCCCATCTCGGCGGCGCGGTCCTCAATAGGCTGGAATTCCGCGAAACGCTCGCGGATGGCGTCAAATTGTTGTACCACTTCCTCCTCTGGCACGGCGAGCGGTGGGACGATCACGGTGATGCCTTTGTATTGCGGCAACTGGACGTCCGGGGCGAGCATGAGGGGGGTCTCAAAGGAAAACGCGCCGTCAGGCAGATCCGTGAGGGCTTGAGCGACGCCGAAATCTAGCACCCTGAGCGACTCTTGCTGGATGGCTTCGTCGTAGGCCTCGTTGATGAGCTTGCCGCGCAATTCTTCAATCATCTCCTTGCCGTAGCGCTTTTCCACAACCGCCTGCGGGGCTTTGCCGGGGCGAAAACCTGGAATGCGGGCTTTGTTGGTGTAGGCACGGAGGATTTTATTGCGTTCGCTGTTGACTTTTTCCGCGGGAATTTCGACCCGCAGGATGGCGACGCATTTTGGTTGCTTCTCGACGACAATATTCATGATGGATGACCGGACATTGAGCGCCGGGACGGGGAGGCTACGGGAAAGCGGAGGCGCTTGTCAAACGAGGCGTGCATGAATTGTGAAAAATCAGGCTGCGGGCTCAGGCGGGCGGGCCGGGTGTGGAAGGTTGAGTAACTGCCAAATGCTAACCGCAGAGGCGCGATCCCGCGTTGTAGCGGCGTGTCTATGACCGCCGCTGAGCCATGAACCGCCAATATCGGCAAGGCTCATCTCATTTACATCGGCGCTCACAGAGCGCCGCAATGCTAACCGCAGAGGCGCGATCCCGCGTTGTAGCGGCGTGTCTATGACCGCCGCTGAGCCATGAACCGCCAATATCGGCAAGGCTCATCTCATTTACATCGACGCTCACAGAGCGCCGCTACAACCCATCTCAAATGGCTTGCGACAGGGATTATAGGGCGGACGGGCCATGGGTGGATCCGGACCAACTCCAGAGACCAGGGTCGAGTTCGAGGCGGGCGGCGGCGGCGAGGGCATGGGCGTCGGCGGCCGGGTGCAACACGGCGAACATCGAGGAACCGGAGCCACACAGCAAGGCGGCGGCCACTTCCTTGCGGGCCAACAGCCATTGTTTGAGTTCGGCCAGGAAGCGATATTTTTGGAACACGGGTGCTTCGAGGTCATTTACCAGGGCCAGTCCCTGGATTTCCTGGCGGGAGTATCGGATACCCGGAATGGCGGTTGCACCTTGCCAGCGGGCGTAAATTTCCGCCGTGGCGATGGCGAAAGCGGGTTTGAGCAACAACACCGGTAACGCCGACGGTGATGGCTGCGGCTCGATTTTCTCGCCGCGCCCGCTGCAACGCGCCGCGCCGGGGGTGAGGAAAAACGCGACGTCACTGCCCAAGCTAGCGGCAAGGGCGGTGAGTTGTTGCGGGCCAAGAGCGCCCTCGTGGATTTGCTCCAAGCCGAGCAAGGTGGTGGCGGCGTCGCTGCTACCGCCACCCAGACCGGCGGCGTGGGGAATGTGTTTGGTGAGGGAAATGCGGCAATTGCAAGGGATTTGGGTCGCAGCCTGGTAGGCATGCACGGCTTTGACGACCAGATTGGACTCGTCGGTTGGTAGCGATGGTTCGTCGCAGGCAAACTCAAAGGTGGCGGCTGGCTCGAAGTGCAGGCGGTCTGCCAACTGCGGGAGTTTGACCATCAGGCTGTCGATTTCATGAAAACCATCATCGCGGCGGGAGAGCACCCGCAATGAGAGGTTGAGCTTGGCGGGGGCGTCTAAGGTGAATGGCATCATGGCGGGCAATCTCTAACGGCGAGCGCCATCATGCGCCCGGTTTGGCCTTTTTCAATCCGATAACTATAAAACCGCGAAATATCCGCCGCGGTATTGGCCCCACTGTCGTAATACCCGCCTAGGCCCGCCCGCGCCGCTTGGCCGGCTATGTGCGCGGCAAAATCCACTTCGTAGTCAGGTGGCCGGATGCACGGGCTGAGCACTGCAATGACGTCGCCGGGCCTAGTGCCAAATGCCTGTGCCATAAGCGCCAAGGCATTTTCCAAAATCCCCCCGACCGTCCCCTGCTTGCCGGAGTGCAGCAGGCCGATAGCCCCGCTGGCCCGGTCGGCCAGCCAGATGGCGGCGCAGTCGGCCACATAAATTGCGAGCACCAGGCCGGGCTGGTTGGTGACCAGGCCATCGACGCCGGGGACGACGGATAAGCCGTCAGGGGCGAGGATTTGGGGGGCGTATGGGACGCAAGCCACGGAGGATCCATGGACTTGTTCGGCGCGCCACCACTGCTGCGGCGAGATACCTAATCCTGTTGACCTAGCACTTTGGGTTGTTTGAAAAGAGGCTCCGGGCAGGATGCCCGGACCACGTGGCGCGGGCATCCTGCCCGCCGCCTCTTCCTGTCTTATTCCAGCATCGCCTAAGTCAACCGGATTGACCGGATTGGCAAGAAAAGCGGCGACTGCCGCCTCGTGGTACGGGCGCAACGTCTGCATGGCTGCGTCGCGCCCGCCGGTGATAGGCACTCCCGGCAATCGCCCCACCCAGCCACCGCGCACCCCGGGATGGCAACCTTGCAGCGGGTCCAAAAATGCTGATTCGTCCGTCACGGGGGAAATGTAGGGGTGGCGGAAGGGTTTCGCCAAGCCGGAAAGTCCCCGGTCTCCAATCCCGCGCCCTCATACTCAGGACTGAGCGTTGGACCTCAGAACCGTCACGCTGTCTAACAAGTTGAATTCCCTCTTTGAGGCATTCTGGAGGGATGGTAGCTATTAGCCCGGGGTCAAGGCCGCAACACGGCCGAAAACCCCGGGATTGAGAGAGCCACCTGAATCTCAGAAATACATGCGCAGTCCCACCAGTGTGGTCCAGCCGTCATAGCCGGCCTTGGTGCCGGTGCCGCCGGTGAGTTTGTCAAATTGTTCGCCGGCCATGAGTTTGAGTTTTTGGCCGTACACATAATAGTTGAGGCCAACATACACGGCGTTGTCCATGTCGCCGGTGAATTTGCCGAGCGTTTTTTGTTGGCGGTTGAGGGTGGTGATCCCGTTGCTCTTGTCCGCCAGGCCGAGTTGGTAGCGAGTCACCAATTCCAACTGCTTGGTAATCAGATACGTCGGCATGAGCATCCATTCAAAGATCCCGCCTTTACTATCAATACCGTCGCCGTAGCCGAGTTGGGTCACCAGCCCGAAATTGCCGCGATGATAGTCAAAATAGGTGGCCGCGGCGTTTTCCATCGTATTGAACACATTGCTGTAGGCATTATTGTTCATGTGCATGTAGTCCAATGCCCACAGTGCCTTATCGGCGTGCATGTCTGCGGCGAAGTCGTAGCTGACTTCCGCGAGGTAGCTCTCACCGCCGTTGAAGTGGCCGAATTCCTGGCTCACGGTGTCCGAGAACACGGCGGCCTGATAGCCCCACTTACCGACTTTGCCGGACACCGACGCGCCGGAAACGTAGTCATTGCCGGTGTTATTGAACACCTGGTCATCAAAGAAACTGCGCTCGAAAAACACCTGCGTGTTGTCCGAAAACTCACGATCATACCCGAAGTGAGGCTCAAATTTGCCCACCCGCAGGTTGACCGCATCGCTGAAATGAAAGTTGATAAACAAGTCAGTCATCCGGTTGTAAAATACCTCCGGCGCATTGTAACTATGCAACGTCGTGTCCAGCGTCGCTTTCACCTCAATGAAACGGCCCGCCCAAAACGTGTCCACTCCCATCCGCACCCGGCGAATCTCCAGAAAATCGTTTTGCCCCTTGTCGGCGTCCACCTTGAAGTAGTCGAACTGCGCCCGACCCGTTAGATCAAACTCTTCTAAAATCGGGTTGCTATTGTCCTTGTACAGCGTGGCAACGGACCAGGCCTGGTCCAGCGCACTGGCCCCGCTGAGCTTGCCAAGCAGCAGGCCACTGGCCTCCGCTGGCGCGGCGGATTGCGCGGATGCCGATGAAGTGGCCGCTGCTAGGCAGGCACTGGCGGTGAGGAGGGCGTTGCGGGTGAAACGGATTTGTTTTTGTTTGGATAAACTCATTCTTGTATTTTGGTAGTTTGGTAAAAACGGCCGACTATAGGCACGGCCTGAGCGCTATTTATCACCACTTTCCGTGGGCGTCGAAATCTCTTATATGACAATTTTGTCACACAATCATTCTTCCGCATGTCGCGCCATCCGCCATGAATGCGCCGTGTCCGCACGATTGCGGCACCTTAACACACCAAAACAACATGAAAACGATCCATACGTTAATGACCGCCGCCGCCATGCTAGCCACGGCCAACGCCCAAACCCTCAGCCTAAAAGGCAGCGACACGCTCGGTGCCAAGCTCATCCCACAACTTGCCGAGGGCTTCAAGTCCGCAGGCAACACCAGCGTAAAATTCGAGATTGCGGCGGAAGGCTCGACCACCGCATTTCCGGCTCTAGCCAACGGCACGGCGCAGCTGGGCATGTCATCGCGCAAGGTGAAGGACGAGGAGCGCACCTCATGCCAGACGAAGGGTGTCACGCTGGAGGAACACCAGATATGTTATGACATGATCTGCGTGATTGTGAACAAGAATGCCCCGGTATCCAAGCTCACCAAGGCGCAGGTTGCCAAGATTTTCACTGGCCAGGTCAAGGATTGGTCGGAAATCGGCGGAGCCCCCGGTAAAATCTCCATCTACACCCGCAACACCTCCTCCGGCACCTACAAAGATTGGCAGCACCTCGCCATGGACGGTCGCGATTACCCGTCCAGCTCACTCAAAATGGCCGGCAATGAGCAAATCGCTCAGGAAGTCGCCAAAAATAAAGGTGGCATCGGCTACGTCGGCCTCGCCTACGCCAAAACGGCCGGCACCAAGGCGCTGGCCATCGACGGCATCGAGCCAGTGGCCAAAAATGCCAAGACCTACGCTTACTCCCGCGCCTGTTTCCTCTATGCGCCGGACAAGCCGAGCGCCGAAGCTGCGGCGTTCATGAAATATATTGAATCTCCCGCCGGCCAAGACATCGTGCGCGGCGTCGGCTTCATTCCGGTGAAGGACCTGTGAGGGTATGGAGGACAGGCATCCTGCCTGGCATGGACGACAGGCATCCTGCCTGTCGTCTTTTCCACCAGCCCACCGCCACGGTTTGACATTTGCGCCAAGCCGACAATCATCCCCTCTTCACGACCCCCAGCGCCCCGCAAAATTCCACCCTCCCCGCATCTAACCTATCAGCATGTCGCAGACCGACCCGGTCCCCCACCGATTCATCAAGCAAGGCTTCTCTCTGGAGAAAGCCATCCGGTTCTTCTTCGCGTCGAACGCCGGTCTAACCATCGTCATCCTCGTCCTCATTATCGCCTTTCTGCTCAAGGAGGGACTCGGGTTTTTCCCAGGCTATCGCCGCGAACTCCAGGTCTATCGCATCGCCGGCCTCGAATTCGTCGATTTGTCCCGCGCTAACCTCAGCGCACACGAACAACTCGCCAGCGTCCTCAACCGCTCATACTTCGCCCAAATCAACGGCCTCTGCGCCCGCGAATTGAAACGCTCCCAGCAAGCCGCCGGCTTGTACAACGCATTTTCCGAGCGCAGCGCCGCCACGCGTGAGCTACTCCTCAGCAACCTCGACGCGGGCATCGAACCCCACCCGGAGATGCTCGCCACATTGCGCAAAAATCACGCGGACTCCGCCAAACATGCACTCGCCGCGCTGCCCGCCACCCCAGACCTAACGAAAGATGAGCGGGCCTCCCTGATCCAATCCATCGCCAGTCGTGAGGTGACCGCCAAGGACGACCCGCCGCTGGTAACCAGCCTCGCCGAACAATACGCCGACGCCCAACAGCAACAGGCCAAGCCGTTGGCACGATTGCGCGAGACCATCGATGCGTTCGAGGCCGCCGGTAGCGGGTTGGCCGGGTTGGTATCCGACATGACCAGCACGGTCAGCGCCACCAAGGAGGCGATCCAAACCGCCGATGGTCAGGAAAAAGGCCGCCAATCGCTGCTTGCCGCGGCGGCCCATGCCAAGGACCCCGCTACTCGTGAGAAACTTCTTGCCGATGCTCGCAAATCTCTCACGGCTACCCCGGACATCGATGGTCCGATGCATGCCCTGATGTTGCGCAAACCCACGTGCATCGCCGCTCACACCGCGCTGCGCCAAGCCTGCGCCACCCTTCTCGACCAACTCCCCTCCAATCTCTCCCAACCCGAAGCACAACGCCTACTGCGGGCCGCCCGCAACGCGACGGCCCCCTTTCTAGCAAACTTGGCGGATACCCCGCAACGCATCAACGAATGGCGGCACGATAAACCCGTGCCCCTCACAGCCGCGATTCGCTCGTTTCTAACAGGCAAGGACTGGGTCACTGGCGGCGAATGGCAAGATTTCTACGGCATTCTGCCCTTGCTGGTCGGGTCGCTGATGATTTCTCTGGTGGCATTATGCCTCGCCATTCCTGCGGGTGTTGGTGCCGCCATTTATATCAATCAATTTGCCACGCGCATGGAGCAAACGATCGTCAAGCCCGTCATTGAGTTCATTCAGGCGGTGCCCTCGGTGGTGTTGGGCTTCATCGGCATCCTGGTCTTTGGCAGTGTCTTGCGTGATCTCTCACAACTCGAGTCGCTGGCCTGGATCCCCGGCTTCCCCATCGAGGAACGCCTCAATATCTTCACCGCCGGCTGCCTGCTCGCCCTCATGAGTATTCCCACTATCTTCTCGCTGGCCGAGGACGCACTCAATAACGTCCCTTCCGCATACGCCGAGGCCTCCGACGCACTCGGCGCCTCTCGCCTCCAAACAACTTTCCGGGTGGTCATTCCCGCCGCCTTCTCCGGTATCCTCGCCGCCGTTTTGTTGGGCCTCGGCAGGGTCATCGGCGAAACCATGGTCGTATTGCTCGTGGCCGGCAACCGCATCAAAATCCCGGATTTTTCCAGCGGCATCGGTGCATTTCTACAACCGTCCCACACCCTCACCGGCATCATCGCCCAGGAACTCGGTGAGGTACCGCTAGGCAGCGTCCACTATCGGGCGTTATTCGTCGTGGGTATCCTGCTCTTTGCCATCGTGTTGGGCATTAACGCCACCGCCCATCAATTCGTGAGCCGGTCCCGGCACTAACATCCCCGCACCATGCTCAACCCAGAATCATTGATCCGCAAGGGCCTGCCCAAGGGCCACTTCAAGGACAGTCTCGTGCGGCTGTTGCTAGCGGCCGGCACCTACCTGATCGTCATCATTGCGGCTTTGCTATTTTTTAAAATCGTCAGAGATGGGGCACCGGTGCTCTTCACCACCAAGGCCCCCTACGTCGATCTCGGGTTTCTGTTGGATAAAAACGAGACACTGCATGTGTTTGATGATGCCCAGGGCCTGCGCCACCAATTGCCAGCCTCCAAGTACAGCGCGTACGTCAAAGAGCACGCCGGTGTGCCTATCTACAACGAACAAACGTTTTCCTACTCAGGCGGCGGCATCATCGGACCGATTGTCGGCACCGTCCTGTTGACTGCCGGCTCGATGGTCCTCGCATTGTTTTTCGGCGTGAGTGCTGCCATCTATCTATCCGAATATGCCAGGCAAAGCCCGTTCATTCATGTGGTGCGCCTGGCCATCCTCAATCTGGCGGGCATTCCATCGATTGTCTTCGGGCTATTCGGGTTCTCGGTATTTGTGTTAGCGGTACCGGTGATCACCTCGACGCCCGCAGAGCGCTCGCTACTGACCGTGCCACTGTTCATCGGCGATGCGGTGTTGAGTTTTCAAGGCTGGAATTCCTCGCTGCTGGCCGGTTGCGCCACGCTGGCCTGCATGATTCTGCCAGTGATCATCACCGCGTCCGAGCAAAGCTTGCGAGCCGTGCCCCAAGGGTTTCGCGATGCCGCCCTGGCAATGGGTGCGACCCGCTGGCAAACCATCCGCACCTGTGTCCTGCCCTTTTCTATCCCCGGCATCCTCACTTCCTCGCTACTCGCCGTCTCCCGCGTGGCCGGCGAAACCGCCCCCATCATGTTCACCGCCGCAGTCGCCGCCAAGGACGATCTGCCCTGGCAATCCCTCGCCAACCCCTTCGACTTGCTCTCCTCGCAAGTCCAGGCCCTCCCCTATCATATCTATACCCTCGCCGCCCGCATCCCGGCTTCTGAATACACCCAGCGCGCCCAATACGGCTCGGTGTTTGTCTTCCTCATTCTCGTCGCTTCCCTCTCCTTCGGCTCAATGCTGCTGCGCGCCAAACTCCGCTCCAAACTCAAATGGTAACCGACCTAACAAGCCATACCGCGCCGCCAACCGCCGCTATCCAGATTGCCAACCTGAGCTTCGCCTATCACGCGAAGCAAGCTATCCATGACATAACTCTCGATCTCCCGGCCCATCAGATCACCGCCTTGATCGGCCCGTCCGGCTGCGGCAAATCCACTCTGCTGCGCTGTTGCAACCGCATCAATGACCGCATCCCCGGTGCCCACCTCACCGCCGGCTCCATTCACATCCACGGTATCGATATCAACCGCCCCGATATCGACCTCCAAGAACTCCGCCGCCGCGTCGGTATGGTCTTCCAAAAATATAACCCATTCCCAAAATCCATCTACGAAAATGTCATCTTCAGCCTGCGACTAAGCGGTATCCACAAGCGCAGCGAATTGGATGCCACCGCCGAGACCGCGCTGCGAGCCGCCGCGCTGTGGGACGAGGTCAAGGACCGGCTGCACGCCAGTGCGCTGGGCCTCTCCGGCGGCCAACAACAACGCTTGTGCATCGCCCGCGCCATTGCCGGGCAACCCGACATTCTGCTTATGGACGAGCCGTGTGCCGCGCTCGATCCCATTGCCACCCTCAAAATCGAGGAACTCCTCCAGCAATTGAAACAACAATACACCATCGTCATCGTCACCCACAATATGGCACAAGCCAGCCGCTGCGCCGATCACTGCGCCTTCATGTACCTGGGTGAACTCATTGAATTTGCCCCCGCCCTGCAACTTTTCAACACCCCGCGCCATCCCAAAACCCTCGCCTATGTCACCGGAAGTTTCGGCTAAGATCGAAGTGCACGACTTGGACTTCCACTACGGCCACGCCTGCGCCCTGAGGAATCTAACGTTCGATATCCCGGAGCACCATGTCACCGCCTTCATCGGGCCGTCGGGCTGCGGCAAATCCACTTTGCTACGTTGCTTCAACCGCATGAATGATGAAATCCCGGGTGCGCGGGTTACCCGAGGCTCGATCCATATCAGCGGCGTGGATATCGAGCATTCCTCGGTGGATGTGGTCAAGCTCCGCCGCGAAGTGGGCATGGTCTTCCAAAAATCCAACCCATTCCCCCGCAGCATCTTTGATAACGTCGCCTTCGGCCTGCAACTTCATGCCATGGGCAACCGCAGCCAACTCGCCCAAACCGTCGAGGAAGCCCTCATCTCCGCCGCACTCTGGGATGAGGTCAAGGACCGCCTCCACGACTCCGCTCTAGGCCTCTCCGGCGGCCAACAACAACGCCTGTGCATCGCCCGCAGTCTAGCCGTGAAGCCCCGCATAATCCTCATGGACGAACCGTGCAGCGCGCTGGACCCCATCGCCACTGCCAAAGTCGAAGATCTCATCCGCACCCTCAGGCAACATGTCACCATCATCATCGTCACCCACAGCATGCAACAAGCCGCCCGCGTGTCAGACCTCACCGCTTTCTTCCACCTCGGCGAACTCATCGAATTTTCCGCCACCCTCAAACTCTTCGGCAACCCCGCCCACAAACTCACCGAAGCCTACCTCCGTGGAACCTTTGGATAACTAATAACCGACAACTCTTCCGCCCCCATGTCCCAACACATTTTTCGCGATTACGATAACGCCATCCACCATCTCCAGGAAGACCTCCTGACCATGGCCACACTCACCCGCCAAAACCTCGAGCAAGCGATGCAGGCGCTGTTGCGCGGCGACACCGATCTGGCTAACACCGTCATCGCCGCCGATTCCGATGTGGACGAACTGGAACGCAAGGTCGATCAAATCGGTATGGAGATTTTAGTCCGCTTCCATCCGGTTGCCACCGATTTACGCTTGATCATTGCCTCGATGAAGATCAGCACCAGCCTCGAACGTATCTCCGATCATGCCGTGGGCATCGCTAAACGCGCCCGAAAAATCAACCAGGGCCAGCCCATGCAGGAAGTGCAATGGCTCGAACCCCTCTACACCCAGGCCTACGCCCTGCTGCGCGACGCCATGGATTCCTACATCAACCACGATCAGGCCCTCGGCCAGGCACTCCACGACAAGGACCAGGAACTCGACCGCCTGCACAAACAACTCACCCGCACGCTCAGCAGCCAACTCGAACTGGCCAACGGCCGATCTGCTGCGTGGCTCCACCTCATTTTCATTGCCCGCTCGTTGGAGCGCATCGGTGATTTGTCAGTGAACATCGGTGAGGAAACCGTCTTTCTTGAAAGCGCTATCAACATCCGCCATGAGTACCGCAAGCCGCCGCCCGCTAACCAACCTCCCGCACCATGAGCCTGATCCTCGTCATTGAAGATGAAATCGACATCGCGGACCTCGTCGCCCTGCATTTGCGGCGCGATGGCTTCACTCCCCTCCTCGCCCATGATGGCATCAGCGGCCTGGCCCTCGCCAAATCTGCGGCACCCGCGTTAATTTTGCTAGACCTAATGTTACCCGGGATGGATGGTGTGCGAGTCTTCAGGGAGTTGCGCCGCGAACCGCGCACGCTGCGCACCCCGGTGATTATGCTCACCGCCCGCGCCCAGACTGAGGACCGTGTCGCCGGGCTGGAACTCGGTGCCGATGATTACCTAACCAAACCATTTTCACCCAAGGAATTGCTGTTGCGCATCAAGTCCGTGTTGAAGCGCAACGAGCCCACCACACCGCGCGAAGTTCTCAGCGTCGGGCCATTTCGTTTCGACGCCGCCGCTCTCCAGTGTTACACCGACAACGAGCCCCTCGATCTAACACTAACAGAATACAAACTGCTGCAGCACCTCTGCGAGCAAGCCGGCCAAATCTGCGAGCGCACTGATCTCTTGCGCACGGTATGGGGCTACAGTGATGCCGCCAACTCGCGCACCCTCGATACCCACATCAAACGCCTGCGCGTTAAACTCGGCCCGCACGCCGAGTACCTCGAAACCGCCCGCGGCACCGGCTACTTGCTGCGCCTCGCGGCGCCGTAAGCCAGCATCTCATACGGAGCGCCGGCTTGAGCCGGCGCTCCATAATAGAAGTCACTGGCCGAAGGCGGCGGCGAGGGATGCGAGGTCGGCGGGGCCGGCACGTTCGGCAGCGAGGATCGCTTGCTTTTGGAGAGAGATGAGTTGGGAGATGCCGTTGCGGGAGAGGTCGAGCATGGCGGTCATTTCCGCAGAGGAAAACACCGCCTCCTCACCGCTGCCTTGGATTTCTACAAACTCGGCCGTTTCGGTCATCACCACGTTAAAGTCCACCGCAGCAGCCTTGTCCTCGGGATAGTTTAAATCCAGCACGGGCACGCCGTCAACCACCCCGGCAGACACCGCAGCGACGAGTTTTCTGAGGGGAAAATCGCGGAGTTTACCCTCGGCGAAGAGCCGGTTGAAGGCAATGGCCACAGCCACGCAACCCCCGGTGATAGATGCGGTGCGCGTGCCGCCATCAGCTTGCAAGACATCGCAGTCGATCCAGAGCGTGCGCTGACCGATTTTTTTCAGATCGACCACCGCGCGCAAGGCCCTGCCGATGAGACGCTGGATTTCCGATGAGCGGCCGTCGAGTTTGCCGCGGGAAATATCGCGTGGTTTGCGCTCCAAGGTCGAGTAAGGCAACATCGAATACTCGGCGGTGAGCCAACCGCCCTCCACCCGCTGCGCCCGCATCCAGCGCGGCACATCATCCTCAACGGTGGCCGAGCAAATCACCCGGGTATTGCCGAAGGACACCAACACTGAACCGGTGGCATGGGCCGCCACGTTAGGGATGAAGGAAATATTGCGAAGTTGGTCTGGTTGGCGTCCGTCGGGGCGAGTCATGGCAGAGTGAAAACCACCAGCGCCCGCTGTGCAAGCGCGGAAAAGCGCCTTGGCTGAGCATCGACCAAGCAGCGGGCACAGTTGCTAGATGGCTGGGCGCGGACGGTGGCGGCGCAGCAGGCCGGCGGCGAGCAGCAAACCGACGAAGGCACCGGTGGGTTCGGGCACCGGCGTGAAAGTGAGCGAGCTTCCACTGTAGGAAAATTTGCCATAGCTGCCTACTTCCAGGGGATTACAGCAATCGCTGGAGCTATAAACCGCTATTTGAGCGGCGCTCCAAGAACCGGTGATACCGGAGGCGGCGAAGATATCACTCCAGGTGTGCTGGGTTTTCCAAAACGCATCGGTGAAATCCCCCCCGTCATGCAGGACGATTTTGAAGACGGAGGCTGGATCGATAGTGATTTTGCCGACGACGTTGACGGCGGTGTAAGCGGAGCCGCGGTCATTGGATGAATTGCTGTTTGCGTAGAGATCCCACTGGAAGATCGAGCCTGAGGCATAGACCAATCCACTGCTGCCGACGGCCCCGGTCTGGAGCGTGGGCACGTTGGCCACCGGTGCGACGCACGTGTTGGTGGTCACCAAATCACTCACCGACCACTCGAGCGGCAAGGCGTTATCGCAACAACCGGGGTTGGGCGAGGAGGCGAGCACCGGAAATGTCCAACTGGCATTGCGGGCCAGCAGATACTCGCCGCTAGTTGAAAATGTGCTCCCGTTCCCGGCGGTGTTGCGGACAAACAGATAGGCCGACTGCCCCGAGAAATTCGTGTCACCGCCGATGCTGTTGCTGCTCAGGCCGGTGGTCGGATTCATCGTCGCCGACGAACCGAAGTAACCGGCCTCTTGGCTGTAGCTGGCTTGGTCGAACGCTTTCCAGTTAGTGCTCCACTCGGAGATATTACTATCCAGCGGGGTAAAGCCGGGCGTGAAGACACCCAGTTCAAACGAGTACGATCCGCTATCAAGCGCGGTGCCGCCGCTGTTTAACAACTGGCTCCAAACCGGGCTGCCCCAGTCGATGGTTTGGGCCTGGCCGAACCCGGCCAGCGCGACCCATAACATGACACATCGGAAAAAATGAGTATTCATGAACATTGTAGGGAAAGAATTTTGAACTTGCATCATCATGGCCGAATCAGGGGCTCCATGGGCTGGGGGTGACGTAGGCCGGCAAGGCGGCATTTACCCGGATGAATGCGCTGCGGTCAGCGAGGAGGAGGCTTACCGCATCATAACTTGACAGGCTAACATCGCCCACCTTCACCCACTTGACTATGGTGGGGTTAGTCGGTGAGTTACTGAGTAAATAGTAGGTGTCATAGGTGGTGGCCCCAGGGGAGGCGTCGCCCTTCCAGACGAAAATCGAATCGGCAGTCTTGAAATCGCGGCTACCGAAGAAGCCAGCGGCGAGGTTCATCGCGCGACCGCCGCTGCCAGTGGGGGATTGGGCGACGGGATAGCCGCCGCCGAGCAAATTGACGCCTTGGCTGAGTGGGCGGACGAACGCGTTTGCGCGCACTTCGCCGTATGCCAAGTAGGTGAGGTTGTCGCCGCGGCGATTGACAAACATCCCCTGGCCGGGCGGAATGACCGTGTTGGCTTGATCGGCCATGCTGCCATCGCCCACCTTGACCCATTTGGGCGACCCGCTGTTGGTGTAGAGCCAATAGGTGCTCCATGCGCCCGCGGCGAACGTTTGCACTTGGTCGGCGGTGGTATGGGTGGCGGCAGCGTCAAAATTGGCGACCGGGAACATTTCACCCAAGGTCCAATGCGGGCGGACCACCACCGAGGCCCCGGCCAGATCGGGCACCGTGAGGCGGGTGTTGAACGGCGCGGTGGCAGCGTTCAGGTCGATGTCGGTGGCTAGGGTTATGTTATAGCCGCTGGCCGAATCCACATCGAAGCGCTGGCCGGCGAAACTACCGCTGGTCACTTCCAGATAGAAACTGCCAGACGGCGCGAAGGTCAGCTCAACGAGATTGGCAAATGTGAGAACCTGGCCGCTGACCGAAGCGACGGTGCCGGTGAAGGCGGTTTCGCGCAGATATGGGTTGTTGAAGGTGCCGCAGGATTGGAGGGAGGTTTCCTTCCAGCCTTCAACCTCGGTGTAGGTGGTGGTCGTGGTTTCCCCATCGTCCAGATATGCCTTGAGGCGCACGATGCCGGTGCCACCGCTGAGACCGGTGAGGCTTTCCAGGTTGTGGAGGGTGACCGTTTCGGTGCAATCGCCGTTGTCGTCGATGCTGACCGCTCCCACGGCCATTTCGTTGAGCGCGAGGGTCGTCCAGACAGTCGGATTACCGGGTGCCGCAGCATATTGCAGCGAGTAGGTGACATTTGTTGTCGCTAGCTTCGGACGGACGAACACGCCGTTGAGGGCACCGGTGGGAGATGTGGCGGGCTCAATCCACCAGGCATTGCTGGCGCCGGTGTAGGTCGGCAGGGCGAAGGCGAAAACGGCGAGATTGTTGTAGGCGCCGCCGACGAGGTTATCAGTGGCGGTTTGGCCGGGGTGCTGGGCTTTCCATTGGGCCCAAGTGTCCGGGCAACTCGTATCCAGGAAGTCGTTGCCGCTGCTTGTCGCCCCGGCGGTGAGGGTGATGGGCTGCACATCCCCGATGAGGTAGGGCAGGCTGCCGTCCGCATCGGACAAGAAGTCATAACCGGCGGGCTGGGTTTGGATGACCTGATAGGTGGCGGGCACCACCCCCGTGAAGCTGTAGGTGCCGTCGGAAGCCGTGGTGGTGGTGATCGCATGGTGGCTGCCGTCCAACACGGGGTAGCCACTGCCATCCAACAGACTCAGCACCACGCCGGAAAGCGGACCGTCAGATACCTGGTCGCCGTTGAAGTCAGCCCGCACGGTGCCGGTAATGGTGCCCAGATCCGCCACGGGCAATATCCCGAAGTTTGCCTGAGTCAGGTTCACTGCGGCCACCGTCACGGGCAACAGACCGTTGGGCGTGCCGTCGCTGCCCGCACCGCTTCCCAGGTATTCGCCCGTGTAAATCCAGCCCGACAACGCCGTCGCTGGCATCGGCGAGCCCACCACGCCAGCGTTTACGGTCACTTGCACGGTATCGCTGCCGCTCGAGATGTTGCTAAAGCTGAACGTACCACCGCTGGCCACCGCCACGCTCGCCAGCACTGTGCCGCCAGCGTCGATCAGGTTTGCGTAGAGCGTGCCCGTCAGATTGGTGCCCGTGCCGCTGACCGTCCCGTCAGTCAACCCGTTGCGATCGTCGAACACGTTGCCGCTGAGACTCACCCCGGTGAAAGGCAGGGTTGCCGTCGCCGGCGACGGGTCCGTTTGGCCCGCCAAATCCTTGAAGGCAAAGGTGAAGATCACCGTCCCGGCACCCTCGAAGGTTGGGTCCACTGTCAGCAGGGCCGGAGTGTAGCTGGTGATAGTCTGGCCCGGAGTCACCGCCACGCTGTTGTAAAAGAGCGTGGCGTTGGAGGGCAGCGTGGAGATCACCACGGTGCCGCCGGTCCCGAGCGTGCCGTCTTCCAGGTCGCTGCCTGTCAATGTCGGCACCGTCACCGCCACCGTCACCCCCGGGTTCACTTGGCTGTCTGCAAGCGCCGGATCGCTGTCAGGCAAGGACTCGATACCGAAGTTCTGACCGCTGACGTCGCTCGTGCTCAAAACCACCGTCAACAGGCTGTCCGCAGTGCCGTCCGACGTCCCGTTCGAGTTCTCGCCGGTGGTGATCCAACCCAGTGGCAGTTCCACGGCCTGGGCGGCTTGCCCGGCGCTGCGCGAGTTCTGGGTCAACTGAAGCTTGTAGGTCGTGTTTGGCGACACATTCGCGAAGCTGTAGCTACCGTCGGTGCCCACTGTACTACTGGCCACCACCGTGGTGCCCGCAGCGTCAAGCAGATTCACATACAAGCCGCCGGCTTGGGTGCCGGTCTCGCCGGAGTTTTGCACCTGCGACCCGTTGGCGTCGTCAAATACCGTGCCAGCGAGCGCAATGTGGGTGAATGGCATCACCACCGTCGCCGGACTCGGGTCCACATTACCGGCGGCGTCCACCGCCGCGTAGGCGAAACTGACCGTCACCGCGCCATTGTTGGGATCCACGGTCAACTGACTGGGAGTGTAGCCGCTGATCACCTGGCCGGCCGTCACCGCAAAGCCGTTGTAATAAAGCGTGCCGGCACCCGGCAGAGTCACGATCTGAAATTTTTTACCGCTGCCCAGTGAGCCGTCCTCGGGGTCAGTGCCCGCAAGCGTGGGAACGGTAACCTCCACCGTCCCGCCGGGATTGGCCTGGGCTGCCGGACGCAAATCAGTGGTGTTAGGCAGGCGCTCAATGCCGAAGTTCAGCGTCGTCACATCACTGGTGCCAACCGTCAACTTGAGTTCACCGTCCGGATTGCCATCCACGATGCCATTGGCGCTCTCGCCGGTGTACACCCAGTTGGTCGGCAGGCCGTAACCCGGTTCGGCCTGCCCCACCGTCCCCGGGTTGATCGTAAGCATCACCTCAGTGAGGGTATTTGGTGCCACGTTGGTGAAGCTATAGGTGCCGTCGCTGCTCACGGCGGCACTGGCGAGCACGATGCCATTCTGATCGATGAGGTTGACATACAAGGCGCCGCTGATGTTGGTGCCGGTGCCGTTGACCGTGCTATCGGTCAAGCCGTTGGCATCATCGAAGACGGTGCCACTCAGGCTGATGAAAGTGAACGGCAGGGTGACGATCCCGGGCGTGGAATCCTCCTTGCCCGCATTGTCGATGGCCGCATAGGTGATGGCCACGCTCACCGCGCCGCCAACCGGATCCACCGCGATGGTTTCCGTCGGATAGCCGCTGGTATTCGTCGGCACCTCCACACCGCCAGTCGGCCACTCGGTCGTGCCAGTGGTGCCGGTGGGCGTGTAAGTCGTCCCGTTGATCGTGATACTCGTCGCGTAGCTCGGAAAGGCCGTGATGCGGATATTGGCGACCGTGCCGTCCGGGTCGGTCCCGTGGAACAGAATGGAATTGACCGCCACACTGGTGGTGCCGCCCGGATTCGCCTGGCTGGCCGCCGTTGCCGATTCACTGTCCGGCAATTGCTCGATACCGAAGTCCTTGCCCACAATGCTCGACGCCACGTTAAATGATGCTTGCTCCAGCGGGCTGGTGGCGGTCCATCCATCAGGCAGACCGGCCACTGGCGCGCTCTCACCCACCGCGCCCGCTGTGGCCGCCAGCCGCACCGTCAAATTTTCGGCGGCCGCGACATTGAGGAACAAATAGGTACCGTCGGCGGCCAGCGCCTGGCTGGCGACCACGTTACCGTCGCTGTTGACCAGGATGGCATAGGCGGCGGTGGCATTCGCGCCATACTCGGTGCCGTTCTGGATGTTGGAAAAGGTGCCGGCCGCGCTATTATTAGCGTCATCCCACACCGTTCCGCCGACGGTGATCATGTCGAAGGGCATGTACAAAAATTCCTCGTTGGAGAATTTGCCGGCGGCGTCACTGACTTTGAAGAGAATCTTAACGGTGACCGTGCCAGCCTCCGGATCGACGGCGATCGCCCCCGTGGGCAGAAACCCGCCCGCAGTCGCCGCAATGGTGACCCCGCCAACCGGAAAGTCCAACGAAGTGTAGGTAATGCCGCTGATGACGACGTGGTCGGCATGGGTCGGCATGGCGGTGATGACGTAGGTTTGAACCAATCCCTCGGGATCGGTGCCCAGGAAATTGGCCGAGGGCACGGTGACGGTGGTGGTGCTGCCGGGGTTGGCCTGGCCGGGCACATCCACGCCTTGCGCGGTGGGCGGTTGCTCGATTCCGAAGTCTTTCGCCGCGAGGCTGGTGGCGACAAGATCAAACGCCGGCTGAGTCAGCAGACTGGTGGCCACCCAGCCGCTCGGCAGAACGGCGGTGGACGCGAGCCCAACCGTACCGGGCACCGGGGTGAGATTGATGGTCAGGCCGCTTTGGTTGCCATTGAGGCCGCTGAAGGCGTAGGTGCCGTTGGGGTTGACCGGCACGCTGGCGATCACCTTGCCATCGCTGCCTATCAGGTTGGCATGAATGCCGCCCGCATCGGTGCCGGCCTCGCTACCGTTTTGAATACTGGTGAACGCGTTGTTGGCGCTGCCGTCCGCATCGTCCCACACCGTGCCGCTGATGGTCAGCGTCGTGAAGGGCATGATCACGGTCGCCGACGTCGGGTCCACTTTGCCTGCCGCATCCACTGCCGCGTAATCGAAATCCACCGTCACCGCGCCATCCACCGGATCGACCTTCAACATGGTCGGGTCGTAGCTGGTGATGACCTGGTTGAGCGTCACCGCCACATTATTGTAGTAGAGCGTGCCATAGACCGGCAGGCTGGTGATTTTGAAGGTCTTGCCGCTGCCCAGCGCGCCGTCCTCCGGATCGGTCCCGGCTAAGGTAGGCACCGTGACTCGCGTCGTACTGCCGGGATTTGCCTGAGATGCCGCCGTCAGACTGGTGGTGTCCGGCACTCGCTCGATGCCGAAGTTCTGCCCGCCGACATTGTTTATGCCCACGCTTATCTGAAGCTTGCCATTTGGATTGCCGTCCGGCGTGCCATTTGAATTTTCGCCAGTGGTGACCCAGATGCCGGGCAGGGACGTCACCGGGGCCGCGCTGCTGACCACCCCCTGGACGCTGCTGAGTTGCAACACGTAAGTGCCCGCAGTCACCGCCGAAAATGCGTAGGTGCCATTGGAGGCCACGGTGGTGGTGGCCACCACCGTGGTGCCGGCCGAGTTGAGCAAATTGACGTACAAGCCGGTGCCGCCGGCGTAAGTGCCTGCTTCGCCGCCGCCCTGCACCTGGGAGCCGTCGGCGTCGTCAAACACGATGCCCGAAACCACGCCGAATTGCTGTTCGACGAAGGTGTTGCCGCTATTGGTGGCAGCGGCAGTGACCGTGATGACGGTCACGTCACCGATGATGTCGAGGTTTCCGCCGTCCTTGTCACTCACCGATGTGTAGAACGCAGGTTGGGTTTCTACCACCTTGTAGGTTCCCGGCATCAGGTTGCCAAACGAGTAGGCACCCGTGCCATCCGTGGTCGTCGAAGCCAGCACCGCGTTGGTCGTCGCATTTTCCAGTTGGAGGGTCACCCCGGCAATGCCGACGCTGGTGTCCGTCACCACCGAACCGGTGATGATCCCGGTGCCACGGTATCCGAAATCCACGTCGCTGCGGTTTTGGTTGGCGGCCAGCACCACGCTGGCAACATGGGCCGTGCCGATGCCATCCAAATCAACCGTCGGAGTGGCTCCAGCTGGCAGAGTGCTGGTGTCCACGCGCACTGACCAGGTGCCCGCCGCGAGTCCGCTGAGGGAATAGACACCGGAGCTATTGGTGGTGGCTGTCGGTTCGCCGACATCGTAGCTTCCGTTGCCGTTGCTATCGATATAGACGCGCACCCCGGCGAGTCCCGGCTCGCCGGCGTCCTGGACGCCATTGCCATTCACATCGAACCACACCGAGTCACCGATCGAGCCGGCCTGATACTCAAAGTCCTGACCTGTCACGTTCTGGCCGCTGGTCAAGGTGAGCGAGATATTGTTCGGATTGCCCCCGTCGCTGTCTGCGTACGGTTGGAAGCCGCTCGGCACGCTAGTGGCAATCATGTAGGAACGCGGTAGCAGGCCGGTGAATGAATACGCGCCACTGCTGTTGGTGGTGGTGGTGCTCGTCGTATCATCGCTCGTGCCCAGAATTCCATCAACACCCGCCGACGTCAGTGTGACAGTAACCCCGACTTGGGCAGTCTCTCCGGAATCGGCTATGCCATTGCCATTGCCAGTGACCACCGTCCCCGCCACGCTTCCAAACACTTGGTTGTACCCGAAATTTTTGCCGGTGACGCTGGCACTCGCTGGCATAGTGAACGAGGTGCTGCTGTCTTTCACGGCATCTGGATCGCCGGTGATGACGTAGGCGCTGTTAGGTAGGCTGGCGGTGTTGACCGCTATGGTCACTGCCGCACTGCCGGGAATACCGGCCAAGGTATAATTTCCCGAGCTGTCGGTGGTCACCACGAAGGGCTGCCCATTCACCGTGAGGGTGAGGGTCACGCCGCTCAGGCCAGGCTCAGCGCCGTCCTTGGTACCGTTGCCGGCGGTGCCTCCGCTGGCCCCGTTGTCATTCCAGATGTTGCCGCTCACGCTGTAGGTAGTCACCGCAGGCTGATAGCCGAAATCCACCGTGCTCAGGGTCGCCGCACCGCTCAGGGTCGTGCTGTAGGTGCTCAAACTCGCCGATGCCCCGCTCGGATACGAACTTGCCGTCGCCGTGTATCCCGATGGCAACGTGCTCGTGTCGACCTGCACCAGATACTTTTGCGACCCGTTGGTGCCCGCCAAACCGACAAATTGATAGAGCCCAGATCCACTCGTGACCTGGGTGTCGAGAAGTGGTTCGCCTGAATCGATCACGCCGTTGCCGTTGCTATCCATATAGAGGTTCACCGTCACGCCGGACAAGCCGATGTCGCCAGTGCCCGGCAGGGTGCCGGAGCCACGGGGCGTCGCAAGGTCGGCGAAAATCGTGTTGCCGATCTTGCCGCTATTGTCGCGGCCGAAGTTCAGTCCGGTGACCTCCTGCCCGGCCGTCACTGTGATCGCATAGCTCGTCAGAGTCGTCTGATCTCCCAATGGCGACTGCAGCGCCGCAGGCCAGTGGCTGTCGGCAGCGGCAAATTTGACCACATAGTCGCCGGGGGCCACTAGAAATTGATAGACACCGGTAGTGGCGTTGGAGGTGGTTGAGGCCACCAGGGTGACGCCATCGCTGGCATACAGGTAAACCGCGATGCTCCCCTCAAGGGTATCGGATGTTTCCAACACACCGTTGTGGTTCACGTCCCAGAACGTCGCACCCTCCACCAGGCCCTTTTCCACGAAACCGAAATCGGCGGTCAGATTGGTGCCGGATGCCGACAGGGCGATTGCCTTGACGCTACCCTTGCTGGCCACCATAAACCCCTGCAGACCTGCGTTTGCGCTGCCGGTTGGTGCTGGCACGGTGCTCTCTTCGGCCACCACCAGATAGTTGCCGGGTGCCAGATTACTGAACAAATACTGGCCGGCCAGTGCTCCGCTGGTAGCTGTGGTGCTCGTTGTGATCGCGGTGTCCGTCCCCGGGTCAAAGGCACCATTTCCATTCACGTCATTGTACAGCGTCATCACCACCCCGTTGGCTCCGGCTTCCGTGCCGTTCTGAATGCCGTCGCTATCAACCCCGCCGGTGCCAGTGCCATTGTCATAATACGTGGTGTCGCCAATCGAACCATTGTAGTTGAATCCAAAGTCGGCATTGGTCACCGTGGCATTTCCAGAATAGAGGGAAAACGCCTCGGGATTAGACGTGCCGGTCGTGGTGCCCATGCCCGTCGGCAAGGTGGTGGTTTCCACCTGCACCAGATACTGAATGGCGCTGCCGGAACCGGCAGCGATGGGCAAAGAGCTGAAGCCATAACCGCCACTGGAGTTGGTGGTGGTGGTGCCGACGAGCGGATCGGTCGCGTCGATGACACCATTGCCGTTGGAGTCACGATACAGTTTGACGGTTACGCCAGCCAAGCCGCTCTCACTCGAGTCCTGCACGCCGTCATTGTTGGCGTCGCGCCAGACGTAGTCGCCGATGCTGCCGGTGGAAGCGACCGGCGGTATCAGGCCGAAATCAGCGACGCTGTATTGCTGCCCCGTGCTGAGGGTCCCCACGTCGTGCACCGTCTTGAGGGTATTGGGTGAGTTCCCCGCGCTGGTCGGGGTATAGCCCGCCGGCACCGTCGCAGGATCGTAGGTAACCGTGTAGTTGCTACCGGCCGTCACTCCATAAAAGTGGTAGTTGCCGTTGGCATCGGTGGTGGTGCTGGCCACGAGCGCGTCCGCGCCGTCAATGGTGCCGTTGTTGTTGGCATCGCTATAGAGCTGGACGCTCACTCCGGCGATGCCTGGCTCACCCACGTCCTGAACCCCGTTGCCATTCAGGTCAGCCCAGACAAAATCACCGATGCTGGCAGTGGTCGCGGTATGGGTGGTCGGACTGATTGTGACGTCCATATTCCCAGAGGTTTCAGCCACAATCGCGGTGTTATCGATCACATTCGGAGGACTGCTGTTGACGGTCGCAGCGAAGGTCAGCACCGGTAGTGACTGCCAGGTTGTTGTAATAATTGGCCCGCGTGCTCCACGCGTTGGTTGATACGGTGTAGCGATAGAACGCATTGGTTTTGTTACCGGCGAGCGCGTAGATCGAAGTGCCGTCGTTGGCAAGCGCACCGCCGTTGCCGATGCTTCCCGGCGCATTGGCCATCTTGGTCCACGTGTTCAACGTGTTGCCGTTGTATCGGTAAAATGTGTTCTTCGCGTTACCGTTGAACGCATACACATAACCGCCGAGGTAAGTGAGGGCACCGCCGCCTTTCACGTTGGCAGGCAGGTTGGCACGGGCCGTCCATGTGTTGGCAACCGGATCATACCGATAGAAGGAAGCCTTATTATTCCCGATCAACGCGTAGATATAGGTTCCATCGGTAGTTAACGCTCCACCCACCCCGACGTTTGCGGGCACCACTGCTTTGGCGGCCCAACTGGAGCCGCTGACCGAATACTGGCTGAACGTGGCGGTATTTCCGCCCATGACGGCATAGACATATTTGGTACCGCTGAGGTTCAGATACACCAGTGCGGCACCGCCAGCACCCGGCCCCGAGCCTCCCGCATTGGCATTGCAATTCGTCAGCGCCGTCCATCCATTGGTGGTGCTGTCGTAGCTGTAAAATGTCGGCGTGTTGTTCCCTCGCAACCCGTAAATCGTCTGCACCCCGTCCGCAGCTAGCGCACCCCAGACGACCGTGCCGCCACCATAGGCGCTGCGTGTCGCCCAAGTGCCCGCAGCAATGCCATAACGGGAAAACGTCGAGGTGCCCCCCTGGGAACCATAAATGCCCGCCGGCGTTCCAATCAGGATAGTCTGGTTCGGAGTGCCGACAACATTGCTGCCGAGGTTCCACGTGACCACGTTGCTCCCGCCGTATGCCGCCAACACAGTGGAGGATCGCCCGGTGGGCCAAGTCGTGTTACCGGTACTATCCACCGCATCCGCGCTGAAGGTGTACTCGTCAGCCGCATCAAGCCGCAACACCCATGTGTATGTCACTGCGGCATTCGTACCCGGCACGCTCTGCGACGCGGGTGTCGGCCCGGAAATGATCGTGTAGGCACCGCCATCCACGGTGAAGTTCGCCGGCACCACGCCGGTGAAGCTGTCAGGCGTGCTCTTCAGGGTCAGTGTCACGGTCACGTTACTCCCCACGTTGACAAAACTGGCACTCGTGGCCAGTGAGGTCGTCAGCGTGGGATCACCCGTCACGCCCGTGCCAGACGTGCCAGGAACGGCCGCCACCGGTGTATATGCCCCATAGGTGCCTCCCGCGTTGGCGCTGCTGGCCGTATATGTGGTGCCCGTCGGCAGGGGATCGAAGACCCGCACGTTCGCGAGTTGCTGATTGACCGGATAGGTGGGCGTGATGCTATAGTTCAGGGTATTGCCAGTGATTGCATAGGACTTGTCCACGGTCTTGTTCACAAACTTGGTGAACGGAAAGTCCGCCGTAAGGTACGCCGTGCTAACGGGCAGCGGCACGTCGTACTGGGTCACCGTGGTGCCCATCCCGCCTGGCAGATTGGGGTCGGCAGTGTCGACAACCACCAGATAGGTATCCGGGGCGAGATTACTGAACAGATACTGACCGCTGGCATCAGTGCTCGCCGTTGCAATGGCTGCTCCGTCGGCGAGACCGTCCCCATTGCTGTCCCGATATAAGCTGACAGTGATGTTAGGCAAAGGAATATCAGTACCCGCATCATATACCCCGTTGCCGTTGATATCATAAAACACGGTGTCTCCAATACTGCTAGGCAGACTGGCCCGGTATCCAAAATCGGCGGTATTGTCCGTGCCCGCCAAGTTCACAACCGAGCGGAGAACCGGCGTGGTGGTCGTGAAACTGTTGGGCGAAAACGCGTTGATCAGATCTGTGTCAGCCGTATCCGCGGCAACGATATAACTGAAGCCTGTTGCCAAGCCGGTGAACGAGTAAATTCCAGAGCTGTTGGTCGCTGTCGTCCCAATCAGTGCGTCACTCGAATCAATGACTCCGTTGCCGTTGTCATCCTGATAGAGCTTGACGGTGACATTCGCAATTCCGGTGTCAGACCCGCTAAAGGTCCCATCGCCTGTGAGGTCCTTGTAAACCTGGTCACCAATCACGCCCGTGCCACCGGGCTTGTAGCCCCAGTCGCTGGTCAACTGCGCCTGATTGGTGGCCAACGTGATGGCGGTGCTGGTGGTACTGCCGGCCGCCCCTGGAGGAATGGAGGTGATGGTGAAGCCGGTGGGCACGCCTCCGTTGCCGGCGGTGGGCACGGTGACGGTGTAATTGCCCGCCACCAAGCCGCTGAAAAGATAATTGCCGTTGGCGTCGGTGATCGCCGTCTTGCTGGCCGCGCCGGACAGGGTCACGGTCACGCCCGCCATACCTTCCTCGCCGGCATCCTGCACGCCATTGCCGTTCCAGTCGCGGAAAATCGTATCGCCGATGGAACCGCCGCCGACGGTGACGGGTGCCTCGGGAATCCCGCTGACCGTCTTGCTCTCGTAGATCATATTCACCTGATTGGTGTAGGTGCCCGTCGTGACGCCGGCTCCCACGGTCGCATTGAAAACAAGCACCAGGGTGCTGCCGACGTTAATGCCCTGGCTAATGGTGAATACGGGCTGGCTCGTGTTGCTCGAATTCACGCTGACCACGCCGCTGGCCGGTGTACCGCCGTTGAGCTTGGCGCTGGCTAAGCTGGCGTAGGTGAAGCCGCTCGGCAGGAAGTCGTTGATGACCAGCGGCGAACCGTTGGCCGCGGTACCATTGTTAGACACAGTGATCGTGTACTGGACCGTGGAGCCCGGAGTGGTCGATGACGGCGTTACCGTCTTGACCTCGCTGAGCGCGGATTGCAGACCGACCAGGACGGTTTCGTAGGCGGTGGCGAGGGGGCTTCCATTACTGGTAGCGGTCACCGTGTTGAGCAAGATACCGGTGCTGGTGCAGGTGACATAGGTGCGGATGGTTTTCATCGCGTTGGGTGCCATCGTGCCGAGGTTGTACACCAAGGGGTTCGGGCCTGAATTCTGCAC
>JBAXOP010000032.1:0-26970 GCA_037133195.1 Verrucomicrobiota bacterium | reverse complement strand
CAATGATGCATGGCTCACATTGCAGTCCCGGCTAACCCAAGCCTGGGAGAAGTCAGCGATGTTCACTGGTTTGCAAGCTCAGGTCCGGCAGGTCCAGCAGGCACTTCCTGCACTGCTGGTGACCAAATACATGCAATGCGCCATCCCGGAAAAGAGTACAGACACCGCCGCGATCGTCGATTCGCTAATCGGGATCTATAAACAGAGCGGACTGGGTGCCATGTCGGTGACAAAAGAAGGTTACTCCGAAAAGGTAAGGGCGTCTTATCGGACGCTCGGCCATGCGATCACCCGTGCGGCGAAGGCTCTGCAGGTTGGGAGAAAGAAAACCGAAGAGAAAAGGAAGTCGGAACCCGCGCTTGTAGATTCGTCGATTGATTTGCAGATGAACGACGAACTTCTGCGCATCAGGGGCGCGTTGGAAACCTTTATTTCAGATTTTGAAGCTGAATCCAGAAGGGCCAGTGATGGACTCTCTGCGAATCCCAGCCGAGCACAATTTGACACCTAGCCGTTCTCGCTTATGCCAGCCTTTTTCATTCTCCGCCAGGTCCACACCGATATTTCGGTCTTTGAGGCGGTGAAACCAACATTGCGGCAGAATCATCTCTGGGAGTCTGAAGACGGTGAAATCAAAGAATGGGTCGCCCTGCCGCAGGGAACGACGGGCGGCGGGAACTTCGACCGGGCGGCGGCTTTTGTATCGGCGCGGTTGAAGAAAGGCCGCGAGCTGATCGCGCTGGTGGACGAAGTGGATCCGTCCCAGATGAATCCCCTGATGTCCAAGGGGTGGTCCACCCTGATTGCCATGTTGGTGCTGGCGTTCCCAGAGGTGCGTTGGCATTTTCTCGTTGTAACTGGTAGGCCGGATATGAGTGCGGATGACCAGCAGAAGTCATGGGATCACTTCTCTCGTCTTCATGGCGTGGGATCTCTCACCGAACCGCGCGGCACTGCGCTTTTTGATGGGTACGGGCTGCGCCAGCATATCCGGAAGGTGATGAAGATCGACCGGGAACTGGCCAATAGACCGGAAAACAACGAGAGAGCCGTACCCACCCGCCCTGACCTGGCCGTGGTGTTGGACGACGAAAGTGGTTTTTCCCGATTCTGTGGTCTCATGGCTTTCCGAAGCGGATTCCGCGTTCACGCCATCGCGTCCTGGCGCGAAGCGGAACGTTTGCTCGGGAAGGAATCACCAGTGCAAAAGATCGCTCTCTCCATCGAAGACTGGTATCTGGGCTTCCCGGATGGCGCACCGGGCCACCTCAGTGATATGGAAGAACGGCAGCGGTTCCTGCCGACGCTAGGCTCCAACCCACCCCCCATCCGACGATTCATCACCGTGGGCCATGACCGTCAGAAGGAAACCGAGGTCAAGCGGCGGGCATACCTTCGTGACCTGCGGCTCAACGAGCGATTGGAGACCGGACGTCCTGTCGCAAAGTCACGGCAGGTCGTCTATAAACCCGCCTCCGGCTTGCACACCCTCTGGGACAAATTGGGCTTCCTGCGGGCCTTTCCCAAGAACACCACAGTCAGCCCGAATTCCGTCGATTACCGCTATGCCAGGGGATTGGCGAATGGCTACATCTGGCCCCCGCCCAAACCAGATGCGCAGGGGCTGGAAGATACCGACGGCCATAGCTCGCTGGGGCGGTTCCTTCAGATTGCCGAGCACCTCATCCACCGTGCCACCAAGTTGTTGGAAGAAGTCTCCACCGTCTCCGGCGCAGTCCGGGGGGCCGTGTTGGCCACGCAGGCGCTTGAACTGCTGGGTGGCAAAACCCCAACCGTTGCCGTGGACGCCCTCGCACTAAAACACGAATTCGAGGTCGTGGCCGAGTGTCAGTTCGTCGGTGTGGAATTCCACCTCTCCATGAATGAGCGGCTTACGGAGATCCGGAAGAACTTGGATGCCATGAAACACTGGCTCCACAAGGACCGCCGCGAAGCCTTCCTCCTCAACAGCGAAGCCCGCATCGTCAAACGAATCATCTCCGTGCTAGATGAATACGGCGAATATGAGGAATCCGTCACCTGCCAGAACCGCCTCCGCTGGCTTCACAGAAAAATCCGCCAGCATGACGATTGGCGGAGGAGGAAAGTCCTGAAAATCGCACTCTGGCCGCTCAACACTTACCTCGAATGGGTCCAGCGATCTTTCATCTATTTTTTCGGAACATTCACCGTTTGCATCAGCCTGTTCACCTGTGGTTTCTATGCGATGGCCTCACCGAAAGACCGCTCCTGGAGCGACGCTCTCCACACCACGGTCCAAGCCATGCACACTGTAGCCCTTCCTGACCTCAAAGAATCCAAGGAAGCCTCGGTCACCATTCCCAACTTGAAATTCGCCGTTTACTTCGATCAACAGCCCCACCAATTCCGCGCGTTTCTGAGCTACTTCACCTCCCTGTTCGGCGTCACCAACTTTGGTATCTTCATTAGCATGTTGTATTCGAGAATCTCTAGAAAATAGTAAGCCTTCGCTAACTCCAACCAAAACGTAATTATGTCAGATACGCCAAACAAAGATGATTCAGGGTGGAAATGGATTCTCACCAAGTTTCGAGTTCAAATATGCGCAGGGTTTCTCCTCCTCGTTGGGGCATTATGCATATTGGTTTCATGTTATGCAGTCCATCACTTCATCACTCCATTTGTGGATTTATTAACCAAAGCTCCAGCTCTTCAGATAAACAACTGGCCTCAAGCTGTCGTGATACTTGGGGTGGTGGCCGGCATAACGACTATTCTCGTGGCCATTATCCATGGAGCATACTGCTGTATGTTCCGAGATTAGCACAACTTCAGCGAAATCCCAAGATTTCTTTATACCCGTCCTCTTCGTCATGATTCCATCGAAGACGATAGAACTTCTGGTAGAGAAAACGGTCTGACAATTATCCTGGGCCTGCGCAATTTCTGTAATTCCAAAACAGCCACCTATATGCCAAAGCCGCAAATACCCTTTGAACGAAGCATCGAAAGATCTCAAATTATATAAGTACGGAACGACTCAGCAGGTCTCGACAACATACAAAATCCCTGTCTCCTATTTCTAAAACCACCCCCTTCAACTCCTCCGCCTTCACTTCTCCAATGACACCGGATCAAAACCCGACGCTCCCCGAAACGCATTCCAAGAAGGAGCAACCATCCTACGCGGGATGGAAATATCAGATTTTAGCATCAACATGGCTAGCACTCGAATTTATCTTGTTGAAAGGCGCTGCGACGGTGGGGATCGAACCAGAAACAGATGAAGACTTCTCGGCCACTGTCGAAGTTTCAGAAGAAGAAAGGACTTCAGCGCTCGTGGAAACCGAGCGGTATCAATTCCAGATCAAACTCCGCAACAACGTCCTCTGGAGCATGTCCGGCTTTGAATCGCTCTTCCCGGAGAAAATCAAGAAAGGGCCTAGGGGGCCAAATCCAAGAAAAAGGCCGCTCAAGTATCTCAGCGAGAATCCCGACTCTCGTTATATCCTCGTTACCAATACGGGAATTGAAAGAGATCTCAAAGACTTCAAGATAGTAGAGATTGGTGAGAACTCCAGAGCCTCGGGATTCGACAAGCTCAAGGCGGATCCGGAGATCCTCCGGAGGATCGGCATTATCGAGGGTAAAAGCACGGAACTACTCGAAATCAAAATTGCCACCCTGCTCCGTGAGGTCTGCTATGTTCCCTGCCAAAAGTCCCAAGATTGCATCGAGGGACTGAAATCATGTGTGGAGGAGAGGTTGAAGGGGAATGTGCCCAGAATCCTTCCACGCTCAGAAATCGAGAAAATCGTAATCCTACATAATGGCCGCTTCGTTCCCCGGCGCCCTCCAGTTCTTCCCTCGAATTACGCGGCGATCAAGGATCATCTCTCAAAGAAGCATGCCATTGTCCTCATCGGTCCTCCTGGTACCGGCAAGACCGAAATCACGAACGAATTGGCCGATCGCCTTAGGTTCGGGGACCCGCCTGCTGAAATGGAGATCGTGAATCTCCGACAACCAATTCAACAAGTGAGGGAGTCCCTTAGAACCCACGGATCCACCGTCTATTATGTGGAAGACCCCTGGGGGCAAGGCCCCCCGGATCCGGGATCGGATCTAATTACAACGGAACTCCCGAAACTGTTAGCATTGGCACGACCGGGCAAAACCTTCTTGGTGACCTCAACGGTAGCTGCGTTCCAAGAAGCCACGAGGGCGGCTCCAGAACTATTCAAGAAATGGATTCAAGAATTGGGTCCAGACGACTACAGTGGCAGCGCACGGGAAGAAATATTCAAGCGGATGATCGAAGGATGGCCCACCGAAAATAGGGATAGCGCGCTAGGTCTGATGCCGGCCGTCATGCCGAATCTCGAGACGCCCTTCGCAATATTTATCTTTTGTAATCAACTGGACGAAGACCTGAAAGTAGGCCGCGTCACCGAATCGAAAGCAATTGAATTGGCAAAGGAATCGAACGTAGGAGCAGTAGCCACCAACCTCATCCGTCGGATCATGGTTGGCGGCGAGAATGACATCAAATCGGCAGTCGTCCTCTGGGCCTTGCTCACAATCGGCAGAAACATCGTGAATGAGGAAAATGTCAGGCTTGCTCGTCGCCACTTGAAAGAAGGCGGGATGGTCGGCGCTCCGGACATAGAGCGCTTCTTCAATTACCTGGCCTCGTCATGGTTGCGGGAGCGGAGCAGCGGTTACCTTGCTACGCCCACGGTGAAAAAGGGACTCTCAAAGGTCATGGACGATTGCCCTGGGCTTTTTGATGATACTATGGAAGCCCTAGCAAGGGGCTGGGCACTGGCGGGTAACTTCGATTCCATCCATCTCTGCGTACGCGAGGTGAAAAGCACCCGCTTTGTCCCGGAGGACATTTCATTCGGGTTAGATGCCCACCTCGTCGCGATCGCGATCAATTCTGAAGGTTACTCGTTTGGTTATTGCCTCGACGAAGTGGCAAGCTTCACGACCCACCGCAGTCTCCCGGGATACCTAGCAAGGGCTCTCACTGCGCGGAAAGGTCCGGAGAAAGAACATTGGTGGCCTTTGAACGGGCCGAAATGGGACCTGCCGACGCTCGCGCCAAAGGAGATCACAAGGATCGCGCAAAATCGAGAGTGTCTGGCACTTGCCGAAAGTTTTGCTATCTACTACCTCCCGCACCACTGTAGCTACTGGAACGATCAGGATACCTACGAGCCATCGCAGATAACAGAGTTTCTCAAACAGTTCACTTGGCCGGTCGACGAATGGTTTTCCGCGGCATTTCAGGATTCTCTCCAAGACCCGCATGAAAGCACTCAATACCTCCTCCGCTGCGTGCTTGAGTTGGTGCCGGAGCGGATAGATTCGCTCATCACGGCCTGCGTCGCAGCGGTGCGCGCCGCCGATCACGAGTCTACCGATACTGATCGCGAATCGCGTCGCAAAGATCAGCAGGGGGAAATTGATGCCAGCTACCACCAGGACGATGATTCCTATTGGGATAGCTATCACAACGCATGTGGAGCACTCAAGGTTGCAGTCCTGGACAAGTACAAGAAAGATGGCTTCGAGTGGATGGCGGCCCATCCGGACATCGACCGCTTGCTTTTTCCATGGATGGAAATTGCTAAGGAGGACTCTGAAATCGAGGAGCGCTACATTCTTGTTGATAGGTGCACTGCTCTTGGTTGTCCAGGCGTGGCCGCAGAAATCGTAGCTCGAAGCGAAGGGGCGGACTTCCACTCGTGGGCAGTCGATCAGTTGGCCTCCGTTAGGGACAAGGTGCCTTCCTATCTTGGATCCGTTCTTTTGAAATTTGCACACACGGAAGAGTTCGTTCGGCTAATAGATGTCGGCATGGGGGAGAATTCTCGCGGCCTGCTCGCGCTGCTTGCCCTCATTCTTGCGGGGGAAATGCATCCTGCCGGCCGGCATGATACCGAGCCTCTTCCGGATAGCGAAGATTGGTTCCGGAACTACCCAGCGGTAGAGTCGCGCTTTTCCGCCGCCGAACGACATTCAATTGTGGAATGCAGCCTGACGGAGAAAGGACGGCAGACGGCTCAACCAGAAGAATGCGATGAGGATCTCCTGCACGCTCTGGCTGAGGCTTGGCCACCGTGCTACGGAGTGCTGGCGGCGAAGGTCCTGTGGTCGCTAGGGCACCCGGATGCGGCAGCGGGATTGGATCGCTTCCTCGGTTCACCGGACGCCACCGTTCGCCGCCATGCCTGGTCCATTTGTCCATCGAGAGAGCAGCTTATTAACGAAGGGCTTAACGATGCAGATTGCTTCTGCAGAATCGAGTGTCTGAAGCGTCTCGTGCCAGATGCGTCGGCGACCGAATGGGCCTCATTGTTACTGCTCCGGGACGATTCGAGCGCATTTGTGAAGGAAGAGTTAGCCAGCCAGATCGGCGAGGCTGGCTTCGAGGAAGCAAATCACGTGCTAATAGGTCTGCTCGGAGATCGCCGGGACTACGGTACTCATCAAGACCCTGATGATAGCGAGATCTTCGATGTGGCGAAGACAGCCGCGTCCTCATTGGTCAAGTTGACTGCCTCGGTAGAGCCTCACCTGGCGGAGGTTCGAGACTTCTTGGAAAGATGCGTGCTCGCTAGCCCCGACGCTCGGATACATGCTCTTCTTTTCGAACTGCTGTCCCATCATCCATCGACTGAGAATATGTCGTTTTGCTGCCGTTATCTCAACTCAATCTGGCTTGCATCGGATTGGAAAGAGAAGAGAGGACATCACTTGGTCGAGAAGTGCGTAGACGTAGTGAGCATAATGCTGGCGAATGACTCTAACCTGCTTTCTGTATTTGACCTGAGCAAGGTTTCGGTGGCAGCTACCTGGCAGGATGCCAACGGCTGGATGGTCGCTCCAATCACGACCGCAATCGGTTTAGGGGCATCCTCCGTAAGCTTCAATCTGTCTGAAATTGTAGAATCGGAACACTTCGACGAATGTCGAGCCCGCTTGCTTGTTGCACTGTCGCCTTCCCTTCGCGAGGAGCTGCCCGGGTACCTGAATACTCATCTTTCGAATGCCGATACTTTCTTAGATTTTCTCAAGTGGACCTCGGAGGAGGCGGATCGAGATTTCGAGCGATTCGTCGGGGGCCATCAAAGTTTCAAAGATTGGTTGAAAGCGCTCGCGAACGGAAATTCGATGGACAAACGCCTACATTGGGCAATGTGGCGGTGGATCTCTTCCTTCACAGGGAAATACAACCTCGTGCCATTTCCAAGCAGCGGGACGTGAGGATTTCTTCATAGACTCACTGCGGGCGACATTTTGGAAACCAGATAAAGTTGGCGACTTTCCTTAACAACTCGCCAATGTCTAATTGTCAACTTGACACGAGGGCGGCAAGCCAACTGCAATGATTGAACCGACAGGAGACCTGGCACCCGTGAATGTAAGTATCGCCTAAGAATTGGCTCGTGTTTGACTAGCCAGCAACGTCAAAGCCACGCCATCGCTGGAACACTATTGCTTCGGGTTTGATGGATAGCATTCCGCGAAAACGCGATTCGCACCTTTTCCCTGAGTCCCGTTTCCGGGACTCAGGCTTTTAGGCAAAATCTGTCTAATGTCTGCATGGGCCCATGACGAAGCCCTTGGAGCAGACTGGAATCTCTGAACTGCTTTGTCTCATCGCGGCCAAGAGGAACCACCTAACAAACAACACAAGAAAGACAAACACCATGACAAGAAAAACAATTGAGTTCGCACCAACAACCGCAATCGACCAACAGAAAGCCCCTGGGGATCGTCCAGGTCATCCGATTTTTGAGGACCTGATCTTCAAGGATGAATTCAAAAACCGGAAGCTGAAGCTGGAAACAGGCTCTAACTGGTTCAGAATCATTCCCGCGCTGATGGGATCGAACAACTGGATGCTGAATATTCCGGCCATTGGCATGAAGCACGCTCGCTTTGCTCACCCACGGACTCTCCAAAAGGGTGGTAAAGGCGTCTTTGATCGCGCCTATCGCTGGTTTGCTCAAAACTCGCCTGAGAAATTGTACAATCGTGCCAATCCCACGGGGTATCGACTGCTTTGTTCATCCCTCTGTGCCTTCTGGTGCTTATTGGAAAACAAGGCAGGCAAAGTTGAGGCGCGGTTGTTCCTCGGTTCCTCGAATGACGGGGTAAGAGGCGGATCGCCAGGACTTGGCTTCCGCATCGAGCAACTCCCTCACGAACGCGATGAAGATGGCAATCTTGTTTCGGATCCGACACATCCGAATCGAGGGCCTCTGGTTTGCATCGAGAAATATCAAGCGCAAGGTACAAGATGCCCCAACTTTGTGCTCCGCGCGGGAAGACAACCCGCACCGATTCAGAGTTTTCTGGACCGGATGGATGACTCGGAACTCGATGTGCTTTGCCCGATCGAACAGACGATTCGCGAGATTGGGGACGAGGAACAATGGCAACACCTCGCCCGGGTCGTGGGAGCGGATACCGCTGCCGTAATCCGGTACAGCGAAGCCTGAACCCGAACAGAAACACTGGAGGGCGGTGCGCCATCGCAGCATCGCCCTCCTCATCTTCTCGAAAATGATCGCCAGTTTGGCAAAACACAGACAACAAATCCATCACTCACCTCAGTTGAAAATATCTATTTGCCCGCCTTTGTGCGATTTCAAAATGCATCTTAGCAATTGATAGACCAGCATTTTGAGGCATTCGATCAAGTGTGCTTCTACAAACCAATTGCGGCTGACGCTGAATCCGCCGACATCACGCATTCTCCCCAAGACTTTTACATGACACCCAACGAGAAATCCGACACCGAACCATTTATCCTGCCGCACCAGTATGAGGCTTATAAGCGATTATCAGCCATAGCCCGCGCCTGCATCTATAGCAATTTTTCTAACCTACCGATTCGAATCCGTCCTGCGGTTTTCGTTACCGGGCCATCGGGATCTGGCAAAACCTACATTGTTCGAGCCCTAGCAGAATCCATGAATTTGGCTTACTTTTCCATCTCAATTTCTGAGTGGATATTGATAGGAAGTTCTAACCGAGGGGCCGTTAGCACGTGGCCAGCCATCTGTCAATTTCTCTCCCGGTCGGCGCGTAGCGAGGGCTGCATCATTTTCACCGACGAATTGGACAAAATTCGAGCTGGAGGCGAATATTCCCGGTTTCTTCTAACAGAAATATATACCCTTCTCGACTTCAGAATTCCGCGAAATCTTCGAGACGAAGAAGGCGATCTAATTCGCGAAACAACCATCCGGGATGCCGAGACGATGTTGCGCGAACGAACCCTCATCGTAGGGGCCGGCGCTTTCCAGGAGGTCTGGAACGAAACCAAACCGCTGATCGGATTCGGCGCGAGCGCTGTTCAATTACCCGAGCCCCCCGATCTCAACGCGCTGGCGCAATACGTCCCGCGAGAACTGATCGCCCGCTTTGGCAGCCGATTGATCGTCCTTCAACCCCTTACCGAAACGGGTTACCACGACATCCTCGCGACCATCCTTCCCCGGCTGCCGGACCAATGGCGTTCCAAATTCGAGCAACTCGCACTCTGCCGAATCCCGGAAGCATCTCGGCAGCAGCAAGGGACCCGTTTCTTTGAGGAACTCCTCTTGGATGTGGTGGTCAACGAGCGAATGGAGATTTCGGCCCCACTTGTCACCGCCGGCGTCAAACCTTCCGATCAGGAATCTTTGTCCGATCTCGAGATTTTTTAGTGACTCCGGGGCTGCCGCCCCTGGGCCCCGCCGAGCGGGCGGCCGCTCGACCCCGGTCGCCTTCTCCCCCAAACCCCCGCTGGGGGCTTCACCCCTCCCGTCCCCCCGGGGAGGCGGGGGGAATCGTGCTTGTGACGGCTCTTTCGACAAATTTGTTGCATTCTTTAGGGCGAGGACGAGTGAGGCAATTCTTCCAGATATTCCTCAGACAACCCTTGATTTCGACAGAAAAACGTGTAAAGTTTCTCTTGAAAAGGCGCACAGCCATGAAAAAGCATGCTGATTCCATTGACGCTGCAATCCTCGACCGAATCCGGACGGGGCCGCAGGACCGTGTCTGGACTCCGCTGGATTTTCTCGATCTCGGATCGCGTGCGGCGGTGGACAATACCCTTTCCCGCAACTGCAAATGCGGTTTCATCCGTCGTGCGGGGCGCGGCCTCTACCACCAGCCGAGGAACCATCCGGTGCTCGGTTCTCTAGGACCCGGCTACAATGCCATGCAGGATCTCATCCAGCGCAAGGCCGGTGGCGACGTGTTCCCCACCGGTGCCCACGCGGCCAACGTGCTCGGACTCAGCGACCAGGTGCCCATGCGGAGCTGGCACCTGACCACCGGCCCGAGCCGTCGCATCCGCAGCGGCAAATCCGAAATCGTCCTCCGCCACGTTTCCCCGCGGTTTGTTTCCACGAAAAACCCGAAAAGCGCTCAGGTCATCCTCGCTCTGCGCTGGATCGGAAAACGTGGTGTGGACGATGATGTCATTGCCAAGCTGCGCCGAAACCTTTCACCGGCCGACCGCGCGGCCCTTCCCGCGGATGCCGCCAGTGCTCCTGCCTGGATCGCCGACATCTTCCGCAGCGTTGCCAAAGAACCACCTGCCCCCTGAACCATGGATGCCTTTCTGAAGCTCTCTCCCGCCGACCAACTCGACGCATTTGTTGAGGTGAACCGGGCGATGGGCCTCGACGCCGCCAGCGTGGAAAAGGACTTCTGGGTATGCTTGACGTTGCGCGAAATCTTCTCCAACCCGGACATCGGCGGGCACATCACGTTCAAGGGCGGCACCTCGCTTTCCAAGGCTTGGAAACTCATCGAGCGCTTCTCTGAGGACATTGATCTCATCGTGGACAAGGAGGTTCTTGGCTTCGGTGGCGACGCTGCCCCTGACAAGGCACCCAGTAACAAGCAGCGCAAAGCACGCCTCGAAGCACTGATGGACGCCTGCCGCGATTGGGTCCAGGGAACACTGCAACCCATCCTTGCGTCACGAATTCAAAGCGCACTCGGTGAATCCGGCTGGCAGCTCGAAGTCGATTCCGACATGCCCGACGGCCAGTGTCTTCTCTTCCACTATCCGACGGTCTTCCCGGCCAGCGTGGCGGCTTACGTCCGCCCTGTCGTCAAAATCGAACTTGGCGCGCGCTCGGACGACTGGCCCCACGAGGAAAAGTCCATTCAGCCGTATGTGACAGAGCACTTTCCCACACTCGATCCAGCACCATCCTGCATTGTCCGGGTACTCACCGCCGAACGCACGTTCTGGGAAAAGGCCTGCCTTCTTCACGAGGAAACATTCCGGCCGCCGGGCAAACCGCGAAAGTTCCGCATGGCCCGCCATTACTACGACCTCTGGTGCCTCCTGCGTGCCGGCGTCGGCGCAAAAGCCTTGGCGCAAACCGCCCTCTTCGAGCGGGTCGCCGAGCATCGTGAGCTTTTCTTCCGCTTCTCCTGGGTGGACTACACCACCCACAAACCCGGCAGCTTCCGGCTCACGCCGCCCTCAGAACATCTCAGCGCTTGGAAAGCCGACTATGCCGCCATGCTCGGCCCCATGTTCTTCGGCGAGACTCCTTCCTTCGAGGAAATCATCACCATCGCCGCCGACTTTGAGAAAACCTTCAACGCCACCGCTGATCCCGCTTCCCCTTCATAATCATCCGCGAAAAGAGATTCAGCCATTCCCGTGAATTGAATCCGAAATCCATGGCGAATGGCCAGAATCTATTCTGGTCATTCCTGGGCTCCTGGTGCCGCAGAATCGGCGGGCCGCCTTCGCCCGAGACAGGATGAAAAATGGCTGCAAAAATGTCTCTTTGGCCTCCAATCAGGTTTTTTGGCACATTCCGCGCTGATTTGTTCCGCAACTCCCTAATCAATAGGTGGTTGCCAACCAGTTTTTGGCCTTTCTTGTTAGCAGGATTCCTGCTTTCCTCGTTGTGCGCAGATTTCGCTCGAGCAAGGGATCTGCTCAAGCGCGTAATGACACCCCACCAAGCCAAATATCTTGCCTACGAACTCTCCCGCCGGGGTCCGGCTGGAAGTCTGGACAAGATTGCCGGTGCGCTGGCCGATGCGAAGGTTGATTTGAATCCCCACCAGGTCGAAGCGGCGCTTTTCGCGTTCAAGTCGCCACTATCGAACGGCGCGATTCTCGCAGACGAGGTTGGCTTGGGAAAGACGATCGAGGCAGGCATCCTGCTTTCCCAGTTCTGGGCAGAGGGCCGCCGGAAGATCCTTCTGATCATGCCCGCCTCGCTGCGGAAACAGTGGAGTTTGGAACTCGCTGAAAAATTCTACTTGCCGACGCACATTCTGGAGGCGCGGACCTTCTCCCAGGCGCTGAAAAGCGGAATCACAAATCCATTTGACCAAACTGAAGCCGGAATCCTGATCTGCTCCTACCAGTTCGCCGCCAACAAGGATGATTTCCTCGTGGGAGTGCCGTGGGACTTGGTGGTTCTTGATGAGGCTCACCGCATGCGGAACGTCTACAAGCCTTCCAACAAGATCGCCAACAAGCTGCGCACGGCACTCAAGGGCCCCCGGAAGATTCTTCTCACCGCCACACCGCTCCAGAACTCCCTGCTGGAGCTGTATGGCCTTGTCTCGTTCATTGATGAATTCGCGTTCGGCGACCGCAAATCTTTCCAAGCCCAGTATGCGAGGCTCGATTCCAGTGACACCTTTGCCGACCTGAAAGCCCGGTTGAAACCCCTTTGCCACCGCACCCTCCGCCGACAGGTCGTGGAGTTCATCCGATACACTGGCCGGATTCCCCTCACGGAGCCCTTTGAGCCTGGACCGGATGAGGAGAGGCTCTACGACCTCGTCTCGGAATACCTTCGCCGCGAGGAACTTCATGCGCTGCCCAGCGCACAACGCACTTTGATGACGTTGATCCTGCGCAAGTTGCTGGCATCGTCCACATTCGCCATTGCGGGAGCGCTGGAAACCCTCGCGAAGAAGTTGAATGCGGTCATACGCGCCGACAATTCTGTGCGGGATCAGGCCCAGCTCGATTTCGAGGAGGACTTGGATGGAGGCTTCGAGGAACTCGAGGACGAATGGGAGCCTGACACACCTGGCGTTGCCCTTACGTCTGAAGACCGGGCTTCCATCGAATCGGAAATCCGGGACTTGGAAACATTCCGTGACCTTGCCGTGAACATCAGTGAGAACGCCAAAGGCGACGCACTAATCACCGCCTTGGAAAAGGGCTTTGACGCCATGCGCGGCAACAATGCTCCCGAGAAAGCCATCATCTTCACCGAATCGCGCCGCACTCAGGACTATCTGCTCCGGAGATTGGCGGGAACGGAATACGCCGACCGCATTGTCTTGTTCAACGGATCAAACAACGATGAAAAATCCCGCTCGATCTATGAGACGTGGAAACAACGCTGGAAAGACAGCGACCGCGTCACAGGTTCCCGCTCGGCGGATATGCGGCAGGCACTCGTGGATTACTTCCGCGAAGAGGCGAAGGTAATGATCGCCACCGAGGCGGCGGCGGAAGGCATCAACCTTCAGTTCTGCTCATTGGTGGTCAATTACGATCTGCCATGGAATCCTCAACGCATAGAACAACGCATCGGTCGATGCCACCGCTACGGACAGCTTCACGATGTGGTCGTGATCAATTTCCTCAATGTGAAGAACGCCGCCGACCAGCGCGTGTTCGAACTGCTCGCCGAGAAGTTCAAATTGTTTTCCGGTGTATTCGGCTCATCCGATGAAGTCCTTGGCTCCATTGAATCAGGTGTGGATTTCGAAAAGCGGATTGTTGCCATCTATCAGAAATGCCGCACCCCGGAAGAAATTGAAAGCGGCTTCAAACTGCTACAGGACGAACTTGAGGAGCAAATCAGTGAAAAGCTGGATGAAACCCGCCGGAAACTCCTTGAAAACTTCGATGCGGAGGTTGCGGAAAAGCTGCGACACCACACGACAAAAAGCCGGGAGTATCTCACCCGCGTGGAACAGATCCTCTGGCGCATCAGTCGCTACATTCTCGGTGGACAGGCGACATTCTTGGATGAGGAGCATGCCTTTGTCATCGACTCGCTTCCCTTCAACCAGGTTGATTTATCATTGATTCCCCTCGGCCGCTACGAGATGGCCAAAGAACCACTTCACGCACACCGCTACCGCCTCCACCACCCGCTTGCCCGGGAAGTAATCCGCGACGCCATGAAACGCGAAACCGAGCCGGTCACTGTGCGCTTCAACTATTCGGACAATGCTGGCCAATCGGTTGATCTCGTCCCGTTGATAGGCTTCAGCGGCGTCCTTGCTGCACGCTGGCTGACCGTGCAATCCCCAGATGATGGCGAGGACCACTTGATTCTCGTTGGAACCGACAACGGCGGTTCCTCGCTGACCGCATCGCAGTGTCACCGCCTGCTGGATTGTCCTGCGGAAATTATTTCGGCTAATGCACTATCGCCCCTGGATTGTAAAGTTGTCGGCCATGCACTCGATGATCAGGAGAATCGAGTCATAGCGGAAATCAGCGAACGCCATGCCAGGGCATTCGATCAGGAAATAGAGAAGCTCGACCACTGGGCAAATGATCGCAAATCCGCCCTCGAATACGAACTCCGGGATCTCGACGCTAAGATCGGTGAAGCCAAGAAGCAGGCACGCACTGTGGGAAACCTCAACGACAAGGTTCATTGGCAGCGTCAGGTCCTATCTCTCGAGCGTCTACGCGCTGACAAACGCCGGGACATCTTCGAAGCCCAGGACGAAGTGGATCGCCAACGGGAAAAACTGCTTTCCGCCGCCGACCGCCGTTTAAAGAAAGAGTCCAAACAAACTGAACTCTTTATGATTCGCTGGGAACTCACATAACGTATTCATAAATTATAAAATGCCATGGACCTACCAGAAAACCTCACCACTCCCATCCGTTCCCGCCTCAAGGGCGAGGCGGCGCTTTCCGACCCTGGCGTCGAGGAAATCCTAAAAGGTCTGGAAGGCAATACCCCGATCAACTGGAACCTGCTTCTGAACAAGGAACTTACCCCCGCGAAAACCGATGAAACTAACGATTGAAGCCTTTCGCGGTGCGAACACCTCTTGTGAACTTAAAATCAATTCCAAACGGGATTTGACGATTCTCTATGGCGAAAACGGCTCGGGGAAAACCACGATTTCCGACGCACTCGAATTTCTGTTTTACGGACAACCGGGTTCTCTGGATGAAAAGTCTCTCGACGGCAAAAGCAAGCTGCCCGCATTGGTTCATGCCAAGCGTCAAAGCAAGGATCTTAGGGTCGCGTGGGAGGAGTCGAACCGCACCCGAGTCGCTAAACTCAGCGGCACGAAACCTGTTTTCACCGGCGACGTGCCAGACACCAAGCTTCGCACACTGCGCCGGAATCTCATCACCAGCCTCATCGAGGAAACTCCCGCCAAACGTTTCGAACGCATTCGCGATTTCGTAGAGCTTCCATCATTGGAGCGCGAAGAATCCGCACTCACCGACTTTATCTCGGTCCACAAACAACGCAGGGAATCCCAGCTCAACACCCTTGCCCGCAGCGAGGATGAACTCAAGACCTTGTATGACGACGTGTTTTCAGGAATCCAAAATCCACCTCCCATTGACCAGTGGATCACGGATACTCTCGCCGAAAGCGCGGAAACGGTTGCCGAGGAACTGCAAATTCTGAAAGATCTTGAGCACCATCTGGGCCGTCTTCGGAATGACTTCAAGCCACTGGAGGACGCCTATCAGGCGCTGGATGTCGCCGATGAAACTTTCAAGACCGAGTCCGGCAAGTTCACGGCTGTGGCAGCCAAGCAGGCCGGTGGTATGGCGGAGGCCATTCACCTTCTGGAGAGAACCGCGGAATATCTCGATGGCCGTGCCGTCGATGCCTGCCCTGTTTGTGATACCGCAAAAACCTCCGACGAACTTCGACTGGCGGTGGGCGAGAAACTGACCTTGCTCAAGGAAGTCTCGGCTCAAAATGCCTTGCTTATCGCTGCTAAAAAGACGCGTGAGCGCTGTGCTAATTCGCTGGATACCTTGCAACGCGGCTACTTCGAAATCATCCGGAGCCTACTCCTCGCCCATCAGGCGGCGTCCGAACAAGCGGCGTGGCAAGTTTCTGAAATTGTTCCGTCCCTAAAGACGCCTACAGCAGCCGCCGATCTCACAAAGGATTGGTTTGCCAGCCTTTGGGCCGAAGCCGCACAGCTCAAGCCGCTTGCCGAATGGGTCACAACGAAACTCTCGGCTCTCCAGAAGACCGAGACCCACAAAGCCAGCCTTATCAGGATCGCAAAAAGCCGGACATCCGTTACCAAGGAGTATGGTGCGCTCCACAAACTCATCAATAAGGCGGAATCCATCAAGGAAGTCCTCCGCTCCGAGCGCACCCGCTACGCCGATGTCATGCTCTCAGCCATCTCCGATGATTTCGCCCGGATATACGCGAAAGTTCATCCCGGTGAGAACCTCGAACAGATTCGTCTGTTTGTGCATCCGGATCGCAAAGGTTCGGCGATGCTCACCGGCGCTTTCCACGGCAAGGAAGACATCTCTCCTGTCGCCTATTTCAGCGAATCCCACCTTGATACCCTTGGCCTCTGCCTATTCCTCGCCTTGGAAAAGAAGTATGATCCTTCTTCCACACTGCTTTTCCTGGATGACGCCATCGCTTCCGTGGACGAAGCCCACATGGAGCGACTTTACGAGGCCATTCTCGAAGAGGCAGCCCACTTCAAGCACGTCCTCATCACCAGCCACTATCAGCCGCTCCGCTTCAAGTTCAAGTGGGGGCAGCTCACCAAGCAGAGCGTCGATTTCATCGAGCTTGGGGCATGGACTTTGGAATCCGGCATCTGTTTCCAGAAGGGCTGCGACTCCCAGATCGAACTCTTGAAACGCCGGCTTGTGGAAAAGGACGATCCGCAGGCTATCGCCGCGAAATCCGGGGTCGTCCTCGAATACCTCTTCGATTTCCTCACCGGCATCTACCGCTGCAAACTGCCTCGTCTCGTCACTGCGGGACAGGGCTGGACTCTCCATGAATACAAGGAGGCCTTGGAAAGCGGCAAGAAACTCATGGACGCCCTGAAAGCGGAGCACCTGAACGAAAGCGGAGCCGTCATACGGGAAATTCCACTAAAACCCTTGATTTCCAATCTCTTCTCACAGTTCGCCTCACGCAACATCTTCGGTGCCCACTTCAACGCACTCGCATCGCATTTCGATTCCCAGACGGAAGCCATCCGCCTCGGCGAAGCCGTGCTGGAATTGGTCGACGCCCTCTGCGATACCGACTATCAATTGCCCGAAAGCAACAAGAGCGGCAGTTGCTGGACCAATAGGGGCGAAAAGAAGACCCGCCGACTCCATCCGCTTTTGCCACCCCAGTGACCCCCGATGCCAAGTATTGAAAAACAGCAGATTTTGGATCACCTCGATCAGGTTTTCAGGTCACTGGTCCGCCGTGCTCGCTGCGGTCCTAATCGCGATGAGCCCGAAGGGCAATCGAATTGGGATCGGGCATTTCCCAGTAGGGCTCTCACTTGCTTTTATTTGCAGACCCACGCCGGGATGACGCCAAGCTCAGCTGTGTATTGTGATGTCGATGGAGGAGAGGATGAAGGAATTGATGGTTTTCACTACGACCCAGTCTTACATCACCTTTTTTTGATTCAAGGAAAAGCAGGGGGGGATGGCGGAACAGATCAACCGTCGCTTCCTGAATGCCTGCGATTCTTTGATGGTTTGGAACGATTTCTTTCCGGAGATATTGATCGCTTTGAAGAGCTAAATACTGCTCAAAAATCCCAAGCTCGGGCTGCGCTTGCAGATACCAGCTTGCACATCTCTCTCGTAGTCGCCCATTTTGGCGGTGATCTGGATGAAAGGCGCACGATGCGAGCTGAGCAAATCGTTAACCGATACAATCAGAGTTTTTCAGAACCCCGTATGAAGTTCGTCAACTTCGATCTGCGGCGTGCTCATGGAGCTCTAATGGCACTCAGTCGGTCATCCGAAGTCAACTGCCGTCTCAAGCTGCATAGCTACGCCAAACACACCGGCCAATTCGGATGCTATTATGGTCGGATTCTCGCATCGGACCTGAAGGCATTACATGATGATGTCACCAAAAGAGACTCCCTGTATGCCCGCAATGTGCGGTTTTACCGTGGTTCGAACCCCGTCAACGAACGTGTGAGAACCACAGTATTGAATGAACCCGAAAATCTATTCTACCTTAATAACGGAGTGACTGCTCTCTGCAAAATACTCGTCCCAACCCCTGAGACCGCAAGTCGCGATGACGGAACGGAGGGCGAATTCGATGTCACTGGTTTTGTCGTAGTGAACGGAGCGCAAACCATCGGAACCATTGCCGCTCACCTCCCCGATGGGAATACGACAGCATTCGTTCTGCTCAGGATCATCATAGTTGGAGAGCAAGAAGCAGACATTGGCGAAAAGGTTGCCGAGGCAAGCAACTTCCAAACAACGGTCGATAGTATTGACTTTCTTTCGGTTCACCCTCGTCACGAACAAATTGCGACCACGCTTCGGCAGTCCGGGGTCACGTATCACACGAAACGCGCAGCGCTTCTCGAAAATTTTCAAGGCCCAACTTCATTTTCCCTCAAGGAAGCGCTAGAGGCCCGTGTGTGTTCAGTGGGTGATCCCAAGCTCCTGCAAAAGCTCAAATCCGCTCCCTCTGAACTTCAGGAAGAATTGCGCAGCAAAATCGAATCCATCTTCCCCGACAGTCTTTCGGCACGAACTCTATGGCGTGAGGTCCAGATCTGCCGTATTCTCGATGAATCGCTTGGCAGCACACGGGATTGGTATCATACATCGAGCGACAAAGCATTTTTCAAACACGGAGGATACTTTCTCAAAGCAATTCTTCTCCTGAAGTTCAGGGAGTTGGTGAATGTGGAAGCCATCTCGCTGACGCCGGAGGAGAATGCAGCAGCGAGAACAAAATCCGACGAACTACTGGCAGCCGCTTTCACTGCGGCCAACTCTCACTTTATCACCGATCACGACTGGAACCATCACTTCAGAACGCAACGCACAATTCGAGAGCTGAAACGTGTCGTCTTGACTGCGTTGAACGCTGAATTCCATTCCTAATATTTATAGCCCAAAATGAGTAATTCAAAACAAAAACTCGAACTCACCTGGATCGGCAAGGATCAGTGTCCTCGGCTGGAACCTCGGATCCTCATTGAGGAGCTAGACAAGTCCTACCACGCGAGACACCGAGTCTCAGAAAACGACTTGTTTGAGAACATGCTCATCCGAGGAGATAATCTCCTTGGGCTCAAAGCACTGGAGCAGAAATACACGGGGAAAGTAAAGTGCATTTATATCGACCCCCCATTCAATACAGGACAGGCATTTGATCACTATGAGGATGGCCTGGAGCATTCTTTGTGGTTAAGCCTAATGTCTGCCAGACTTAGAGAGCTAAAGAAATTATTAGCAGCGGATGGAACCATCTGGGTTCATCTCGATGACAACGAAGTCCACTATCTTCGAGTGGTGATGGATGAGATATTTGGACGTTCGTGCTTTGTTGGTTCCGTTATTTGGAAAGCTGGCGATTCTTCGAACAACGATGCAAAGCAGTTTTCAATGGATCATAATGAGATTTTGGTCTATTCCAGAAATGAGGGCTGGCTTTCCAACAGTCTACCACGTTCGGACGCATCGGACAAGCATTACAAAAACCCTGACAACGACCCTAAGGGGCCATGGTTTCAAGGTAACCTATCTTCTCCAAATCCTAGAGAGAATCTGAAGTATGACATCATATCACCTCAAGGCCACAGAATACCTCCTCCAGCGAATGGATGGCGTTGGAGTAAGGAACGGGTAGAGGAGATGATTGCCTCTGGAGAAATGGTCTTTAAAGACGAGGGGAAAAGAGTAATGCGCAAAACCTACCTTGCGGATCAAAAAGGACTTTCTCCATCGTCTCTATGGCATGACATCGAAGAGACCGGTCACAATCGCCAAGCGAAGTATGAACTTAAGAAGTTGTTCCCAGATGAGAAAACATCAGAATTATTCAAAACCCCCAAGCCAGAGCGACTACTCCAGAAGATCATTCACATCGCCACAACCCCTGGAGACATCGTCCTTGATTCCTTCCTTGGTTCTGGTACAACGGCAGCTGTGGCCCACAAGATGGGGCGCAGGTGGATCGGAATTGAGTTAGGCGAGCATTGCGACACCTATTGCCTCACGCGCCTGAAGAAAGTAGTCGATGGAAAGGACTCCGGAGGCATCACTGATTCCGTCGCTTGGAAAGGCGGTGGCGGATTCCGTTACTACCAACTAGCTCCATCACTTGTTAAATCTGACCAATGGGGAAATGAGGTCGTCAATCCGGAGTTCAATCCAGAAATGTTAGCTGAGGCAGTTTGCAAGGTAGAGGGTTTCGATTATGGGCCAAGTCAGGAGCATTACTGGCAACACGGCAAAGCAAGCGAACAAGATTTTATATACGTAACCACCCAGACGCTCGCTCGTCCCCAACTCGAGGAACTATCACACGCAGTAGGCCCAGAACGGTCTCTGCTGGTGTGTTGTGCCGCGTTCCGCGTAAAGCAGGACAAGTTCCCGAACCTTACGATAAAAAAGATTCCCAAGGCTGTTCTGCACCGCTGCGAGTGGGATCACGACGATTATTCATTGCGCGTTAGCAACCTGCCCGCTGCACCTCCAACGATGGACGATCAAGGACAAATTGAACTTCTCTGACACTTCCCATGAGCCCTTCCGTCCGCACCATTTCACAACGTCTTAGCCTGCGCCCTCCGCAAAAGGACTCGCTGGAGATTCTCGATCAGGTATTTTCCACTTTGAAGCTTCCGAGTAGAAAGCCTGATGTCGGTAAAGCGCTCGCACAGATCCGCGAGCGCTTCCCCACCGTGGCCGATTTTGAGCGGGACTTTGTTTCGCTCTGCTTCGCCCTCGCTACCGGCGTTGGCAAGACGCGTTTGATGGGAGCATTTATCGCCTATCTTCATATCACGCATGGCCTACGCAACTTCTTCATCCTCGCGCCGAACCTAACGATCTACGACAAGCTGATCACGGATTTCACGCCGAATACGCCAAAGTACGTTTTCAAAGGCATCGCAGAATTTGCAACGGACACTCCGTGGCTCATCACTGGAGACAACTACGAGGAATACCGCGGCGGCGGACACGGCGATCTCTATGGCCGAGTAGAAATCAATATTTTCAACATCTCTAAGCTGAACCGGGACACCAAGGAAACGGAAGCCGGGGCACCACGGATCCGCAGACTGCGCGAATCGCTTGGCGAGAGCTACTTCGACTACCTCAAACAACTCAACGACCTCGTGCTGCTGATGGACGAGTCCCACCGCTACCGCGCCGACGCCGGAGTGCGTTCCTTGAACGAATTGAATCCGCTGATCGGGCTTGAACTCACCGCCACACCATTTCTCGACAAGGCGACTGGTCCGCTCTGGTTCAAGAACATCATTTACGACTACCCTCTGGCACGCGCCATCGAGGATGGCTTCGTCAAGGACCCCGCAGTCGCCACCCAGGAGGATTTCAACCCCAAGGATTTTTCACCTGAAGAACTGGAACGGGTGAAACTGGAAGACGGCGTGCGCCTCCACGAGGAAACCAAGGTCGAGTTGGACACCTATGCACGCCAGACCGGTCGGAAGCGCGTGAAACCGTTCATGCTTGTGATCGCGAGGGACACCACCCACGCCGCAAAACTGCTTGGTGAAATCCAATCGGATTCGTTCTTTGGTGGCAGGTATGCCGGCAAAGTTATTCAGGTCGACTCCACCACCAAGAAGCAGGAAGAAGAAGTGGTTCAGCGTTTGTTGGAAGTCGAGAATCCCGACGAGCCGACGGAAATCGTCATCCACGTGAACATGCTCAAGGAAGGCTGGGACGTGAACAACCTGTTCACCATCGTGCCCTTGCGGGCGGCAAATGCCCGGACCTTAATCGAACAATCCATTGGCCGCGGCCTGCGCCTCCCCTATGGCGAGCGGACCGGTGTTGAAGCGGTGGATCGCCTGACCATCGTGGCCCACGACAAGTTCAAAGAAATCATCGAGGAAGCGAACAAGCCGGATTCCCCGGTGCGCTTGAAGGTTCGCATCATCGAAAAGCAAGGAGACTACAAGAAGCCCGTTCAGGTAATTTCTCCGCCGAATTTGGAGACTAAGCTCTTCGGTGGCGGTCCGCCACCCCTAGCGGGAGAAACGGCCAAGCCACCGGTTTTCGTATCGCCCGGCGAGCAGAAGGTCGGCAGGAAGGCCCTGGAAATTCTCCGAAAACAGGAGCACCTGCCGAATTTGACCGGATTGCAGAATGCGGAAGTCCAGAAATCCGTCGTGCGGGAACTGGAGGAATCTTTGGGCACGACCCAGCTCACCTTGAGCGGCATCGACGAAAAGATCGACTACAAGGCCATCGTCAAAAAGGCATCCGCCGCATTGGTGGAAAATACCATCGAGATTCCCCGGATCACCGTCGTCCCGAGCGGCGAGGTCACAAGCGGTTTCAATCCGTTTTCCATCGACACGTCCGCCATCGTTTTCCAACCGGTGGACCGCGACATCCTGCTGCAATACCTTGGTGACAACCGCCAGCGCTCCATCCGCAGCGACGCCCAGATCCAGCTCATCGAACGCCGCCCTGAGGACTACATCGTCCGCCAGCTCATCGACTTCGACGACGTGAATTACGATGCCCAAGCCGACCTGCTCTATGATCTGGCGGGACAGGTGGTGGACCACCTACGGAGCTACCTCCCTGACGAGGACGCCCTGAACAACGTGCTTCGATACTACGAGCGGCAGCTCGCCAAGAACATCCACACCCAAATGCAGGAGTATTTCTGGGAAAAGTCCTCCGGTCAGGAAGCGAAGGTCCTGAAAGGATGGATGGCGCTCAAAGAATGCCCTTACACCGCCGAGCAAGGGAGCGAGTCCCTTCACTTCCGTTCCTCGCCCAAAAACAAAAAGGAGATCCGGCGTTACGTTTACACCGGGTTCTCCAAGTGCCTCTATCCGTTTCAGAAATTCGATTCGGACTCCGAGCGACGTTTCACCGAAATCCTCGAAGGCCCGAACGGCGCGGAGAAATGGTTCAAACCGGCAAGCGGCCAGTTCCAACTCTATTGGCGTATCGGCACGCAGGCAGAGCGACCCTATGAACCGGATTTCGTCGCAGAGACGGAGGATCGCAAATACCTCATCGAGGTCAAAGCCGACAATGAAATGAACGATCCGGAAGTGATTGCCAAAGCTGAATCGGGGCTGACCTTCTGCGAACAAGCCACCGAACACGCCAAGTCCGTCGGTGGCAAAGCATGGACCTACCTGCTAGTTCCAGACAGCGCCATCGCGCCTAACATGACGCTCGTGGGACTCGCCAAGAAGCATACTTTCCAACGCTCCGCTCAATAGCATGTTCCATTTCAAACACCACACCCAAACCTGCAATTTCCCATGAGCGACTCGAACGTCACCCTGAAATCGGTCAACGATCTGCTGACCACCAACTTTTTCATCCCTTCATATCAACGCGGCTATCGGTGGTCTGAGGTGCAGGTGACAGATCTACTCAACGATCTGTGGGAATTCCAGGGCCAGAGCAACAAGATGGAGTCCAGTGGCTTCTACTGCCTGCAACCGTTGGTGGTCAAAATGAAGGAAAATGGCTCTTGCGAAGTCGTAGATGGCCAACAACGGCTGACCACAATTTTCCTGATTCTGACCTACCTCAAGCCCACTGTTGAGGTTTTGGGAAAATCACCCTTCTCACTCAGCTTTGAAACCCGCTCGGAAACATGCGAGACCTTCCTCAAGGACATCAACCTTGCGCGAAGCGATGAAAATATCGACTTCCATCATATCTCCAATGCCTATAAAGCCATCGGTTTATGGTTCGAGAAGCGTGATGGAAGTCATAAAATCAGACTGCTTCAAACACTCCTCAATGACGACGAGGTAGGACGAAACGTCAAGGTCATCTGGTATGAACTGCCGAAAACCGAAGACGCCATCGAGGCATTTACCCGTCTAAATATCGGCAAAATACCGCTCACCAATTCCGAGTTGATCCGAGCGCTATTCCTCCGTTCCGATAATTTTGGGCTAAACACTCGAGAACTACAGCAACTTCGTATTGCCCAAGAATGGGACCTTATTGAGAAAACGCTGCAAACAAGTGATTTCTGGTATTTTATCCACAGCGGCCAAAACACACCCGCCAACCGGATCGAATATCTATTCGAGTTAATGGTAGATGAAGCACAACCGGATACCATGTATTCGGGCGATCCATATCGCTCCTTTCATTACTACAATGGGCTCCTGAAAAGCCGGGAGACGCTTCCCGAGCAGGAATGGCTAAATCTGAAGCAATTCCACATGATGCTGGAGGAGTGGTTTCACGACCGGACTCTATATCACCTTACAGGTTTTCTGATTCATATTGGAGTTTCTATAACAGAATTGAGGAGAGAGGCACTCAAGCGTCCAAAGTCCTCGTTTGCAAAGTTCTTACGTCAACGAATCTTTTGTGAACTCTTCGGAAAATCCAACATTACCGATGAAGATGATACACTAGCAGCCTTAATCGGCCAAAAGTTGACTGAGATGTATTACGGCAGTTCAAAGCCGCGCCTGCGGTCTGTCTTGCTTCTTTTCAACATTGCAACACTGTTTGAGAACGACCTGTCAAATTTGAGGTTCCCCTTCGACAGCTTCAAACAGGAGAACTGGGACATCGAACATATCAGTTCCGTTGATTCCGACAAACCGGACCGACCGGACTCCCAAAAGGAATGGCTGCGAACTGTCCTCCTCTGCTACTCCGACATCAGCGGTGATTCCGCATGGCTCCCGCAGATTGAGGCTGTTCTTTCAAGCAGCCCGTTCGACAAAGCTGGCTTTGACAAGATCTACGACCAAATTCTGAAGCAGTACGGAGAGGAGGAGTCCTCGGAGGCCGACCATCAGATAGAGAATCTCACGCTTCTCGATCAGTCGACAAATCGCAGCTATAAGAATGCGGTCTTCCCAGTGAAGCGTCATAGAATTCTCTCACTTGACCGCAGCGGAACGTTTGTTCCTCTCTGCACGCGGAATATCTTTCTCAAATGTTATAGTAGGAAGCTTGATGACATGCTCAGGTGGAACAAAGGAGACAAGCTTGACTATCGTAACCAGATCATCGCCACCCTGGCCGCCTTTTTCCACAACCTCGAAATCCTCTAAAGCCCGAGTTTATGTCAACACTCACTGATTCCCGAGTCTCATTTCACAGTTTGTTTTCCCGCTTCTCACGAGTGGAGATTCCCATAATTCAGAGGGATTACGCACAAGGGCGTCCATCCGCAGAGGACGTGCGCGCAGGCTTGCTGGAGGCCATTGCCACCGCATTTGAAAAGCATAGAGACGGCATTAGTCTTCCTCTGGATCTTGATTTCATCTATGGCAGTATCACTCAGGATACAGACACGAAGGCACTGACTTTCTGTCCGCTCGATGGGCAGCAGCGCCTCACGACTCTGTTCCTACTCCATTGGTTCGCCGCTTGGCTTGATGGCGCGGGGGAACGTTTCAAGTCCCGGTTCTGTAAGGACGGCAAGGTGAGATTCTCATATTTGGTTCGGCCGAGTTCAGAGGAGTTCTTTGACGCTCTTTCCTGCTACTTTCCTGAGCGTCAAAACGATGTAATACCGAGCATTACATCGCTTATCCAAGAGGAACCGTGGTTCTTCTTATCTTGGAAGCTGGATCCAACTATTCAATCGGCTCTTAAAATGCTGGATGCCCTTCAAGATCGCTTTGGTAATACTTCGGGATTATATGAAAAACTCGAAGATGATGAGCATCCGCCCATCACATTCCAGCTCCTTGAACTCGAACAATTCGGTCTTTCGGACGACCTTTACATCAAGATGAACGCCCGAGGCAAGCCGCTGACGGTTTTCGAGAACTTTAAAGCTCGATTGGAACATCATCTTGCTTCCTCATTCCCACAATGGACAGTATCGAGCAATGGTAATCACATTCCTATAAAAGACTATTTCAGCCACAACATCGAAACCAAGTGGGCCAATCTTTTCTGGATCTACCGCGACCCGGCTTCGAATCTTTACGATGACCAAGTGATGAACCTGTATCGCGGGCTCGCCATTGTCACCCGCAATCCGGACGATCCTGAATTTGATTCAGTCTGGCAAGGATTACGCAACGATCAGGAACCCCTCACTTTTCAGAGGTGCGCGAATCTGGGTTGCACTGATGAGCGCTTGCTGAAGACTTTTTTCTCATTTCTTGACAAACTATCCGGAAGCAGCTCGTCGATAACAACTTACCTTGCTGATTCTTCTTATTTCAGCGAGATTGAAATTTTCACAAAGACCATTAGCCGAAAGGGCAGCCTGACATACGATGAACTTGTTCTGCTCCACGCATATTCTGGCTACCTGGAAAGGAATGAAACCGTGGATCCGACTGGGATTTGGGAATGGATGCGAGTGGTGAGCAACCTTGCTCGCAACACGATCTATAACCGCCCGGATGACTTCCAACGAAGTGTAAGGTCATTGAACGGACTTTTTGAACACGCTGATTCCATTCTCAGTTACCTGGGTGTTAGCGGAGATTCCATGACCGGTTTCAATGAACAACAGGTTCGTGAAGAAAAGCTGAAAGCTCAGCTCATTCTGAGTAATGCCGCTTGGAAGACATTGATTTCTAAAGCCGAATTACACGGATACTTCGCGGGACAGATCGAGTTTCTTTTCAAGTTCTCCGGGCTTCTTGGTGCTTGGCTACCCGAGGAATCCATCACTTGGAATGACGCCCAGGATACGGTCTTTAGGGAAATTTTCTCAACATACCTAGATAAAGCTAACAGCGTTTTTGGAAGTCAAGGTCTCAGAAAATTTGAAGATT
>JBAXOP010000031.1:0-27147 GCA_037133195.1 Verrucomicrobiota bacterium | reverse complement strand
ATGCAAAACGCCGGGATACGCGTGCCGACGTCGCGCTCCATCGCCGCAATGTCGCTTAACCCGATGGCCGGCCGCCCGGCCTTTGTCGGCGTCGGGAAAAGCGGACCGAAGCCGATATAGTCAAACCCTTCCGCCAGCGCGGCGCGTGCTTGCTCTAGCGAATGGGTCGAGCGGCCGACGAGTATTTTCTCACCTGTTAGTTCCCGAGCAGCAGCCAAGCTGCCATCGTCTTGGCCGAGATGGACGCCATCGGCACCGAGCGCCGCCGCCAGTGCTGGGTGGTCATTGAGAATAAAGGGCACACCGGCAGCCCGGCATAGCGGTAACACCCGCCTGGCAACGTCCTCTATCAAGGCGAGGGACTGGCCTTTCGCGCGCAGTTGGAGCAAGTCCGCTCCGCCGGCCAGCAAAGCCGTTGCCACGTGTTGCGCATCGGCTTGCTTCACATAGCCGAGATCCAAGATGCAGTAGAGCCGGGAAATGGACATGGGTCGTTAGTTTATAACTCTTACGTCTTGCGTCTTGTGGCGCAGCCTCCCTATATCTTCCGCTCTTCGATGAAGCGTGCAACCCAGCCAATATCGTATGTGCCGGCGGCAAAATCCGGATGGGCGATGATTTCCTGTTGGAAGGGAATGGTGGTTTTTATGCCGCGGATCATAAATTCGCCTAGCGCGCGTTTCATCCGCGCCACAGCTATCTGACGGGTCGATCCGGTGACAATGAGCTTGGCTATCAGCGAGTCATAGTGCGACGGCACGGTATAGCCGGAGTACACATGGGTATCGACGCGCACGCCCTTGCCGCCGGGAGCATACCATAGGTCGATGGTGCCGGGGCTGGGGGCAAAATTGTTATATGGGTCCTCGGCGTTGATACGGCACTCGATGGCGTGGCCGCGCGGGGAGGATTTGTAAACGTGGTGAGACAGGGGTTCGCCGGCGGCGACGCTGATTTGTTCCTTGATAAGCTCGCAGCCCATCACTTCCTCGGTGATTGGATGCTCGACTTGGATCCGGGTGTTCATCTCCATGAAATAAAACTCCTGCGTCACGGCATCGACCAAGTACTCGATGGTGCCGGCATTCTGATAGTTAATGGCACGGATGAGTTGCACCGATGCGTCGCCCATGCGGGCACGTAACTCGGGCGTGAGCAGCGGCGACGGACATTCCTCGATGATTTTCTGGTTGCGCCGTTGCATCGAGCAATCACGCTCCCACAGGTGCACGAAGTTGCCGTGCGTATCACCGAATACCTGAAACTCAACATGATGCGGGTTGATCACGAGCTTTTCCAGATAACACTCACCATTCCCAAACGCCACCAACGCCTCGTTGGACGCCGCGTAAAATTGGTTGATGAAATCCGCCTCCTTCAAGCATGGCCGCATGCCGCGCCCCCCACCGCCAGCGGTGGCTTTGATCATCACCGGAAACCCGATTTGCTTCGCCGCTGCGAAGGCTGCTTCCGGGTCGCGCATGATATCAGAACCGGGGGTGACAGGCACACCATGGGCCAGCGCGGTGGCGCGGGCGGTGGCCTTGTCGCCCATCATGGCGATAAGTTCAGCTGAGGGGCCGATGAATGTGAAGCCGGAAGCGGCGCAAATTTGCGCAAAGCGGGCATTTTCCGATAGGAATCCATATCCCGGATGAATTGCCTCGGCGCCGGTGATTTCCGCGGCGGCGATGATCCGGTCCGGCATCAGATAGGATTTTTTACTCGGAGCCGGCCCGATGCACACCGCCTCATCGGCGAGTTGCACATGCATGGAATCGACGTCGGCCTCAGAATACACGGCGATGGATTCGATGCCGAGTTCACGGCAGGCGCGCACGATGCGCAGGGCAATTTCGCCGCGATTGGCGACCAAGACGCGTTTAAACATGCTGGGGTGGGATAGTGGTTGGCGGGTTGCGATGGTGGGGCCGCGGACTATCTGACGCGGAACAACACGTCGCCGAATTGCACTGGCGAGCCGTCTTCGGCCACCACCGCACTGAGAATGCCGGAACATTCCGCCTTGATTTCGTTCATCACCTTCATCGCCTCGATGATGCAGAGGGTCTGGCCCACTGCGATGGCGTCGCCGACGTTGACCAGCGGCGGGGCATCGGGTGAGTTCTTGCTGTAGAACGTGCCGACCATCGGCGAGGTGATCTCGGTGCCGAGTGGTGCAGTCGGGACACTCGGCGTTGCGGTGGGCGCTGCACCTGTTATATCCACAATTCCGCTCGCCGTCGCTGGCGTTGTGGAGGCCACCATCGGCAAGTTGGCGACCAAGCCGCGCAGGTCGTCCAGATCTGGTCCCTTCTTGAGTTTGATGTGAAAGTCTTTGTGACTGAGGTCCAAGAACGTGAGCCCATGTTCATTCATGAGTTCGACAATGCTGCGGATTTCTTTGATGTCCACGGTGGAAAGGGGGGGGATTGGCGGGGTTGCGGTGGCTCACCAGAACCCCCGCAAGACGCGAAGGCTAGCAGGGGGGGCGTCCACAGTCAAGCCGGAACCGGACAATGGCAGTCGCTCGGCGGATTTCACTTACGCATCCTATGGGTAGAAGGCAGCAATTTCAGGCAATCAGGCTTTGTATTGGTTGGGCGCTCAATCGGCGCTGAGGTATTTGTAATCTTGGAGGTTGCGCGTTTGCAGGTTGGAGGCGGCATCGTCATAGAGGATTACGACATAGTTGCCTGGCTCGCCAACAGGGATGGATGGGAGTTTGCGGGTATGGCAACGTAGCGGAACGTAGCCCTCGGGGTAGAGAATGGGCGATTGCGACGTGGCCAGACGCTTCACCTCGACGAGTGTCCATTTCCCGTTAGGGGCACGGATTTCCACTTCGAGTATGGGGGTTTTGGAAACCGACACGAAGGTGGCGGAGCGTTTGGTGACGGGTTCTATCTGGCGTAGCCGTAGAATGCGTATGGCCCAGTGGGCTGGTTTTTCGTCGGTGGCGGCCACCCGTTCGGCGAAGGGAATCAGGGTGATCGTGTGCTCGGACTCAAGGTTGAGGCGCGTGACGCCATCACTCACGCCGGGGCGCTTGAGGGTGATTTCATGTTGGCCGGGTTTGAGACCGATGCCACCGGTGACGTCACCTAATACGTAGCCATCCGGATTCATCGACTCGCCATCGATAAAAAGCAACAGCTTGTCCTGGCCCTGCGCCACCGCATCGACGACACGCACAAACCCGGGTTTGTCCGCCGCCGTGACGGGCGTTGTGATGAATGATAGAAAACAGGCGGAAAGCCAGGTGGCCAGTGGCAAGGTGGCGCGAAAAACATCAGAAGTTGTTTTCATGGGTGATGGCGGCCCGGCATTTGTTAGGATTGATAGCACCCTCGCTGTCGCGCTGGCCGGGATCGGCAAAGAGGGTGAATACTTTGCGGACTTCGGCGAGGACATGTGGCGCGGCCGTGGTGTTGGCGGTGGGCGCGAGGGCTTGGCCGACGACCCACACGCGGAAGTTGCGCGAGCGCACAGTGGACGCTTCATACACCCGTGCGAACACCTCTTCGGCGGCGGCATCACTCCATTGCACATGAGTATTGTTAGGTATGTGGATGCCGGGTCGGTACACAGCCGGGTTGCCAAACACCGGTTTGCCATCCAGGCCTTTGGCAAGGGCGAGTTGCGAGGGACTGGCAAAGGGCCGCGAGTGGACGATGGCGTCGGCGATGCGGTCAGCTTCGGATTGGGTAGCGGTGGATGGAGCGTACAAAGTGGTTAGGGTGGGTGGAGGGGCCATGAGAGGAGCTGCTTGATGGATGAGCGTGTCGGGAACAGTGGCCAGCGATGGATCCTGGCTCAAGGCACCGGCGGCAAGTGCCCGCAAGACATCCTTGGTGGCGGTGTTTACATTCACATGCCCGCAGATCTCCACTAGATCTCCCTCCCTCATGGCCGGCTCCGGCGATCGCGAGCGGCCAGCGTGAAATAGGTCTAACAAATGAATGGCGCGCTTGCCAGGTTGGTCAAACCCCGGGTGCTCCGGGCGGCCGATTCGCAGCGAATTGCCGCCGCCGTGGTCGGTACTGGATGGGCTGGCGGCGAGTACCTCGGGCCAGGCGCTGCGGCTGGCGGGCATCAGCCCCTTGCGGATGGAGACGGTGTCTTGCGGGTTGTCGTAGGTGGGTTGCCACAAAATCGGGTCATAGATGCGGCCGAGTTCGGTGGCGCTGTAAAACCGTCCGGCGTTGGAAAGGCGTTGCGGTGCCTGGCTCGCGAGGGGGATTTGACCCCAGAGGTATCGCGGATCGGTGGGTGTGACTGCGTTGTCCTCGCACAGTGGCCAGGAGCCGACGGCGGAATCATGGCCGCCGTCGGGCCATTCGGATGGCAATACCCGGCCGTAGGTTTTGGGTTTGCGGGGGGAATCGGCATCATAGATCGTGCTGCGGCGAATATTGCGGCGGTTGGGGCTGGAATTTTCCGGATAGGCGCTTTCCCCGAGGGGCGTACTACGAAGATAGTATGAAATGCGCGGATCGCCCGGGTTGTCAATTGCGAAGCCGTAAGCACCGAAGCTCAGTGCGGCGACAGTGGCTTTAGAGGCGTAGCGAGGATCGGAGATATCGAAGGCGAGACCGCTTTTCTGGCGGATGATAGCCGCCGCGCGATCTACTTCCTGGCCGTTCCATAGCAGGGAAATACCGGCCGCACCTTCTTGCTCGGTGAGACAGAAATGGTTGGCCACCGCAACGCTGGTGGGACCAATATCCAGCGTGTAGGTGACCTCGGCCGCTTCGTATATCTTGTATTCATTGGCTTGCATGGTCACCTCAATTTCCGGCGACCAGAATCTGCCGGCGAGTTTCGTGAGGTTATGGTTGGTTTTGGCGGGATCGTCTAGCAGGGCTGGATCGTCGAAGCGTTTGGAGGCGGTGGCGGTGCCGATGCCGTCCATTGGGAGGGCGACCTCGTAGCTGAGGCGTGCGGAGCCGCTGACGTTGAGGTTGGTCATGTTCCAGAGTTCGGCAAACAACTTGAAGTGCCAGTGGAGGATACGCCGTCCGTTGACTTGCAACTCACCCACATAGCGGACTTGCAGGATCACCTCACTGATGAGCGGGAAAGCATCGAGGCCGCGGTGCTTGCCGGCCAGCAGTGTGGATTGGCTGTCTGCATCGGCGTAGTCGATCGCGTTGGCGGCGAGGGTTTGTAGATAGTCGTCGGGAAATCCGCCTTTGCGGGTATCAAATTCCGGCAGTGCTTGTTTGATAAAGGCGGCCATCGGTTCGACCCCCGCCGGGCCTAGTGCCAGCATGGCGTTGAGGTTGAGCTTGGGTGTGCCGAGCACGGTGGATGAGATGCCGTGGACAAACGGGACGCAAGGCCGCTCCAGATAGGGTAGCGCGGTGGTTGCCAGATTTTCTTCGACGGCGCGGGCCGCCGGATCGGATATATGACCGGACGACTCGCGGCCCAATGGGGGTTGGATGTTGGCGGCGGCGAGCAGCGAGTCAGGGGAAATCATGGCCTTGCGGTTTGAGATGAGGGTTTGGGCGAGTTTGCCGGGTATTGCGGTGGTGGACGCCGGATCGATGGCGTGGAGGGCGAGGGGACTCAGCGCGGGATGTGCGGGGTCGGGATCGATGGCTGGCGCGGGAAATGGCCAAGGGCTGGCGATCTGGGAGGCTTCGGGGCCATCGGTGTTGCCGGTGGTCGAGGGATCGAGTTTACCCTGCAAATCTTCTACCCAAAAAGCATAGCGGGCGACGGGTTGGTGCTGTGCGTTAAGAATGGGAATCCACGCGATGCGCAACGGTTCGCAGTAGGGCAGGGGAGCGAGATCGAGAAAACTCTCAGCTTCCCTGGGAATGAGCGGTTCAATGGCCGGCGCGGTTAGTGTGGCGGTCTCAGCGGGTTGTTCGGTGGCGCTGAAAAGCGGTAGATAACTGAAGGTGAGTGCGGCGTTAGGGGCTGGCTTGCCTTGCGCTAACAATATGTAAGGGGTGGCTTGACGAGTGCTCTGACCGGGTGGTTTGAGTGTGGCTTGGAGCAACAGGAACGTGTCGTTGGCGGTGGCTTGGTTGAGGCTGGCCTTGACTTGTTGGAGAGCGGCGTTGGTGGCCATCTCCGCCCGCTGGTACTCGACGTAAGAGCGCGCGGTGTGGCGTTCCAGACCGACACTCAGGAGTAAGCCCACGGCAAGGATCAGCAAGGCGGAAACGACGCAGAGCACCGCCGGTAGGATGAAGGCCGGGGGTGTCGCAAGGTGTCTGAGATGTCTTGTAGCGGCGCTCTGGGAGCGTCGTTGTGAATGAAATGGCGCTTGTCCAATAGGCGGTTTCATTGACGGTTCAAGTGAATCGGCGGTCATAGACACACCGCTACAATGCGACAGATATTCTCGCGCAGCACCTGATCGATCAAATCCTCGGTTCTTCCTGGATGTGAATGCAATGATATTCATAACTCTCGATTTAATCCATGCAATCCGTGGTCTCTATTTCCCTTTTCATGCTAAAGTCCGCGTTCCGTTATGGCCGGATGACCGAAGCGGATGAGAGATGTGTACACTTCGAGGTGGCGGTTGCGGGTGGCTAGGGCAGGCTTGCCCAGTAAGTCGGCGGCGGTGCCGTGACCATCCCAAGCGGCAGCATCGGGGAGTTTGGAGGAGAGGTCGCGGCGGGCGATGACGAGGCGCACGGCCATAGCGGCGGGGGCAATTGCCAAGGATGGATTCCATGCCTGCCACTGGCCTGCGGAGTTGCGGATTTGTGGACGGGCCTCGAAGGCGAGGATGCCGAAGGCGATTGGTTCGTCGCACGGGGAGCGAGAGAATAGATCTGATGCCTGGTTGATGCGGATGGCGTGGAAGGTATCGCGGCTTGGGCGCACCCCGCGCATCAGACAGCGCACGGTTTTGTCGCAAATACGCAAATCCTTCAGGTAGTAATGAATGGCGCAAAGGTCGCCGATGCAATCCGCCGTCCCTTGCTCATCGGTGGATTGCAGGCTGAAAATTCCGAGACGGTCGCCGGGCCAGTCGGCCTGGCTTTGTTCAAACACGCTATCCTGGTGAAACGCGGCGCTTTGCAGGTCGGCGCTGAGCTGGGTGAGTACGGCGCGGGCATCCCGCTCGGTGGCGACCCCGGCGTCGATGCGAGCGGACTCATCGCGGGTGCGGCCAAGCATCGATAGCGCCAATACCAGTACCATCAGGCCAAGGGTCATCGCCAGCAATAACTCGACGAGGGTGAAAGCACACCGCAATGTGTTGTTAGTGGTCATGGGATGCAGGTGAAAAAATCCAGGTGCCGGCGCATCTCCAGAGGGACAGCCGCCGGGTACTCGAGGGTGATGCGCAGAGTGAGCATGGCTGGAATGTTAGGACGAGTGGGGGCCGGCTCGGTGTGGAATGAGGCGACAAAGCGGATTGGCTCGTTGGCGAGTTGGTGGACGCCAGCGCGGTAGGTCTTGGGCTCGACGCAACCGATGGCGCGGCCATCTTTGGTAAAGGCGAGGGCGAGGCATGCGCCGGTAGCGGGGATGGTGACACCACGGGTGAGCGGTGGTAGAAAGCATGCGTTGCCTTGCTGCGCGGCCTCGATTTCATTCATGCAGAAGGGTAGAATCGCCACGCAGCGGGTTTCGGCCTGGGAGGCAGCGCAGCTTTGGCCAGCGCGTGCCAGCACCGCAAACACCAGCGGAAGCACGACCGCCAGTACGCCCATGGCGATGAGCACCTCAATGAGCGAGGACCCAGCACGCAGGCCGCGTTCTGGGCGCCGCGTCTTCATCTCTCTTTCTAGGTTCATCGGTCAAATTGATAGGGACGGGCCGTGAGGCGGCCGATTTGCAGGACGCTTTCCGCGATGGCGCGGGAGCGGCCGCGGGTATTGGGCGTGGGCTGGCCATTGCGGTATGCCCCCTCGGCGATGCGCAGAACGAGTGGATCCGCGCCGCGCGGCCACAGCAAGGTGCCGCGCGGTGAAAAAGCGAGAAAGTGAAAGCATCCTGTGGCAGGCTGATGAGCCGCGTGGTAACGGATCGTGGTGGGTGGTTCGTCGCGTGGATTGCGTCGGGAGTTGACGCTGCCCGGCAGCATGACCACACCGTCTGGCAGGGTTAGCCAACGGCTGACAAGTGTGCCATCCAAGGCGCTGGGGTCGGCCGGCCATCCGTGAATTTTGAATAACCCGAGGCGGCAGCGGGTATCGCCGGACGGCAGATCGCCAGGCCCGGCCAGCGCCAGCACCACCACGCAGTGCGAGGTAATGGCGGTGGTCCGGGCCTGTTCGAGGATGCCGATGACACTGGCGGTGGCGACTTGGCGGGCCTGAGCGGCGGGATTGCCCAGTGTGTGGATGCCGGCTGTGAATAACAATGCCATGACCGCCATGACGGTCGTCATTTCGACGAGTGTAAAGGCACCGTTCCGGTGTCCGGGGCTGGATGACAGGTAAACTCTCACGTGGCGCGGGTGGCTGCGGCACCACGTACCCGCAGCACCAGCCACCCTAATAGAAACACAAATCAGCAGTTCCTGGCAAGCTAAAAGCGCCTGACTTTACATATCACTGTGCGTGTCGGAACCAGTGCTGAGGAAGCGGTAATACACTTCCATCATCAGGGTGCACAGGCATGTCCGATAGATCTTGTCGCCCTGCCATGAGGGTGCCACGGCTCGGATTTTGCCCCCGCCGCCGGGGGCTTTCCACGAGCCATCCGTGTCCTGGTTGTTGAGGAGTTGGTCGCGGTAGAGAGCGTTGTAGAATTTCCAAGCATCGCCGCCCCGTTGCATCATCGCCTGGGATTCATAATAGTGGCCGTAGAGGTCGCAGCATTCGCCTTTGTATTCAAACTTGGTGTTCTCCTTGATGTATTTGATCGCATGGTTCACTTCCGCCCCATTGCCTTTACCCCACATTTGCAGACAGAGGGTGCCCACGCCGGTGAGCGTGAAGTAATCCGCCCCTGAGCTGGGGCCCGAATAACCGAAACCACCGTTGGAATTCTGGCAAGTGGCGAGGTACTTCCAAGCGCGGGAGAGGCAGCCACCGCGGCCCTGAAACTTGATTCCAGTGTGGAGGCCGGCTTTCAATGCCTGGATTTGCCAGCCAACCACCGACATGTCCGTATGGCCGTCGCTGATGGCATAGGCATATGCCCAGCCACCATTCTTATTTTGATGGTCGATGATGTATTGGCCGGCTTTTTGGGTAACGTCTTCGAGGGAGGGGACGGACTGGCCGATTTCCTTGCAGAATGTGAAGGCTTCGGACAAGGCATAAGTGGCGATGCCGTGCTCGTATGACCAATGGTTGGCGACGTAATTATCGGCGATTTTACCGTCGTTTTTGATACCGACGCCCACGAGATAGACAATACCTTTCAAGCAAGACTCGCCGAATTCATCGGAGGCTGGGGTTTCGCAGTGGCCGAAGTAGGCGAGCAGCGCCAGGCCAGTCATAGCCACCCGACTCTGGCCGCTCCATGATCCGTCGGCATTTTGGTTAGCCTTGAGGAAGCGCAGGGCTTTGACCACGGCATCCTCGCAAGTTGGGAGGCCGCCGTTTTCGGCGATGCGTTGGAGGCGGTCGCCCTTGGAGCAGCGTTTGCTCATGGTAGGGGGGATGGGGCCGAAGAGTTTGCCGGAGCCGTGGCCGTTGCCCATGCCATTACCGCTGCCGTTGCCTTTGCCAAATCCCTTGCCCGAGCCGGAGCCGCCCAAGCCGCCGGACATGCCGCCGCCGCCCAGCGACACGAGCGGAGACATTTCGCCGAATTTATCGCCTTGATCAGGAATCGTGTAAGTGGCGCGTGCCCCTTCCGCAACCACCCGTTTGGCCTTGGAGATAGGCACGATGGTCTTCTTTTTCTTTTCCTTGACGGCATGTTCGGCGCTGCGCTCGCCGCCGCCGCCGCCCGGTGGTGTGAAGTCAGGTATGATCTCCGGCTGTTTGATAATTTGGAAAATCCAGAATGCGCCGAATGCCAGCACCAGCAAGTGAACCACCACAGCAATGGATAGGGCACGGCCACCCATTTTGTCCCACAGGCTCAATTTGGTGACGGGAGGGTGGTCCAAGGTCTCATAGATCTCTTGGTAATGCTCCTGGTTGTGTTCTTCTTGATGGTCCATAAGGGGCGGGTGGGGGGCGGTGGTTTATTGCGGCTCAAATACGTCAATCCGGCGCGACGGCTTGAAACGTTACATTGCCGATTTTGGCCCGGGTGAGGGCATCGAGTACGTCGATGACGCGTTCGTAGCGTGCGAGTTCATTGGCGTAGATAGTCACCATCACTTCGGAATTGGCGGCAACGCTGATGTTGTGGAGGTCGACGAGGTTTTTGGCTAACTCCGGCAATGTCTTGTCGGCCGGGGCCGGGCGATCCACTGGCTCGTCATTCAGAAATACTTGCCCGTCATCCTCAATTCGGATGGCGATTTCGTCCGGCGTCGAGGTCGGGGTCTTGGTTTCGAGCGTGCCCGGCAATTTCGTGTTGTGGGTATTTTCTGTCTGCACCGCTCCTGCCAGTACCATGAAGAAAAGCATAATGACAAACACCACATCGACCATCGGGGCGATTTGGAAGCCGAGATTCACTTCAGACGATTCCTTCTTGCGGTGCTTTTTCATTTCGTTTTTTCCTTGCTGGCTGCTGAGAAAGCAATGTCAGAGTAGCCGGCCTGGCCGATGAGGTCCATTACTTTCTGGACTTCGGCGGCAGGCAGCATGCGGTCGCCGCGGATCAGCGCTCGCATATTGGTTTCGGGCTTGGCTTCTCTCCGGCTTATCAAATATGGCACCATGTCGGCGATAACCTTGAATTCCTTGTCTTCCACAAGGAAGGTGGCCTTGTTGTCTTTGGCGTTCCAGCGCACATTGATGGCGATTTCTTGCTTGGACATCTTCGGGTCATGCGGCTTGGCGCTGGCCGATACCGGTAGGGTGATCGACGAGTCCACTTTCAAAATTTCCGCAGTGGTGATGCACATGAAGAAGATGAGCAACACCAGCAACACGTCGATCATCGGCGCGATCTGGAACTCCGGTTCGCCGCTTTCAGTTCCGCCGCCGCCGCTAGCCATGGTTTAGTGTCGTTAGTGTTAAGAGGGATTTGACCGTTAGAGGAATTATTGTTCCGGGGCCTGATCGCTTTGCAACCACAGTGGCATCGCCGCGAAGGTTTCCTCCTGGCCGACGTCAGCATCCTTGAGGTAATCATAGGGAGCGTTGCGGAACAAGGCCGCGGCTTCGGTTTCGAGATGATGGATGGCGGTTTGGAGCTTGTTGCGCAGGAAATAAAACCCCATGAACGCCGGAATGGCGATGAACAGACCCGAGGCGGTGGCGATTAGCACTTCGCCAATGTGCCCGGCGAGCTTGGACGTGTCGCCGATGCCCGAGGAACCCAGCGAGGCGAATGCACCGCGCATCCCGGAGACAGTACCCAGCAGCCCGACCATCGGGCTACAAACACCGATAACGGATAGATAGTTGACGCGGGTTTGCAGCGTTGAGCTGATCTTGTCCACTTCCGCCTGGAGCGCTTCCTCGGTGGCGTCCTTGCCGTGGCCGACGGAGTTGAGTGCCGCCTGGATCACATTGGCGAAGGGGCTAACGGCGGCTTTCATCGCTTGATAGGCCGTGACATAATCGCCGGCAATAAACGCTTGCTTGGCGGTTACCACGTCGGCTTCCGGTGTCATGTTTTTGGCGTTGGTGCGCAGCCACAAGTCGATAATGAGCCAGACCGTGCCGACGGAGAAAGCCCCGATGGGATACATACACCACCCACCTTCCTTGAGGACTTCGATGAAAGTTTTTTTGACTTCAGTGGTTTGCTGGGGATCTGCGCCAAAGGCGACCATGGGCAGTAACATCAGAGCCGCGAAGGCGGCGAATTTAGCGGCATTTTTCATTGAGTTGGAGGTAGGCGAGTTAGTTGGGGGTTACTTGAGAGTCGGGTTGCTTGACGCTTTCGTAGAGTTTATTGGCTATCTCACGGGCGACGGTACCCTTGGTGTAGCGCATGGCAGATTGGAGCAGACTGATGGCCTCGTTGAGCCGGTTTTGGGCGGTTAGAAACTCCGCCGCTTTCATTTGAGCCACCCCGTTGAGGATCATTCCGCCGGATGGATAGAGGCAGGGGACGGCCAGATAGGCTTCCAGCGCCTCGCTGTCGTGTTTGTCACTGTGCAACAAGCCAGCCAGAAAATAGCTGGCGTAGGCGCACACATCGGCGGGTTGGTCGTCGGTGGTTAGGGCTTTGAGAGCGCTCTGGCGATCCTCGAGCTTGGATGATTTAGGCATGAGAAGCGCCTTGCCGAGAGCGACGAAGGGATCCATGCCCGAGGTAGGCGCGTTGGTCTGGAGGTCTTTGCCCAAGGCGTCGCATTGGGCAGTGGCACCTTGCAAGGCGCAGGCAACCAGGGAGACGCGAACCGCTTCGAGCCAAAAGTTGCCCGGCAGCTTTGCCGTATCCTTGTGCTCGGTGAGAATCGGTACGAGCAGCCTCTCACCGTCCCCCGGTTTGCCGGTGAGCAGCAATGCGATGGCTTGGTTGATGGCTGGTGGCTTGTCGCCAAACACGTGATCCACAGAGGTTACTGGGATGGTCGCCCCGATAGCTAACTTTCCGACCTCGGTTTTGAGTTCGTAATTTTCACCTTTCAGTACGACGGCGGACAAGGGGATTCCGAAGCCGTTTTGCAAGACGATTTGAGTGCCCCCAACAGGCGCGGCTGGTTGCGCTGCTGGAGTTGCTGGAGCTGCGGCTGGTTTAGGAGCAGTGGGCGCGGCTGGCTTAGGAGCGGTGGGAGCAGTCTGTGCCTGTACCTGGGTGAAGGCAAGCGCGACAGTCGTGCTGAGTGAGAGCAACGAGCAGCGGGAGAAGAGCGGATGTGGCATGGCTCGAGGGGTCATAAGGATTTTTCCTTGGCTTCCTTGGCGCGCTTGGTGTTTTGAAGTTTCGGATGCTTGATGAGCACTTTTAGGTTTTCCGTGGCGAGGTCGTCCTGTTTGAGGTCCTTGGCTGTTTCACTCGCCTGCCAATAGGCTTCGGCGCAAATTTCCGGGAGGCTTTGATAGATAACGTACATCCGTTGATAGGTATTGTAGGCCTTGCGCAGCAGTTCATCCCGTTCGGCCACTGCGGTGGGCAGAGCTGCCTCGACACGGTAACTATCCGCCAGCATCAGATAAGCTTTGCCGGCCATTTCGCCGCGGAACAACTTATCGCCCACCACTTGTTCCGCCAACGTGCGGCCATCGGCGAATTTGCCGAGGTCGATGAGTGCCCGGAGTTTACCGATGGTCGTTTCGCAGAAGCGGGAAGTGCCCTTATTGTTGACGAGGGTATCTTCAAAGATTTTGAGGGCTTCCTCGGGTTGTTTGCGGGCTAGGGCCACGTTGCCCAATCCGAGCGGGCCGGCATCTGAGAATAGCGAGTCCTTGTAGCGGTCATTGAGCCGTTGGTACATCGCTTGCGCCGCATCTAATTTTCCATCCTGCAGTAGAATATCACCACAAACCGAGAGCAGGGTCGGGCTGAGGGCCGCCGGATCGCCGGAGTAGTTCGTGGCGATGCCCTTGAGTAAAAGGTCTGAGCGATCGGTACGGCTGGCGTGATACAGCAATTGGCTGAGGCGTGCCTGGGCGTAAAAGGTGCGGGCTGTGGCCGTGGGATTGGGCTTCTCGCCGATCACTTTGGTCAGCGTTTCGACCAGTTGTTTGTCGAGTTGCTCGGCGACGGCTTCCATCTCATCCTTGGCCGGCCTTTTACGCGGGGTAAGCGTTTGGACTAACAAATCCAGGAGGTACTCGGCTTGTTCGACGCCTGGATTGCTGATGCTCGTGCGCAGTGCCTCGGCGAGAATCTGCGCGCCCTCCTCGCCCTTGCCTTGGCGAACTTTCATTTGCACAATCTTGCCGGCCGAGAGCGGTGCCAACTGGCTATCGGGATGGTCCTTGAGAAATGCTCCGTGAATCTCGGCGACGCCGTCCCAATCTTTCTTGCCTAGCAAAATCGTGGTGGCGGAGTCTAGCGCATATTGGATCACATCATCGGGGCTCTTACTCCGCACGGCTTTCTTGAATGCTTCCAGCGCGGGGTCTTCCAAGTTTTTTTTCTTATAAGTGTCTGCCAGCAAGCAAAGCATCGATCCGTTGGAGACGTCTTCCGGATGGTCCTTCATGAACGCTTCAAGATCGTTGATGATCTTGTCTGGACCGACCCGCGGATCATTCGAATCCACGAATGAAAGGCGGTATTGCATGTCGCCGGCGTACAGACCTTTAGGATGTTTGGTGAGGTATTCCGTGCAGGCCGCCACGGTTTTCTTGTATTCGTTGCTCAAGAAATAGGTCATCGCCAGATGGTAGAGCGCGGCTTCGTAAAATTGACTCTCAGGGTACTCTTTAGTGACTCTTTCCAGCAACGGCGTGGAGCGTGCAAAGTCGGCGGCCTCCCCGGCGTCCAGGAAAAGGGCAAGCCCCTGGTAAAATAGAAAGTGGTCGAGGTGGGTGGATTTTGGAAAACGTGTTTCGAGGTCAGCAAAGTAGGTGGCCACTTCCGGCCATTTGCTTTTCTTGACGAGTAATTCGCCGGCGAGGGTGGCGACGGCCTCGGCGTCGGTGGAATCTGGATAGGTAGTGAGGTAGCTCTTGCACAGGTCGAGCAACTGGGCGCTATTTTCGAGATCCTGCATGATCATGATCTCGGAGAAGGCGGCGGTCCGGGTTTCCTTGTAGGTGGGGAATTTCAAGCGCAAGGTACTGAAGCAAACCCGTGCTTCCTCGTAGCGTTTGAGTTCATAGAAACAGTGGCCGCGGCGCATCAGCAAGCCAGCGTCGAGATTCTTCAGCTCCGTGATAGCCGCCAGTGCCTTTTCATTCGCTTCAATTGCGGGCTTGAGGCTAGAGGCTATTTCCCTTGCTACGGAGCGTACCATCGGAGCGTTGGGGTTTTTCTTTTCGGCCGCGTCTTCCTTGCTGACGGTGCGCTCCAGAATGGCCAGGTTTTTACGCTGGGTGTCCAGCGATTGCTTTTGGGTATTCAATATTTGGCTGCGTGAGGGAGCTGTCTGGAAGATCGCCAGCGCGGTATCAAACCCGCGTGCAGCCAAGCACTCGTCACCTTTAACAATCACTTGGTTGGTGTACCAGGCAATGGCGTCGCGCACCCCGGCCTGGTTGGTTAGGTGGTCCAGGTAATACACCAGATCCTCGAGTCTGCCTTCGTCGGCAAGTAGGTTGATCACGCCTACGGCTGCTGCGGTCTGGTTGGCGCTGCGGATGTCTGCGCCCATCAGCGTCTTGAACACATCCATGGCTTCCTTGCGTTTGCCCGTTTCGCTGTAGAGGCTGGCCAGGGCCAAGCCGGCTTCCGCGTTGAGTTTGGGATCCTTCATCGCCATCTTGAGCACTTTGATGGCGGTTTCCTTTTTTTCTGCAGTGTCTTGGCCGATGCAGGCCTTGCCGACACCCAAGGCGCAACGGCTCGCATACATGCCGGTGGGGTACTTGGTGACGTAACTGGTGAAAGCTGTCTCGGCTTCAACAAATTGTTCGGCCAGCAGATTGGCGAGGCCGATTTTGAACGTCAGCTCTTCCAGCATTTCGTCCTTAGCGTCTTTGTTGGCAGGTGGTGGCAGGACCTTGATGAGTTCATCGAGCTTGGTCACGGCGCTCGCGTATTCCTTGTCTTCAAACGCCTTGTCGATCTCCTTGAGCATCCGGTTGAGCGTCGCGATGGCAACCGGGGCTGCCGATGGCGCCGCCGGTACCTTCGGGTCCGCTACCGCGTAATCAATCAGGACGGTAGATAGCGCGGTACACGCGATAAGGGCAAGTAAGGATGAGGGGTTGCGGGCTGCCATGCGAAAGCGTTTTGAGGACGCTAATCGCGCCATTTGCGAGGTCAATCAAAAAAACACAGGATTTTTCGCACCTGCTGGCAAATTGTGGGGTTTGATGGTGTTCGGCGTGTGGCAAAAGTCATCGAAACGCCGAGTCGCGGAGTTCGCTTTCAGCTTTCCAGCGTTTCAGCTTTTCAGCGTTTCAGCGTTTCAGCGTTTCAGCGTTTCCGCTTTTCAGCTTTTCAGCTTTTCCGTTTTTCAGTTTTTCAGTTTTTCAGTTTTTCAAAGTCCCTCCGCCGGAGTGAGCGAGTAGCTATCCTTGGCGTCTTTGACGAGCCAACCCTGGGCGGCGATGGCGGCGCGGAGTTCGTCGGATTTGGCCCAATTTTTGGCGAGGCGCAATTGCCAGCGCTCCTCGGCCAGTGCTTGGATGGCCGCCGGTGCCACGCTGGCGATGGCGTTGGTTTCCTCCGGCAGGGTCAGGCCGAGGGCGTGCAGCACCCGGTTGAGTGCGGCGAGTGCCTTGGCTGCGTCGTCTCCGTTGAGGGTGGCGGCATCGCGCAGGCCGGTGAAGATACCGCCGAGGGCACCGGGCGTGTTGAGGTCATGTTGCAAGCTATCCCAAGCCGCCTGAAACGGCCCGAACTCCACCGCATCAAAGCGCGGCGTGCCCTCAATTTTAGCGGCGATCTGGCGGGCGGCCTTGGTGATTTTTGCGAGGGCCTCGCGGGCACCGGTGAGTGAGTCGAGAGTGAAATTGAGTGGTTTGCGGTAATGGCCGCCGAGTAAGACATAGCGGACTTCCATGGGTGAAAACCCACGTGCGGCGAGGTCTTCGAGGGTGTATAGGTTGCCGAGGGATTTGGACATCTTGCCGCCATCCACTAGCAAATGGGTGATGTGAAACCAGTGCGCCGCGAAGTGCCCGCCACAAGCACACTGGCTCTGCGCCAGCTCATTTTCATGATGTGGAAAAACCAAATCCACGCCACCGGAATGCAGGTCGAAGGTATCGCCGAGGTATTCCTGGATCATCGCGGAGCACTCAAGGTGCCAACCGGGGCGGCCCTCGCCCCATGGTGCGGACCAGAAGTTTTGGCCATCTTCGGGGCGGCGGGCTTTCCACAAGGCGAAATCCGAGAGGCTGTCCTTTTCGTATTCATCGGCGTTGGCACGGGTGTTCTGGGTTTTTCCGAGGTCCAGTTCGCGCTCGTCGAGGTGTGACAGTCGCCCGTAGCTAGGAAACGAGGCAATTTTGAAATACACCGATCCGTCGCCACCGAGGTAGGCATGGCCCTTGGCTAGCAACTGTTCGATCATCGCGATTTGCTGCGGGATGTGTTCGACTGCCCTCGGTTCAATGTGTGGCGGCAGACAGTCGAGTCGCTCGCAGTCGGCGTGAAATTTCGCAGTCCAGCCAGCGGTGAACTCGGCGAGGGATTGTCCGGCTTTTTGCGAGTCGCGGATCGTCTTATCATCCACATCGGTGATATTGCGCACATGCAGACTGCGCATGCCGCTGGTTTCCAAGGTGCGCCGCAAGACGTCCTGCAGCACAAAGGTGCGGAAATTTCCAATGTGCGCCGGCCCATAGACCGTCGGTCCACAGCAATAAAAGCGAAACGTTGCCCCGTCGAGAGGGTGCAGGTGCCGGTCGGCCCGGGTTAGTGTATCAAATAGCCGCATGCGATGGGTGTAACCAACCGCGCGCCAGACGGCAAGCACGGGTTGTGCGGGTGGCAGTGCTGCGGCTGCGGGTTGGCGTGAAGGTGGCCAGGATTGCGAAACTCGCCGGCGAAAGTTCTGTCGGGGAAAGTTCTTGGCAAGGAGGTCCGCATTCCTATAGTCGCGGTGTGGGTCGTATCCAGCGATTCCACCGATAACCCGCCCCCATTTGCCCGACAAGAAGATGAATCAAATAATCTATCAAGCGAACCCTGTCATGTTCAGGAACAAGCCGGTGTCCTTTGTCCTGTGTTGTCTTGTCCCTGTGATTGGATGGGCGGTGCTCTTTGGCTGGTGGATCAAGTGCAAGGGCGAAACGCTGATGGTAACCAACGGCTACATCCGGCAGCGCCGCGGCATCCTATCACGGACCGAAAACACCATCATGCTCGAGCACGTCCGGGATGTTGAGCTACGGCAGAACGTCTTGCAGCGGTTTTTAGACGTGGGCCACCTGGGCGTGTCAAGCGCCGCCGCAGTTGATGGCTCCATCGAATTGTTCGGATACGCGCATCCGACAAAGATTCGCGACCTCATCTATAAGTAGCGGGCAGTCAAATCAGCCGCCTGGTGAGGGTTCTGCGAGCTTTTTGAGCAATTCGGCGTGCGGCAATGATGGAAAACCCTCGGCCTTTTTGGCCGCATCCGCCACCCGCTTCGCATCGGCCGTGTGGTCGGCTCGGGTATTGCCATCCCCTAGAAATTTCGCCACAAAGACGGCTATCGCCTTGTCGGCTATGATCGCCAATTTTACCTTCTCGTCTTGGGCGAGGCGCTCAGCCAGCGCAGTGGCTTGTTGGGGAACTGGCCCGGTAGCAGGAAATTTTTTAAGAAACTCAGCCCAGTGCCAGGCATTCCACGGGCTCGCCTCGACCTGCGCCTTGGTCCATGCCAGTTGGGCCTCGGCATAGGCGTTGCGCAACGCGCCGACCGATCGCTCGGTGTTTTTCAGCAACGCGTAACCGTACACATGGGCCATGCCCTCGGTGATCAGCGGTGCCGCGGCCCAATCATGCGCGGCGGGGAACCAGATCAGGCGGCTGGTGGCCTTGTTGAAACGAGTGTGGCCGGCGATGGTTTCGCGGCGATTGAAACAATTGCTGCCCGACAGACTGCAGACGATGAGTTCGTGACTGAGCTTGGCTTGCCGAAATTGTCCGCCCGGTAGCCAGATACCGGGGCCTGAGGCGCAGGCCAGCACGCCGCAGATATGTTTTTCGCCTTCGGCCAAGGCGTATGCCTCGCGGCTACCGCCGGAGAAGCCGGTGGCAAACGACAGCGACTTGATGACCGGAAGCCTGGCATACACATCCTTGACCATGGCCCTGACCGCTGCCTGCGAGATGTCTTTATCGTTCTGCGATTGCCGCGATACCGCCAGGATCATGCCGAGTTGCTCGGCACCCGGGGTGTAGCGTTCCAGGCTGCCCGGCGAGCCACCGCCCGAGTCCATGATGAACATGATGGGCCACGTCCTGCCGCTGTGAAAGGCTTTGGGAAGATAGATGTAGTAACTGAATTTCGCTTCAGACACACAAAAAATTTCCCCAGAGGCAACCCCCGGTTTGGCGTCGATGCCTGCTATCGTGGTGGCTCCAGTGCCGGTGGCGCCGGCACCGCCGGGGTTGCCAGTTTCGCCCGCCGTCGAGCCCGCTAGAAACTCGACGTCCGGCTTGCTGAGTTGCGCCAACGGCACGGTGACGCGTGTGCCGTCGCCCTTTTCAAGCGTCACCCGCGTGGCGTCCTTGGTCACCAGTTTGGCCTCGATCTTGGTGCCGCTGGCACTCGTCCATGTCCGCAGCGGCGCGTCAGGCTCACCCTCCGCCGCCAGCGGGCCTGCCAGTGCCAGTGCCAACCATCCCAATCGCAGCAGCGCCGCACACCCCATACCTTGTGTTAGCTTGAGCATTTGCCTGTGTGTATCTCAGCACTCAGCCGGTGTCCATACCAATGTTGATGTCTGCCAATGTTGGAGACGCCCGGGCTTCAATGGTTTTTTTACTCCAGGAGACTCTTACAGTTTGCTGCTGTATGCCTAGTCGGTGTTGGCGATTTTTAGCCGCATGAAACGGCGCGGGCTGCTGACGTCGGTAACTTGATAGATGTCGGTCACGGTGACCCCACGCGCGGTGTCGGTGCCCGTTTCGGTGGCGGTGGCATCGCTCACCAATGAAATGAACGCCTCACCTGACGAACTTTGGGCCAGATCCGTCCACAGGCCGGTCAGCGAGTCGGTGGCTTGCACAGTTAGAATCAGATCGGTGCGGTCCGTGTAGCGGGTGAAAAGGATTTGCAGGTGGTTGTCCGCGCTGCGTCCGGCGTACGGGAGAATCGTCGTGCCGGTGGTGGTGCCGAGCGGATCGCCGGCGAGCGCGTATTCAGTTAGGTTAACGATGCCGTTATCGTTAGGGTCGGCGGTATCAGCGGCGGTGCCGGAGTTGAGGGTGGTGGCGAAGTGGAGTTGGCGCCAGTTTTGGATAGGGGTGAGGGGGAGGGCCAGCGTGAGAATGCCCGCCGCGCTGGTGAGTGTCTGTCCATCGGGATTGGTGAGGGTGATGGTTTGGGCACCGGGTGAGGCGCTGGCGGTGTTCAGGTTCAAGGTGACGGAAGTGGCGCTGTTGTACGTCACGGAGTTGATAACCACGCCCCCGCTGACTGCTGCGGCGAGTCGATTGGGAAACCCACTGCCGGGATCGTAAAACCCGGAACCTGATACCTGGGTGCCGGTGAGCGTCACGCTTACGTTTGTTAGTCCGGTGGTGAGGCTCGCCGGGTTGCATGACGCGGGTGTGGCGGGCGGTGGCGCAATCAGTTTGGCGATGCGCAGTGCATAACTGTTAGCGCTGTTGCAGTATTGCTGGATCGTCCACATCGTCATGTCGTCGTTAGGATCGAGACTGGTGTATGAATAGTCGCCCCAGCGGCGTCCGCCGGAACCGCCGGTGTCGCCCGTGGGATTGTAGGCGGTGCTGCTCGTCGTGTAATCGACGGGTGTCTGCATGGTGCCGAGGGCATCGGTCGCCAGGCGTCCGCAGGTTCCGGCATTGATATAGTTGGCGGCACCGGCGCTGCTGAAGCCCATGGCGACATGGCCCTGGCCGGAAACCATGAGCGAGGGAATCCAGTAGGACTTCGGAGAGGTGACGGTGGAATCGAACACAGTACCGGATTGCACGAGGCTCGGGGTTGTGCTCAGGTTCTGGATTTCATACCAACGCGATCCGTTGCGGCCTCCCCCGTTGGTGGCGACACCGGAATCATTGACTTCGATATTGTGCGCGGTCCATAAGCGGCCGTTGCGCAGGTGGGCGGCGAAGAGCCGGTCACTCACGGCGTCGAGGTTGCCGTTGGTCCCCTTGGTGTTGCCCTTGTGCGGCACGGTCATGGGATATTCCGTCGAGGGGACCGTGATGAGGATGTTCGGTGAAATCGTCGGCGTTCCACCCGGTGTGCTGATGCGCCGGAGCACCAGATAGCCATAACCGATATTGGACGAGCCGATGAAATAGCCTTGGGTGGCTGCTGGGTCGTAATTGTCCACTCCCTGCGGCGAGGCGGGACCTTCGGATGATGCACCAGCCAACCCCCGGAAGGCGGTCACCACGATCGGGCCGCTGCCGAGGATGGAACTTTTGCGTACGACGAATCCAGTAGTTCCTTTGTAATTGCTGGTGGAGCTGAATACATCGACTCCGATATAGAGCGCATTGTTGTCGATACCCAGCGTCGGGTAATCTGCGAAATCCCCGGCGGTCCCCCCCGCCGGGAGCATGGCTGTGTTTTGGAATTGGAAAAACGTGAACGACGAGGTGCTGGTTATTGTGCTGCCACTGCTCACTGCGATCATCACGCGGTTCGCAGTCGCAGTATTGTACGGCGTATCGACCATGGTGATGAACCAGCGAGCGCTGAGCCGGTCATAGCGGATGCGCGGATCGGTCGTAGAGGTGGTACTCGACGGCGGCGTCATGACGGATACCCAAAACGCGTTCGGGGCGGCGTTGAGGTAGTTATCGGCGATACCGGTGGATTTATTGTAACTGCGCAAACACCCGTTGACCGCCACAATGAATTGGCTGGGGCCCACCGCGCCCATGGAATCCGGCGGATACGAGCGGGTATCCGTCAGCATGGGTCCGATGAAATTGGTACCCATCGCTTGCGGGCCATTGGGTGTCAGTGGGCCGTATGCCACGATCGGGGGCTCGTTCGATTGCGGGTTGTGCGGCATGCCGCGCCGGTCCGGCCGGGGCCGCTGGCGAATGCGTGCCGCCGGTTTTCCTTGTTTGGCTTTCTGATCGGAGCGGGCGTTGATCGTGGCGACGGACTCGCTCACCCCCGCCTCGCCCGTCCACGGGACACCGACGACATCCACCCCGGTTGCCGCCACGTGACCCGCCATCACTAGCCCGCAGATCAGCGCCAGCAGTGGAAATTGGCGGGCAGGTAAGGCGATTCGGGCGGAAAAGTTGACCATAAACAAGAACTGCTAGGAAATGTGGGACTGCGTCAAAATCATACGATACGTTCTCAAGCGAGAAAGTAGCTATCCGGCGTGGCTTGCCAAGGATTCTCTGGGAAATCTGTCGGATGGCGGATTTTTCTAGCGAGGCCGCGCCTCAGGCCCAAGACGCAAGACTTGAAGACAAAGCCTGCGCTCCGGTTCGCCACAAACAAGCATGTCAGCCACAAACAAGCATCGACGCGGCGGCCATGCGGGGCCATAGTCGCCGCGTCCGCTGCGGCTTGCCCATTTTCATGCCCCACCCCGTCATGCCACCCGATCCATCCCCTGCGGCCGCTCTTGCGGCGCTTTTCCTCACGGCAGCACTGGCCTGCGGTGGCAGCCCCAGGAACTTGCTGCCTAACGGCGGCTTCGAGGGCAAGGATGCGCTGCACGGTTGGTTGACGGTGTTTCCGGATGAGGAATTTTACAAGGACAACGGACCCTATGTAAAACTTGCGCCGAGCGGTGAGGTCGGCGGCCGGCGGGCGGTGTTGCTGGATTTACCCCCGGGCATCGCTGGCAATCAGGGCGGCAAACTTGAGAGCGTGCCGGTGCCGGTGGAACCGGGCGCGAGCTATCACATTGAGGTGGATTGCATGACCTGGGATTTATCCGCCAAAATTCATGCGGAAGCGTGGAGCAGCGACCCGCACCCGGAGCAAAAGCGGACGATTTTTCGTCGTGCACCTGCGGACGGGCGACCCGCGTTGATCATGTGTTACCGGGCGCAAGTGCCGTCGCCGCCTGGCAACTCGAAGGTGTGGAGCAGCGCCGGACGGGATTTCACCGTTCCCAAAACCGTGGTGGTCGCCGGCAAGGATCAAAAGCCCGAGTTCATTTCGGTAAAGGTCGTCAATTACGGCGCTACCATGGGTGCCGGCAAATCCTACTTCGCCAATTTCCGACTCTTTCGCCTGGAGCCCAAACCCGCCTCTGCAATACCCCATGCCAAGCCGTAACCATAGAAAGAGAAATAGAACCGCAGATGAACGCAGATAGATGCAGATTTTCAAAAAGTTGCACCCATCGGAGAGCTTGCTCAACAGGTGATGCGAGGGATTTGCGCTACTCCAATAGCATCCGCGTTCATCCGCGTCCATCTGCAGTTCTTTTTTCTGTCTTGGCTAATACACCTAACTCCCTCTGGTGAACCCAATCTCTGTCAGGACTAACAAACCAAGCGCCCAGGCCCCGCGCCAAATCCTCGCCAGGGCAGGCCGTGCCTTGAAGCTCGGTCGCAGCCTCACCGCGCTGGCCTGCGGCTCGGTCGCCGCCGGCGTGGTGCTCGGGATTTGGTTGGTGGCCGACGCCCGCGTCCGCTTCGGTTCGACCGGTCGCTGGATTGGGTTCGTTGCTTTCGCATTGCCGCTGGCCGCGGCTATCGTCCAATCAGTTAGATCAGGCCTCAGGCAGTTGGACGATGCTGCCCTGGCACGGCGCCTCGAAACAAGTACCGGCCGCAACGATAACGCCCTGGTCAACGCGGTGCAACTCGATCGCTCGCTAGACGGTAGCTCGCCGTGGCGCGCCATTTTGCTAGGCGAGTTGGCCGGTCTGTGGCGCGGCATCGCCTGGCAACGGGTGTATGATTGGCGCGTGCTGCGGCGGTGGGCATCGGGTGCCGCAGTGATTTTTTTGCTAGGCTTGGCTATGTTCGCGTGGCGGCCTAACGAATTTCGCCAGCGCGTCGGCCGGGTGTTATTGCCGGCGAGTGAGATTGCGCCGCTTACCCGCACCCGGGTGGTTTCAGTGGCACCGGGCGATCGCGTGGTGAGCCGCGGCACGCCGCTGGCTATGCAGGTGACGTTGGCGGGCGTGGCTCCGGCAGACGTCTGGCTAGTAGTGGCCAAGGCGGATGGCAGCGTCGAGCGATTGGCGACGCAACGCAGGCCCGGCGCGATGACATGGGCGGTGGCCTATAAGTGGATGGAAGCCGGCCGTTATTGGTTTGAGGCCGGCGATGCACGTTCGTTTGAGCGGCGCATCGACGTGCAAGCCCCGGCCAAAGTTCTTGCCCGCGTCCTCACGATCGTGCCGCCGCCATACACCAAGTTGCCAAATGCGCGGGTACCCGATGGCTCGGCTTGGCCCCCCATTCCAGATGGCTCCGATGTTACCCTCGAGTGGACGTTTGACCGCGGCGTGAAAAAATTGTTCGTAGATAACGGTGCCGCCAAGGCGAGCTTGCTAGATAAGCCCGAGGCTTGGAAACTCACCGGTCGGCCGGCCCTCAACCGGGCGTGGAGCACACACTGGACCGATACTTCCGGACTAACCGATCAGGCGCGGGTGGCCTTCAATCTCAAGGCTGACGAGGCACCGCGGGTGCGTTTGATCCAACCGACGGGCGAGGAGGAAGTGTTGCTCACACGCGATGCGGCATTGCACCTAACATTCGAAGCCAGCGATGATTACGGGTTGGCGGAAGTTGCGGTGTTTCGTGGCTCACCGGAAAAACCCGATGGACGGGTTATTCAAAGTTGGAAGCCCGGCACGCTATCATTCAAGCAATCCATCGATATCCAATTGTCGCGCTGGCTCGCCAAGCAGGAATGTGAAGCGTGGTTCTGCGTGGCGGCCCGCGATGGCAATGACGTCACCGGCCCCGGTCGCACACTCTCGCGCATGCTGGTGGTACGCATCGTCACTGCCGATGAATTGCGCCGCGCCACCGAGAATCGCCAGGGTGAGGCGTTAGGTAGCCTGGACGATTTGCTGCGCCTCCAACAAACGAACCTCGACGCCACCCGCACATTGCTGCACGCCAGCGCCAACACCGCCGACGGCGCACTGGCGACGGTGGCCGAACGCCAGGTTAGAATAGAACAGGCAGCAGGCCAATTGGTGGCCGCCACACCGGCGGGATCCGCTGCCTGGCGCAACGTGCTCGCCGCTTTGTTAGCTAAGGAACTGCCGCAAGCGGTGCTGGCATTGCGCGAGGCGGTGACGGCCAAGCCCACCGCTCGGCGCAACCCGTTGGCCAAGGCCGAGGCGCTGGAGGCGGCAATTCTCGCCCGCTTGAAGAGCTTGCCGGCAGACCTGCGCGACGAAGCCAGCGGCGCGGCCGTGCGCGATCTCATCGGCCGGGTCGAGGCTTTGTTCACCCGCCAAAAGGCGCTCCACTCGCGCACTATCAAAGCCGTCAAAGGCGAGGGCGAGGCCATCGCCGGTGACCAGGATTCGCTGGCCGACGAGTCGCGCACGGTGCGCCAAGCCTTGGCCGATGGTGCCCATAACGCGTCGCTCGGTGATGCGGCATTTCGCGTTGTGTTAGATAAGGCCGCGGCATTGATGGCAGAGACCAAGATATACGAACAGATGATACGCAGCGCGGAACAATGCGAAGGCGAACATTTTTCCGAGGCTGCGGCTCTATCCAAACAAGTATTGGTGGATTTGGCACGAGTGCTCGAATTATTGAATACTTCGCAGCGCTCCACCGCAGGCGACAAGGCTGATTCCTTGAAAGAATCCGCCGCCGATATCCACGAAAAACTCGAGGCTCTCGTCGAACAACAGCGCGCGGTAGTCGAAAAAAGCAAGGCACTTGCCGCCAAGGACCAGTTCAGCCCGGAGGATGTCGCCGTGGCCAAGGAACTTGCCGCCAAGAAAGAAGAACTGGCCAAGCTGATCGAACAAATGCTCACTGATGCCCACGCGCTGCCCGATTTGCGCCCGATGAACGAGTTGCGCGAGGAACTCACCAAGATATATGAAGATGTCATTCAGCAGGACACCGCACAGGCCGCCGCCGGTGAATTGAAACCTAGCGAAATCGCCGTCCAAAAAGAGGAAAGCCTTCTCACCGACTTGGAAAAAGCCGCCAAAACAGCCGCCGACATGGAAATGTGGCTGCCCGATAAAAACGAAACCACCAAGTGGTTGATGGAGAATTTTGACCTAACCGAGATGCCGGAAATCCCCAACCTGCCGCTGCCCGATGCCTTCACCGACCTCGTCGGCGATTTGCTCAAAGAACAGGAAGGCCTCGCCGATCAAGTCCAGGACGCGGCCTCTAATAATGCCTTCGCTGTCAACCCCGCCAACGGTTGGGAAGTGGCCGACGGCCCAATGCCCGGCTTTAACGCCCAAGGCAAAAGCGGTAATACCCCGCCTAATAAAAATGAGCAGACCGGCCGTTCCAGCGGCGGTCGCGAAGGAATGTCCAGCGGTGAGATGGTCAACCAACGTGCCGACCACTTGGAAGGTAGCTCGATCGATGCGAGGCGCACTAACGACCCGATGCAAAAAGGCCAGGTCCAGGACGATGGTCCGCCCGCCGACGCCAAGGCGACGGGTGGCGGCAAGGCCGGCGGCGTAAGCCAGCGGGCGGGTATGACTGGTGAGGCACCGTTGCGGGCGGTCAATACGCCGGACCGGATATTGAACAACGCGCTGGCCGCCGAGCAGGCGCTGCTGGCCCAACAGACAGCCAAGAGTTATGCGACGGCACGCTTGTTCTATCTGCGCAGCGGCGCCATGCCGGAGGTCGCCAAACTGATGGACGAATCGCGCGACGCCCTCAAGAGCGGCCGCCTCGCCGATTACGAGGCCCTCCACCGCCGCATCGTCGCCGGCTTGCGCAAACTCGGCGATGGCTCCACCACAAATGATGTTAATGTGTTAGGCAGCGGCGGCAGCCGCTTCGTCGGCGAAAAACGCCTGCCCGGCGGTGCCGACGTGGCTGTGCCCGCCGGCTACCAACAACCGGTGGACGATTACTTCCGCTCCCTCGATTCGCCATGAGTGAGATGTGCCGCCAGAAATGCCGCATTTGCCAGATCGGTCGCATCGGTGGCAGCCTCGTTTTTCTAGCTGCGATGGCGGCAGCCGCGCCCAAAGCCAAGGACACGGGGTGGGCGGTGGAGAGTGCGCCTTACCGGGTGGTGCTGCACGCCACCGCGCCGCCAGACGTGGCGGCTGCGGGCTGGGAAATCCGCCTGCCGGACTTTGGGGCGGGCCGTGCCGACATGCGCGACGCGGTGTTGCTAGGCCCGGATCGCAAGGAAATCGCACTTGACTCGGTGTGGCGCGGCGCGGGCCGCGCGCTGCTGTTGCTAGCGGAAGCGATGCCCGCTGATGGCGCGGCGGCCAC
>JBAXOP010000030.1:0-27378 GCA_037133195.1 Verrucomicrobiota bacterium | reverse complement strand
ACCTGCCCGTCGCGCTGCTCAAAAGCCAGCTCATTGGTGATAGCGGTGCTGGCGGGCGGGACCAAGGGCAGTTGGATCTGGGGCACGTGCGGAGCCTGCCCCACACAGCGGCGGCGGCAAGCGAGTCCGGCTCATTGCTTTTCATCAGGTCCGCCGCAGCACCTTGAATCTACGGGGGCGGGTCAGGATATCTGACGTTACTCTACGCCCCGCAGCCCGCCGGGTTCTGGAGTTTATTGATCACATACCCACTCAAGGAGTGTCCTCGCTGGGAGGCGGTGCAACCGGTACGGCGGCTGGCGCAGGGGTGATATCCGGAGGAAACACCACGTCCGTAAGAACCTGTTGGTCGGCGTTGGCGGTCAGCGTGTTATCGGCGAAGGCACCAGCATCCAGGCCTTTTTCGAGGCTGAGGCCGGGCCCCTGGTTATGGCTGAGCTGGTTGCCGGTGACCGGGATGCGGCAGGCCGCGCGAATCACAAATCCACCGAGGAGGTTGCCGCTGGCGGTGTTTTTGCGCAACTGGCCGGACCCGGCGGCGTCGAGCACCAAGCCAAACTCACGGTTGTCGAGGAGTTGGTTATTTTCCAGGATCACTCTCGAGCGGGGATTGTCGGCGTGGATACCGTTTCGACTGTTCGATTCGCAGCGGTTATTGACCGCCACGAGAGCGGCACCGTCCCATGACTCGATGCCATGCTCGAAATTGTCGTTGGCTTTGGAATCACGGATTTCAAGCAAGCAATCGGCGCCCATGGCGGCGGCGCCATCCCAGCCATTGGCGATAAAGCGGCAGCGGGTGGCGGTGGCTTTGCCGCCATCGATGACGGCGAGGCCGTGGCCGCAGGCGTCGCGGAATTGGCAATCCAGCAAGGTGACGGAGGAGCCACGGACGAGGCCGGCGGAGAAGCGTTGGGTGGCGGCGGTTTGGGATTGGTGGCGGAAGGTGATGCCGCTGAGGCGGGAGCCGCTGGCGGACGGGCCCAGGGTGATGGGGCAGCCGTCATCCGCCGGGCATTCGATGCGGGTATTGTCGGTGCCAGCGCCTTGCAATTCGATGGGGACATTGATGATGAGTGGGCCTAGCCAAGCGCCCTCGCTGAGGATGATGCGGTCGCGTGGGTGGGCGTTGGCGAGCGCCTCCGCCGGAGTGGCAAAATCATCGGGAACCCGCAAACTGCGGGTGTAGGCAGCCATTTTCTCAAGCTGCGCCGCGATTTGCGTATCCTCCGGGGCGAGGGCGCTGGCTTCGCGCAACCAATCGAGTGCTTGCTGGTCAAATTGCCCATGCTCGCGGGCGATTGCCTGATTGTAAAGATCGTGGGCTTTGGTCAATTCGGCGGCGGCCTGTTGCTTGGCGCTAACGACTGCGGCGAGTATGCCAGTCGCGTCCGGATCGCCGGGGTGACTGGCCAGAATCGTGTTAGCCGCCTCACTGGCAGCGTCCCACTGGCGCCCGGTGAGCAGGTCCTGGGCGGCGGTGACCGCAGCCCGGCGGGCGGCGGCGTTATGTGCGACGGCGATGGCATTTAACAACCCGGCGCTCTCCTTGTCTGCGGGAAATTTTTCCAACACCTTGCGGACGGCACTTTCCGCTGCATCCCAGCGACCAGCATCCAACTCAGCGCGGGCCTGTCCGTTCCAATAGCCGGCGAATTGCTGGTGTTCCTCGGCGATGCCAGCCTCGATACGGAGGCGTCCCGGCGCGATGAGAGGGGAGCTTGGGGCGAGTTGCTCGATGGCGTCGTAAATGGTGGCGGCTTCGTGCCAACGCCGGGAATCGATGTGATCCGTGCCTTCGCGATCCAACCGGGCGATGCGCGAGTGGATTTCGAGTGTCGTTTCCTGCTGGATTTTCGCGTGGTAATACCAAGCGCCGCACATTGCGCCGGGCAAGATGACGCACAGCCAGAGGAGGTGGCGAGCTTTGAAAACCGTCATATCAGGCCGCACAGTAAGCGTAGATTTAGGTAAGGGAAAGTAAGAACTCCATGCCGATCAATTTGCCGTCGCATGATTGTTCTCAATGAATCGGGGCCGGGTGAGCAAAGCCATGGTCAATGCCAGCAAGGCAAGGAGGATGATGCCGCCATCGCCGATGAGTGCGTAGAGGGTGAGGGCCGGTTCGAGTGGCACGTCCAACTCGATGAGGAGCGTGCCACGGGTGAAGTGGCTGCCGGCGGCGTCGGTAAGGACCTGGGGGGCACCGGTATCGGGGTGGGCGGTGGAGCCGCAAGTGGAGATAGCGGCGCTGACGCCGGTATTGGCGCAGCGCAGCATAGGGCGGCGCAATTCGATGGCGCGGAAGCGGGCGTTGGCGAAATGCTGTGCGGCGGCGGAGGAGTGTTTGAACCAGCCGTCATTGGTGACGTTGAGAATCACTTGTGGGCCGGGCCGGGTAAACAGCCGGATGAGTCGCGGGACGGTGTCTTCGAAGCACACACTGGGAATGACGCCGATGGGGTGGCCGCCGGAGTTGATGGACAGGGGGTCGAACGAGTCGCCGGGGGTGAACGAGCCGTTGTATTCGACGCCGGATTGCTGCTCGTAGATTTGTTTGAGAAACGGCAGGGAGTCCACAAACGGGATGGTTTCGCCTAAGATGACGAGGTGGTGTTTGCGGAATGTCTGCAATTCATCGCTTGGTGCCATCACCGCTAGCGAGTTATACATGCGACCCCCAGGTTTTGGAATCAATTGCTCGTCTTTCGGCTGCGCCTCCAATTCGTTGATCCCAAAAATGAGCGAAAATGGCCCGGCGCTGCGCACCTGGGCGATGGTGTCGAGGTTTTGTTGCCACGTACCCCAACTGCCGTCTGCCGCGCGCAACAATTCCCCGCACAGGGCACCTTCCGGCCACAACACCCAGTCCGGCCAGTGCTGTGACGCTGGATTTTCACTTTGAGCATCGGCCTGTTTAATCGCCTCCAATGCTTCCATGGTGTCGTCCTCATAGGCGCTGTTGATTTTGAGTTCGTCCCATTGCATTTCGGCGGCCTCCTGCGGGACATCGAGCTGCACCAGCAGCGCCTTGAGCCTAACCGACTTGTGATGACCTTCGCTGCGCAGCCGAGCGGACCCGTAGACTAACACTAAAGCCACGACCAAAGCGGCGGCGGCCACGTCCCACAACTGGCGGCGTTGGGGCGCGGGGGTTTTGATTAGCAGGCGGGCGGCGGCCTGCACCATCACCGCTTGGCAAAATACTAGCAGCAGTGAAAGACCGAGTGCGCCTAGCAAATCTGCCGCCTGAGCCACCAGCAGGCAGTCGTGGAACGCCACGCCTAGCGGATTCCAGCCGAAGCCGCTGAACAGCCAACTGCGCAACCACTCCAATCCGGCCCAAATGGCACCGTGGCAAAAGGCACTGCGCAAGCACAAGCGCGGCGAACCGGGCTCGGTGGGCAGAGCTGCGGCGAGCAGGCGATGGCGCCGCGAGTGATGAGGGCCGAGCGGCACCGAAGCTCGATATTTGTGCCAGGGATTGCCCAAGGTGGCGGCGAAAGCACCAAACAACCCCCAGAAAAGCCCTAGATACAGCGGCAACAACACCGCCGCCAGCCATGACACCTCGCCCAGCCAGCAAAATTGCACGCCGCTGGTCACACTGCCGGCCAGCCATCCCAAGCCGAAACCTTGCCAGCCCGCGCGTTTTCCATCTAACGACCACAGAGCCGGCAGCAGCGGCAACAACGCCAACCACGCCAATCCCGCGACATGAAACGGCGGAAATAGCCCGGCCACCAGCAAGCCGCTGGTGATGGCAGCGGCCCATCGAATCCATCTTTTGCGCGTCGGCATGCCCGCAGCATGAAACGGAGCGCCGCCATTGGTCCACTGCTAATTTGCTAGCTCCGCGCCTCCGCGTTGCGATGGCTTTGTCATCGTCAAATCGTCGAAATGAGCCAAATGATTTTCCACCGAGCTTATGAACTGCTAGATATCACCCGATCCCCGTAGTTTGCAGCGATTCATGCGCTCTCCGTCGCAGGGGCACTCACCGTCACCACGATGAGGGTCGTGTCATCCACGCCGCAATTATCCACACTACGATTGAGAAGGGTTTCCGCAGTGAGGACTGGAATATCCGGGCATTTGGCCAGAGCTTCGGCAATGTGGCGTTCCCAGAGGCCGTCGATTAGCCCGTCGGAGCAAATCAGGAATCGATCGCCGGGTTGATACGAGATAGCTGCGAAGTACGGGCACACGCCTGGGTGGCCACCGCCGACGACCTCGTAAAGAGCCGAGCGACGCGGGTGGTTACGGTACTCACTTTCGCCAATTTCGCCGCGTTGCCATTGGCCAAAAGCGGATGTGTGGTCGCGGCTGAGCAAGGTAAGTTGGCCGTGGCGGGATAGATAAATGCGGGAATCGCCGGCATTGGCTAGGTAGAGGTTGTCCGGGGTGAACCAGGCAAGGGCCAGAGTGGCGGCCATGCCACGGCATTCCTCGCGACTGGCGGCGGCGGCGTTGATATGCTCGTGGACCGAGCGCAGGGCATCATCCAGGTGACTGAGGCAATCGGGAAACAAACCTGCGGCGGCGACCTTGAACGTTTCCGGGATGATTTCACACATCCGTTGGAGAATGAGCGCCGACGCCAGATCGCCGGCATTGCCGCCGCCCATTCCATCGGACACCGCAAATACCAGGTCCTGGCTGGCAAGCGAATGAACGCCAATTGGCGGCAGGGTCTCGGCCCCGTTTACGCCGGAGGCGAAGGCGATGAACGCATCGTCGTTGCGGGGCTTGCGCGACCCGCTGTGCGAGCGGGCGGCCCAATGGAGGATCGCGGCGGTGGGCACGGCGGAATATGTCAGGGAGTGATGGTGGGTGGCGGCGGCAGGATTTCGGCCAGTTCAAAATCGATTACGCAAAAACAGCCGAGCTTGTCGGAATAGGTGATGTTGCGAGCCTCCGCATCGAGGTGGCGCACGCCGTAGTCGCGTTCCAGTTTTGCGAAGATGCGATCGGCCTTATCCTTGGTGATTTGGTTGGCGGGCTGGCCGCAATTGGTGGAGACAAAGTAGAGTTCCTCGGGGTGTTCTTCCAATAGGCGAGGCACGTACGGGCAGCCGCGCTCCTCCAGCACCTTGAGCACGGCCACCTCCATGGCGTAGCGCTCGGCGGCAGCCGTCCCGCGCAAGCGCTTGTGGACGTTGCCGTAAAAGTCGATCCGCACCAGCGAGCGGATACCGTCTTTGAGCGGTTCGAGGGCCATGGCTGGCGTAAGCAAACCCCCTGGCTGCGAAGATGTCACGCCGAAAAAAAGACACAAGTCACCAGACAAGAAAATGAAGAAGCGCCAGGCTCTCTCCTCTTGTCTCTGAACATTCTAAATTAAACATTACCTCTGGCGGCGACTGCGCAGGCACAGTCCGGAGCCTAGCAAGCTGGCGAGTACCAGCAAACTGCCCGGCTCGGGAATGGCACTGATCCCCTCCCCTGTGATCCAGTTGAGTGTAGCACCGTTGAAGGAAAATTGCCCCCGGCCAGCTACTGTTCCGTCAGATGACAACCCGCTCGAGCTACCGGAACCTCCGAAGCGGAATAGCTTGCCGTTGATCGAGGCGGTACCATTGCCGGTGAAAATGTTATCCCACTTGCGATTCTCGTCCCAGAAGGTATGGGTGAAGTTGGCGTCCGAAAGTACGATCTTGAAAATCGCCCCGTTGCCGACACTAACAGCAGCCACCGCCTCCACTTGGTCGTACGTGCCTAGAGGCGAGGCGTCGGAGCCGAACGTGGCTCCGTTCAAGTCCCACTCGAAAATCGAGCCTGAGTTATATGTTAGTGATCCACCAAACGTCTGCTTGCCGATGGCACCAGCCATCTCACCCGCTGCGTAGATGCCGCCAGAGTTGATGGTGGTTGCGCCTCCTAGTACGCCAATGCCGCCCAGGGTCGCACCGGACGCTACCGTCACCGCGCCAGTGGCATGCGATTGGTCACCATTGATCCACAAACTACCGCCATTGACCTGGGTGGCACCGCTGTAGGTGTTAGAACCAGTTAGACTCAGACTTCCGTCACCGGTTTTAGTGATACCGAAATCCACACCGGCGAGGGTGCCGGTGATAGTGAGAGAATCATTGCTGTGAGTCACGGCGACGTTGGCGTTGCTAGCCAAGGTGACGGGAACCGCCACGCTGTGACTGCCACTGGTGACCGTGATGGTTGCCGCAGTGCCACTACCGTTGCCCATGAGGGTCAACTCACCGCCGCTGCCTTGAGCCAGTGTGTAGGCGTTGGCGTTATCGAAAGTGATGCCACTGAGTGACGGGCTCGCTCCGTCGAGGCTAACAGTGGCTGGCGTGCTGGACGCTCTCCCAAACGTCGCGGTATCTCCGGCGCTCAAGCTGCCGTCCAAACCGGGGACCCCGCCGGCTGCGTTCCAGTTGCTATATGCATCCTGATTGTTGCCCCATGCGCCGCTGCCGGTGTTGCTCCAGACGCCTTGACCCGTGTATGAAAAACCCGTGACGCTGACGTTTTGCGAAGCCAGCGCGGTGTTGCTCAGGCCGCTGCCAGTGACCGCCTGCGAGGTAAAGTTGACCGCCAGCGTCCCACTTTTGGCCCCGGCCGTGGTGTCGGAAATCCCGACGCTCATGTTGCCGGAACCATACTCCTGGCCAGCCAGGTCACTAAGCGAACCCGTGGCGGTGAGACCCGTGGCGACCGTACCAAAAGCCGCGCCTAGCAACTCTGTGAAGCCGCCGGAAACCGCCGTGTTGGTCACCGTGAGTGCTTGCGTCCCGAACACTCCACCGGCATGGACGCGGCCCAAGTCCACCGCCGGTGTGACGGTGGCCGCAGCGTAGTTATACATATCGACGTAAATGGCATTGTCATCAGCCACGTCATGCACTGCCGTATGATAGGCGGGCAGGGCGTTTACCGAGCTGAAGCTACCGCTGGCCGTGCCAGCGTAGGTGAAAAGCTTGTAACTGCCGGCACCGGCGAAGCCCTGATTGTTGGCGTCGGCGTTGTCTGTTAGATTCAATGTACCACCGAGGGTGATACCACCGCTTACCTCGATGCGGTCGCTCACTCCGGAAGATGCATGGCTGGCACCCGCCGCTCCCAGCTCAAAATTAGCGTTGCCGTTCAATATCAGGTTACCCGCGACGGCGAGCGTGCCGATGGCGGAATTGCCGGGGGCGAGCGTACCGGACGCGTCGATGGTCATGTTGCCGGTGGTGCCGGTGCCGGTAAGGGTGGCCCCGCTCTGGACGGCTAGCGAGGCGGAACTGGCGAGCGATCCTTCTATCGTTAGAGTACCCGCCGCCACAGTGGTACTACCGGAGTAGTTGCTCGTTCCGGATAGAACCAGCGTGCCGCTGCCGGTCTTGGTGAAGCTGCCGCCGCCGCCGTTATCAGCGATGGTTCCGCCGTAGGACAACGTGGTAGCAGACGCCACGTCAATACTGCCCGCGCCGGTCGGGCTCACTGCGATGCCACGGTTGCTATCCAACGTGAATGATTCGGTGGTGGCGAGGGTGGCACCGGCTTGGAGCACGATATTGCCCGCGGTCGGAGTGTCGGCGGCGGTGCCCAGATTGGCGTCGGCGCTCACTCGCAGCGTGCCCGCCGCAAGGGTCGTGCCGCCAGAGTAGCTGTTGGTGCCAGTGAGCGTCAGCGCCCCCGTTCCCACCTTGGCGAGGGTCGTCAGGCCGTTGCCGTCGCTGATGACGCCGTCGAATGTGCTGGTCTGGTTGTTGTCACCGATCGTTAGAGAAGCGGCACCGGTCAAACTGTTAGTCACGCGACCCGTGCCGGACAAGCCATTAACGGTGATGCCGGTGTTATGAAGGTCGAGCGTGGTGGTGGCCGCTAGGGATACATTGCCCTTGCCTGAGCCGAAAGGAATGGCCTGCGCGTTGGCCATTCGCAGGGTGCCTGAGGTGACGTTCGTGTCGCCGGTGTAGGAATTCGCGCCGCCCAGGGTGAGACAGCCGCTGCCATCTTTGGTGAGGCTGGCGCAACCGATATTGCTGGAAATGGAGGTATCGCCCGCCCCACCGACTGTTAGAGCATAACTGCCGGTGATGGTTCCTGAGTTAGACAAGGTGAGCGAACCTGCGTCGGAGTTGATGCGCGAGACGTTGCCGAGTGTCAGCAAGCCGGCGTAGGTGTTGGTGCCGCTGATATTGCGCAATGCGCCATCGGAGTTGATGCCCGTACCGTTGAGAATGAGGGCTTCACTGCTCACCGAGATATTTCCCTGCATCTGCATGGCGGCACCACTCGTCACCGTGGTGGTTCCTGCACCCGAACCGAGGGCCGTGGCGTTTTGTATATTCAAAACCCCGGCGTTGATCGATGTCGCGCCGCTATAGGTATTGGCCCCGCCTAGAGTCAGAGTACCACTGCCTTGTTTTGCTAGAGAACCGCCGCTGCCGCTGATGATACCATCGAAGCGAGTGCTGGTGGCATCGCCAACAGTGAGCGTGCTGGCACCGAGTTCAACATTACCGCCGCCGGAGCCACCGCCGCTGAGCGAACCGATGGTTTCACTGGCGTTAAGCAACAATTGCACGCCGGGTGTATTATCCAGAATCACCGCCCCGGTATCAGCGAGGGCCGCGCCGCTGAACAGACTCAGCGTGCCTTCAATGACATGCGTCGCCCCGGTATAAGTATTGGTGCCCTTGAGTTCAACAACGCCGGGACCATCCTTTGTTAGACCAAACACGCCGCCGCTCTGGCCAATCCCGCTGGTGATGATAAGTTTGTCAGAATCGGCATCAATCAATGAATCGGCACTGAGCGTGATCGCGCCGGTGTAGGTGTTGATTCCTAACAAAGTACAAATTTCACCACCCGCGAGTATGAGTTCGTTGGATGTGCTGAGTCCGTAGCCGTTGAACTCGAGTTCACCGCCGGGCTTCACTGTGATGCCACCGGTTCCCAGGGCCGTGTTGTTGCTAATTTGCAAGACGCCATTCTCGATGACAGTCCCGCCGCTGTAGGTATTGGCGGTGCCGAGGGTCACGGTGCCGAGCCCCTGTTTGGTCAGGGTGCCCGCGCCGCTGATCAAGCCGGTTAGGGTAGCCGCGCTACCATCGGTATCGAGCGTGCCGCCGCCACTGTTGAGAGTGATGGCGCGGGCGCTGTTAAAGCTGCCCGAGAAAAACAGCGTGCCACCATCAAAGGCTATACCACCGGTGCCCCCCAAATTGTTATCCGCCCCGACCTGCACGATGCCGCCATTGATGGCTGTGCCACCGGTGTAGCTGTTGGTTCCATTCAGCGTGAGGGTGCCGGCACCCGCCTTGACAATGCCGCCGCTACCCGAAATGACGCCTTGGAAAATCGAATTGTCGGCCCCCGCAATGGTCAGCACACTGCCATCGCCAGTGGTGATCGCGCCGCCACCACTCAAATTGGCGATCGTCTCGGAAAATGTCCCGAGGGCAAACGTGCCGTTGACCGCCACGCTGGCTCCGTCAGCTATCTGGTTGGATGCCAGCAGCGCCACGGTTGCGCCATAGTCAATCTGCAAGCCGCCCGCCGCGAGCGCATTAGTGCCCGCCGTTTTGTTGAGATTCAAGGTGCCGGCAGTCACTTCGGTAAGGCCGCCATACGTATTGGCCGCCGCGCCGCTGAGGGTCAGCGGGCCATCCCCGGCCTTGGTTAGATTCTTACCATCTCCGCTGATTGGGCCGCTGATATCCAAGCCGTAGGAGCCGGCTGCGACGCCAATATTCAGATCGTGGGCCAGGATCACCGGGGCATCGATGACGTTGTTGGCACCGGCGGTGTTTGGAGCGCTGAAAATTTGGATCACAGCGGCGCTACCGGTTTCGTCCAAGGTCAGTGTTGAGTCATTTATTGCATGCAGCGTGAAGGCGGTACTGGAATTGTTGAAAGCTACCGTACCAACCGTCACTTGGGTATTGAGCGTGACTGATTCGTGGGCTGCAAAGCTGCCACCGTTGTTATGGTCGTTGTCGATAAACAGCGCTTGCTGCCCGGTACCGTTAGGCACGACACCTGTCCACCAATTAGCTTCGGAACTCCAGTTGGTATCTGTGCCACCTTTCCTCCATTGCTGGCTGATAGGAGATACGCTGAGATCAATCGATGTGTTGCTGGTATTGTTCACCAGACTCAGATCAAACAAGCCGGTATGCGAATCGGCCAATGCCAGCTTGCCAAAATAGTCTGCGGAGAAAGCCGTGCCGGTGTAGTCAAACAAGTGATAGGTCCCGCTCGCCATGGCTCCGGTGTTGATAATGTCAATGGTGCTCAACCCGGTGCTTGGCAGCGCAAATAAATGAGTGCCGGTGATATTGATTGCGGGAGTGGAAGTCACCGCGCCAAGTTGAAAACTGCTGAACGAGCCGCCATCCAGGGTCAGACCACCGAGCGTCAGTGTGCCACCGCTGCGGGCCAGCAACGTGCCGCTGCCGGTGATTTCCACCGTGCCCGCGATCGCGCCGGTGGTACCCGCATAACTTCCGTGGGCATCCGGCAAGCCGCTGAGGATGCCGCCGTTTTGCACGGTAACCGCGCCCGCTCCGGTGGCGCTGCCGCTGCTGTTATTCACCTGCAGCACGCCATTTTCGACAATCGTTCCACCGGCGTAGGTGTTGGCATTAGTCACGATCATGGTTCCCGCGCCGACCAAGTCGAGTTTGCCTGTGCCATAGATCAAGCCATTGCGCTGTTGGGTGTAACCGTTGGTGATATGAATCGCGGCCATTCCGCCGACAGTATCGCCTACCAGTTCGATTTGCCGTTCGGTGGACCATGAGCCCACAGAAATCTGCAAGGTCGCCCCATCATAAATGTGATGAGCATATAAATTGCTACCTGCGGGCGGTTGCGGCCCGGGTGCTTGGCTACTGGTGGAAACCAACGTGCCTTCCTTGATATAGGTGCCGCCGGTGTAGGTGTCGATACCGCTGAGAGTAAGAGTACCTGCGCCCGTCTTGATCAAACTGCCGGAGCCGCTTATGTTCGAGCTGGATGTGTATTCCAAGGTCTGGCCCACCTCAAACGTACCACCAACGCCATTACCTGCGCCCCCCAGAATGGTCGGGCGCGAGGTATTGAAGGACTCGGTTGTTTGCAGAGTCGCTCCGGCTCCAATAGTCAAAAGATTGCTTTCCAGGCCCAGTGCGGCGGAATTCGCCACACTCAGTTTGCCGCCGGTGATGGTGGTGCCGCCGCTGTAGGTGTTCGTTCCAGTTAGCGTAAGCACCCCGGTACCCACCTTCTCAAGGCTGGTCGTGCCGTTGCCGTCCTCGATCACCCCGGCGAAGGTGCTGGTCTGGCCGTTGGCCCCGGCGCTCAGCGTGACTGCGCCGGTTTTGGTGTTGCTCACCAGGCCGGTGCCGGTCAGGCCGTTTACGGTGATGCTGGTGTTGTTGAGGTCCAGGGTGGTGTCGGCGGCCAGGCTCAAGTTACCCGTGTTAGGTCCGGAGGGAATGGCATAGGCACTGCCGATTTGCAGGGCACCGGCGTTCACCAAAGTATCACCGGAATATGTGTTCACACCACCGAGGGAGAGAGTGCCGAGGCCGGTTTTTGTCAGACCGCCTGCACCGGCGAGGATCCCGTTGTAGGTAAGTGTTTGGTTTTGCGCGGCGTCGAGGGTACCGGAGTCCGAGCCTAGGGTGATGCCGCGGTTGGCATTGATTGCAAACGTATTGGTGGCTGAAATGCCGCCGCCGTTGAGTACGATATTGCCCGGCGTGGCTGTACCGGGAATGGCACCCAGTGCTCCGGTGGAAGTAATAGCTAACAAACCTCCAGTGACGGTGGTTCCGCCCGAGTAACCGTTGACGTTAGACAAGGTGACCGTGCCCGAACCTGTTTTGGTTAGGGCAATCTTTCCGCTGCCGTCATTGATAGTTCCGCCGAAAATACCGCCGCCTCCGCTAGCCCCGGTAGTCAGGGTGACCGGAGTTGAGTTGTTATTGATGATCGCGCCGGTGCCGGCGAGTCCGTCAATAGTGATGAGGTGGCCGTTAAGATCAAGCGTACCGGCGTTGTTGACGGTTAGCGTACTGTGGGACGATAGCGCGGTGTCGCTGCCCATGGCCAGCGTGCCGCCCGCCAAAGTGGTGGCCCCGGAGAAGGTATTCGTACCGGAAAGTGTGAGGGTGCCGACGCCCGTCTTTGTAAGGCCGAGAATACCGCTGCTGCCGTTCTGCAGGTTGCCACTGAAGCTGGAACTCTGGTCATTGGCTCCTGTGGTGAGTACTGCCACACCTGAATTGTTAGTAATCGTACCGCTACCGGACAACCCGTTGAGGGTCAGGTTGCAATTATTGAGGTCGAGCGTGCCGCCGGAGCCGAGCGATACGTTCCCCTTGTTGGATCCGGAGGCGATTGCATAGGAGTTGCCAATTTGCAAGGTTCCGCCAGTGATGGCAGTATTGCCGGAGTAGGTATTGACGCCACCGAGGAGCAACGTGCCGCCGCCTATTTTAGTTAGGGAAGTAATACCGCTGCCGTCTTGAATAACCCCGGTAAAATTGCCCGAGGCATTGTTGGCACCTACCGTTAGGGTAACGGGAGAGCCTGCGCTGTTAGTGAGAACTCCCGCGCCGGACAATCCGTTGACGGTGATGCTGAGGTTGTTGACGTCGAGTGTGGCATTGAGCAGGAGGTTTCCCTTGTCGGTGCCGGATGGCAGCGCGGTGAGATTGCCGAGTTGCAACGTGCCCGAGGAAATCGTGGTGTCGCCGCAGTATGTGTTGGCCGAACCTAGCAACAATGTGCCTGTGTTGGCCTTGGTAAAGCCGCCGGTGCCGGAGATGACGCTGTTAATCACGGCGTTGCCTGCTCCGCCGAGGGTGTAAGTGCCAGATGTGGAGACGCCGCCGGTCATCAAGGTGAGAGTCTTGCCGGTGCTGGTGATATCCATCTCACCGCCGCCCGCATTCACCGTCAAGCCGCGGGTGTAGCTCAAATCCGCGTTGCTGCTATATGAAAGCGTACCCTTGTTGATAGCGTCGCCCAGGACGATGGCGCTACTCGCGCTGCCCAGGTTACCACCCGCTCCGGGATTGGCAACGCTGAGCGTGCCGTTGCTTATGGTGGTGGTTCCACTGTAGGTGTTGATTCCGTTCAATGTCAGTGTACCAACCCCACTCTTGGTTAGTGAAAGAACCTTGCTACCGTCCTGTATGACGCCGCTGAAAGTACTTGAGCCTCCGGCCGCGCCAGCCGTCAGGGTCGCGTCGCTGGCACCGTTGTTGGTGATCGTTCCAGTGCCAAGCAAGCCGTCCATCGTCGCGTTAAAGCCATTCACATCCAGAAATCCTGACGGACCGTTGATGGTAACTGTGCTGTTAGGAGAGAGCCCGGTGTTGCTGCCGATGGCCAAGGTACCGGTGGCGATAGTGGTGGGCCCCGAGTAGGTGTTGCTGCCCGACAGGGTGAGGACGCCAGCCCCTACCTTGGTTAAAGCGACGTTGCCAATACCGTTTTGGATATTGCCCGCAAAGATCGATGTCTGGTCGTTAGATCCAACAGTCAGGGTCGAGGCGGTGATTGATCTGTTAGTAACGCTGCCGCTGCCGGACAAGCCATTGATGGTGGTGAAAAATCCGGCTAGATCCAACGAGCCGTTGAGAACGAGATTGCCCTTGCCGAGGCCTGACGGGATGGCGGCGGAGATGCCGAGTTGGAGTATCCCGTTAGAAACCGTGGTATCGCCCGAATACGTGCTCAGTCCGCCTAGCGTCTGGGTTCCACTGCCAATTTTCGCTAGAGATATACTACCGTTGCCATCCTGGATCACGCCGCTGTAGGTGCCAGCCGCATTGTTATCGCCGACGCTGAGGGTGAGCGAGCCGGTGAGCGAGTTGGTGATGGTGCCCGCGCCTGAGAAGCCATTGAGGGTGGGGCTGAAATTGCAGAGGTCGAGAGTGCTGCCGGAAGCAAGTATTAGATTACCCCTGCCGGAGCCGGACGGGATAGCCGCGACATTGCCGAGTTGCAAGGTTCCTCCAGAGATGGTCGTATCGCCGGAGTAGGTGTTGGCACCGGAAAGGATGAGGTTGCCGGTGGTATTGGTTTTGGTCAGTCCGCCGCTGCCGCCTGTGTTGTTAGCGATGATTCCGCCATACGTGAGAGTGGTGCCGGAACCGACGGCTATCGAACCTGACCCGCTGCCACCGGCTGGGCCAACGGCGATGCCGCGGTTGGCATTGAGCGTCATGCTGGCGCTAGTGGTGAGAGTGCCGCCATTGATGACGAGGTTGGCGGGCGTGGCAGTACCAGGCACGGCACCGAGGTTGCCGTCTGAACTGATAGATAAGCTACCACCGCTAATGGTGGTGCCGCCGGTGTAGGTACTCGTGCCTGACAAAATGATTGTGCCGGCACCGGTTTTTGCAACACTCAGAGTGCCATTGCCATTGTTAATGACGCCGGAAAAAGTGCCGCCTGCGTCATTGCCACCCACGCTGATAGACACGGCACCGGCCACCCCGCTGGTGAGTGTGCCAGCACCCGTCAGACCGTTAATAGATATAGCATTGCCGTTGAGGTCGAGCGTGCCGCTGACGCTCACGTTGCCTTTGCCGGTGCCGGAGGGAATCGCCGCGGCCGTGGTAATTTTCAACGTACCGCCAGAGATGGTGGTGTCGCCGACGTAAGTGTTAGCACCACCCAGCACCAGCGTGCCACTGGTGTTGCTCTTGGTCAGGCCGCCAGTGGCCGTGCCACTGTTGGCGATGATGCCGTTGTACGTCAGGGTAGTGCCCGCAGCCGGGGCCAGTGTCGCTGCCGTGGCCCCGCCCGGCCCGATGGCCAGCCCGCGGTTGGCATTGATCGTTAGATTAGTGCTAGTCGCCAAGGTGGCACCGCCGCTGATGACGACATTCCCCGCGGTGGCTGTGCCGGGGATCGCACCGAGGTTGGTATCGCTGCTAATGCTCAAGGTGCCGGCACCGATGGTCGTGCCGTAGCTATAGGTGTTTGTGCCGGACAACGTCAGCGTGTTGGTGCCGATCTTATTCAAAGCCAGCGTGCCGCCGCTGCCGGCGTTATCGGCGAGGACCCCGGCGTAGGTGGTACTCGTGTTGCTGCTAACAGTCAGCGTGTTTTTCGTGCCCGCAGCGCTGTTGATCACCATGGCAAGCGCCGAGTTGGAGGAGAGGTTGGCCACGGTGGCGTCGAAGCCGTGGATATCAAAGATGGCGTTGCTGTTGAGTATCAGGTTGGAAGTGGCGGGAGTGGCGCCGGCCACGCCGAGTTGCAAGGTGCCGACGTTGACAGTGATGTTGCCCATCGAATTCACCGCGCTGAGCGTGAGGGTGCCGTTGCCTGTCTTGCTGAAACTACCGCCGCCAGCAAGGGCATTGGCAAACGTGATGTTGTTGCCGCCGGTGTCGATCATGCCGCCGCTGGAGCCTAACGTCACTGTCCGGGTGGTGATGTCTATGGTGCTGGAGCTGGCGTACTGGAGCGTGCCGCCATTGAAGTTGATAGCCGTGCCAGCACCCAAATTCGCCAACGTGGTGAAATTAATCGTACCGCCGTTTATGTTGGTCGCTCCGGTATAGGTGTTGGTGCCGGTGAGCGTCAGCGCGCCGGTTCCCATTTTGGTGAGTGAGCCAGTGCCTGACCCGTTGTTTGCAATGATTCCGCCGTAGCTGACGTTGTTCCCGTTGGTATCGAACGTACCGCTGCCCGTGCCACTGGACGGGCCGATGGCGATGCCGCGGGTGGCGCTCAGCGTGATAGCGGCCCGTGCTTGGAGCGTGCCATTATCGAGGACGAGTTTACCGGGAGTGACTGAGCCCGGCGCGGTGCCGAGCGAGGTATCGAGGCCGATAGAGAGAATACCGCCGCCGGTCACCGTGGTCTTGCCTGTGAAATTTTGCGCCACGTTGACGATGACCGAGCCGTTGCCGTTGGTGAATGAGGAACCAACTAGCAAATCACCAGTTCCCGTTAGAGCATTGGTGCCGGTGATGGACAAAGTGCCGCCGCCGCCCCCGAGGCGGTAGGTATTGCCGCTGCCGATGGTCAAGGCACCGCTCAGCGGGCCGCTGGCGGCGCTGCCCAGATACCAATTGCCTGAGCCGAAACTGCCGAGATTGATCGAACCGGTATAGTTGATGCCATTATTGATGCTCAGCACACCGCCGTAGCCGCCGCTGTTATCGGTGAACATGCCGCTGAGCAGGGCCTGGGTGAGACTGGTGTTAGAGAACCCGATTCCGCCCAGCGCGCTGCTGGAGCTGGTGACGGTAATGGTTTGCTTGGCCCCCTTGTTGTTGGTGCTGCTCAGCGAGAGGTTGCCGCCAGGGTTGACGTTGACATTGTTATTGGTGTCAGTCAATAACTGGCTACCCAGCGGGGTGCCGCTTGTGGCGAGCACATCGAGCAATCCGGCGGTAATGACGGTGCCGCCATTGTATGTATTGGCGATTCCGGAAATTTGGAAAATCCCTTTACCTTCCTTATTGAGTGTTCCTGAGCCCGAGATGATCCCGGCCTCAGTGTAGGTGAAACCCGTGTCCACCACGATGGTAGCCGCGGAGTTCGTTAGAGCTATATTGCGGCTGCTGGAGCCGATGCTGGCAGTGGCCTCCAATTTACCGGCGCCGATGGTGAGCAGGCCGGAGGTTGCCCCCAACGCGGCATCCTTGTTGATGGCCAGAATACCGCCGGTGATGGTGGTGCCGCCGGTGTATGTGTTGATAGCGGTCAGGGTTTGGGTACCGCTGTTGCTCTTTATGAGGGATAGCGCTCCGCCGCCCGCAGCGTCCTGGATCAGCCCCACGTAGGAATAGTTGGCGGAATTGTTGATGGTCAGGGTTGCGGCGCTGGCGCTGGCATTTTCCACCACAGGTGATGCTGAGGTCGTTGAGAGTCCCGCAATGGTGATGGAATTGCCATTTAGCTGGAGCTTGGGCGTCGTGCCGCTGATGATATTACTGAAGGACACCACGTTGGAACCGGCGGAGTTGAGCGCATTGGCGTTGCCGATTTGGATGATCCCACCACTGATGGAGACGCCCCCGCTGAACGCATTGTTGGTTGCTGGGGTCAAGGTGAACGTGCCTAGCCCGCTTTTCGATAGGATCAATAGGCCGGTGCCGTCTTGGAGTGATCCGTAGAACGTGGAGGAAACGTCACCGTTACCCACGGTGAGGGTGCCGGTGCTCGCAGAGCTGTTGGTGACGATGCCGGAGCCGGTCAATCTGCCCATGGCGGCGTTGGCACCGCTGCGGCCATACACATCGAGCGTGCCGCTGGCATCGACAAATACACTGCCTGCGGACGGCAGCGTCCGGTCATTTGCCAATAACAAGGTGCCCGCGGATATGTTGGTGCCGCCAGTGTAGCTGTTGGTGCCTACGCTCGACAGACTCAGCGTCCCCGCCCCTACTTTCGTTAGAGCCAGCGAGGTGGCCGAGCCATTGGTGATAGCCCCCCCATAGGAACTTGTCTGGTCGTTGGCACCGAGAAAGAGCGTGAGGTTGCCGCCCGCCGCGCTGCTGCTGATGCCACCGTTGCCACTGAGGCCGTTGAGCGTGATGCTGGTGTAGCCGTTAAGGTCGAGCGATCCACTCAGGCTAACGTTGCCCTTGCCGATACCAGAGGGAATGGCAGCGGCATTGCCGATTTTCAAGGTGCCGCCGGCATAGACGGTGGTGAGGCCGGTATAAGTATTAGCACCGGTTAGGGTGAGGGTGCCGGCACCGGTTTTGATGAGGGACAGCGTGCCATTGCCGCTTTGAATGACGCCGCTGAAGGTGCTGCTCTGGTCGTTGGAGCCGACTGTTAGATTGACCGCACTAAGCGCGCTGGTCGTGACGCTGCCAGCGCCGCTCAGACCATTGATGGTGATGCCGTAGGTACTGAGGTCCAGTGTGCCGTCGAGCACGAGGTTGCCTTTGCCGGAGCCGCTGGGGATGGTAACAGAGGAGCCGATTTTAAGTGTGCCGGCGGAAACCGTGGTATTCCCCGCATAAGTGTTCGCACCGGAAATCGTGAGCGTGCCGATGCCTGTCTTGGTCAGGTTGAAGTTGTTTTCATTGGTGCCGCTGCCTCCAAAATAGGCCGTGTACGTGGCGCTACTTGCAATGTTGAGCGTCAGAGTCGAAATAGTTAGATTGCCATTCACAATGCGGTTCGTCCCGCCTCCAAAGGCCGCCAGCCCCGCCAACTCCTGGCTTTTCCCATTCAATTTTAAAATACCACCGGTCGTGCTGGCCCCCAATGTCAGGCTGGTACCGATGGGCAATGCGTTAGATACTCCCAAGCTCAGGGAGCCATCCAGGATGCTGGTAGAGCCGCTATAACTGCTGGCACCCGATAGGATGAGAGTGCCGGGGCTAGTCTTGATGAGGCTGCCGATGCCGGACCCATTGTTCGCGAGCACGCCGCCATAGGTGAGCGTGTTGCCAGTGAGCACATCCAGCGTGCCGCTACCGCTGCCGCTGGTGGGGCCGAGCACGATGCTGCGGCTGCCGATGGTGAAACTGGAGTTGGCCGAGAGCGTGCCTCCGTTCAAGACGACCCCGCCGCTGGTGCCACCGAGGTTGCTATCAAGGCTGATAGAAAGTATGCCGGCGCTCACGGTGGTGCCGCCGGTATGGGTGTTAGCACCGGACAGGGTGAGGGTGCCGCTGCCGGTCTTGATCAGCGCCAGGTTATTCTCGTTGGTGCCGCTGCCGCCGAGGATGCCGGCAAATGTGTTAGATGCACCAATGTTTAGAGTGAGGGTGGATAGCGCATTATTGCCGCCGATCAGATGATTGCCGGTGCCGCTGCCGGCCACGCTGAGGCCGGCGAGTGTCTGGGTGTGGCCGTCGAGTTTGAGTACGCCGTTGGTGTTGAGGGTGGCATCACCGAGGGTCAGCGTGGTGGTGGATTTAAGACCGGTATCGTTGACGGCTAGGACCAGCGTGCCGTTCTTGAGGTTAGTCGCTCCGCTGTACGTGTTAGAACCGGAAAGCGTGAGGGTGCCGGTGCCGGTTTTATTGAGGCTGCCGGTACCGGTGATGTTGCTGGTGATCGATATATTACCTGAGCCGCCGAGGGTTAACGCGCCGCTCGCCGCCACATTACCGGTGCTCAGCGTGAGTGTTTGACCGGCGGTGGTGGTGTCGATTTCCCCGCCGCCGGCGTTGACGGTAAAACCGCGGCTGAATGTGGCGCTACTGCCGGTGTAGGCGAGCCAGCCGGTGTTGGAGGCATCCCCTAGAATCACGGCGGAGGCACCCGTGCCCAGCGCGTTGGTCAAATTTATTGCGCTGAGTGTCCCCTGGCTGATGGTGGTGGTGCCGGAGAACGTGTTGGAACCGGATAGAGTGAGGGTGCCGACGCCGGTTTTCAGCAAGTTAAAATTATTTTCGTAGGTACCGCCGCCGCCGAGGATACCGCCGAAGCTACTGCTAACAGCGATGTTCAAGGTGAGACTAACCGCCGTGGCGCTGCCGTTGACGACACTGTTTGTCGTGCCGGCACCGGCTGTTGTTAGCCCCGCCAACGTTTGGGAGAACCCATTGAGTTTGAGGCTGCCATTGGCATGGGTCGAGCCATCGCCTAGGGTCAGCGCGGTGGCGGTGGGCAACGCGTTGAGCACGCCGAGGATGATACTGCCACTCTTGATCGTGGTGGTGCCAGTGAAACTATTGCCATTGGCGAGGGTGAAACCACCGCTGCCGGTTTTCACCAGCGAACCCGCCCCGGAAATCACCCCGGAATAGGTGGTGGAGGAATTGGCTCCTCCGGTCGTCAAGGTAAACCCCTGCAAGGTGACGTTGCCGCCGCTGGCACCACCGCCGGCCAATGAGCCGATAGTTTCACTGGCATTGAGCAGCAACGTGGCACCGGCCGTGTTGGCCAAGACCACTGCACCGGTATCGGCGATGGCAGACCCGTTGGAAAGGGCCAGCGTGCCGGCGGAGATGGTGGTGGTGCCGGTGTAGCTGTTGGTGCCGCTCAGCGTGAGTATGCCGGCCCCGGATTTCGTCAGGGAAAGCGTGCCGCCGCCTGTGCCGTTTTGCAAAACCCCGGCAAAAATGGTGCTGCTAGTCTGGTTGATGGTGAGGGTGGCTGCCGCGGCGTTGGCGTCTTCCACCACCACCGTGCCCGGGGTGGCGTCGGTGGCCAAGCTGCTGACCGTCAGATTATTGCCGTTGAGTTGCAGCTTGGTGCCCACTGCGGCGCTCGGGCCGAAGAGCAGGCTGTTAGGGCTGGCGCTGTTGAGAGCCCCGGCGCTGGCGAGTTGCAGGACGCCGCCGTTGATGGTGACGCCGCCGGTAAACGTATTGGTACCACTCAGGGTCAATGTGCCGCTGCCGGTCTTGGTGAGGGCGAGCGTGCCACCGCCGGAACCATTTTGAATAGCCCCACTGAAGGTGCTCGTCTGGTTGTTGCCGCCGACGCTCAGGGTCACGCTGCCGGCCGCGCCGCTGGTGACCGTGCCCGCACCGGAAAGCCCGTTGATACTGGCGCTGTTGCCATACAAATCCAAAATGCCGCTCACCGCGACGTTTCCTTTTCCTAGGCCGTATGGAATCACCGTGCCACTGCCCAACCGCAATGTGCCCACTGCAATGGCGGTGTCGCCGGTGTACAGGTTGCTGCCGGAAAGCACCAGCGTGCCGGCACCCATCTTGGTTAGACCGCCGGTGCCGCTGCCATTGCTGGTAATGATGCCGCCATACGACAAAATCGTGCCGGTTAACACGTCGATGATGCCAGAGCCAATCCCGGTGCTCGGCCCGATGACCATGCCGCGGTTACTATTTAGCGTGAAGCTGGCCGTCGTCGCTAGAGTCGCTGTCGAGTCTATCAGTAAACTACCTGGCGTGGCCGTCGCCGGTGCCGTGCCGAGATTGGCGTCGCTGCTGATGGAAAGCGTGCCGAGTGGGGCGATCGTGGTGGCCCCGGAGTATGTATTGCTGCCGGAAAGCGTGAGCGTGCCCGCACCGGTCTTGGCTAGGCCGGAACTGCCGGCTATGACCGAACTGATGGTGGTGGCTATGCCCGTGCCACTCGAAATCGTCGGCGTGCTGCCGTTGAGCGTCAGCGTGCCGGACGCCAGCGTGTAACCGGTGGTATTAAATGTCAGGCCGTTGGCGATGACGCTTGTGACGGTCACCGTGCCCGCCGTGCCTCCAAAAATGGCCACGTCATTGACGCCTCCGGGTACCGGCCAAACCACATCACTTGTATTCCACCAGTTGAAAGTGGTGTTGGTATTCCAGATTCCAGTGCCTCCTTGCGCCCCTGTCGTGACAACGTCAGAGCCATCCCATGTCAGTGTGGCCGCGTCACTCACTTGGGCTGCCAGCATCACTGCCAGGGCCGCCAACAGTGAATTCGCCTGGATAAACCGAAAAATAAACGGACTTTTCATGCGTCAAAGTGAGAATTTGGGTTACAAAAAGGGGGGCGCGTAAGTCACAATTGGGTTAAAATTTGCAGGATTTAACGTAGGCACTCAGCGTTTTTTGCTGAGTATTCCGAAACACACTGCGGATATTGCGGATTTCCGCAGACCAATCAAGCAATTTTTGCTGCAATTTTTGCACCTCATTCCACACCACCGGATATTTTCCCCTTCCCCGGTGCTTGCGTGGCGGCACGGCTTGCGACAGGCTTGCGGCATGCACGACGTGATGATTGAAACCGTGGACCTCCACCGCAGTTACCGGGTGGCCAATAAATCCATCGAGGTGCTCCGTGGCATCGACTTGTGCGTCCACCGCGGCGAACGCTTATTCCTCTGCGGCCCCAGCGGCGCCGGCAAAACCACCTTGCTCTACACCCTCGCCGGCCTCGAACGCCCCGAACGCGGCTCCGTCCATATCGCCGGTGCCGACCTCTACGCCCTTGGCCGCCGCGAACAAGCACGTTTCCGCAACTCCCTCATCGGTTATGTGTTCCAAAATTATCACCTGCTCCCGGAACTCACCGCCCTCGAAAATGTCTCTGTCCCGGGTGCCATCGCCGGCCGCGATGCCTCCACCCCTGCCTTGCTCGCCCTCCAACGCGTCGGCCTGGCCGACCGCGCCGACCACCTCCCCGCCGAACTCTCCGGCGGCGAACAACAACGCGTCGCCATCGCTAGAGCTATCGTTAACGAACCTAAAGTGCTTTTCGCCGACGAACCCACCGGTAATCTCGATTCCAAAAATAGCGCCGATATCATGCGCATCCTCCTCGATCTTGCCTCCGAACACGGCGTCACTCTCGTCGTCGTCACCCACGATCATCAACTCGCCAAGGCCGGCGACCGCACTCTCATCATCCGCGATGGCTCCATCCACACCCATTCCCACGCTCCTTGAAAAAATTTGCAAATCTACCCAAGTCGCTCACGGCTCAATGATTACGACTCATAGGGAGGATTTGATTCAAGCATTTGTTTGACAGCTGCGGCCAGTCCGGACAAGGCTAGCCCAACGCATGAAACGAACGCTTGCTCCTACAGAAGGTCCGAAACTGCGCCTGGTCGAGGCGGCGGAAAAGTTGTTTGCGGAAAACGGCTTTGATGTGGTTTCGGTGAGGGATATTACTCAGGAGGCAGGTGCCAATGTGGCTGCGGTCAATTACCATTTTGGCAGCCGCGACGGCTTGGTGGCTGTGGTGATGACCCGCTACCTCACGCCCATCAATGAGGAGCGACTGGCGCAATTGGAAGCAGCCGAGGAGCGAAACGGCAGCCAAGCCGTACCGCTTGAGGAAGTGGTCGCGGCCTTTGTCCTGCCACTCATCTCTCAGGTGGCTCATTCCAACCTCTCCTGCCCCCTGCTCCATCAACTCGTCGGAAGAATTTTTAGCTCCAGTAACCATGCACTTCCACCCGAATTCAAGGGCGAATCATCTGTTTTAATCAACCGTTTCATTCAATCGTTTAGCCGCGCTTTACCGACAACCTCTAGGGATGACTTGGTGTGGCGGCTGCATTTTGTGCTTGGAGCGCTAACCCACATGCTGATGCACGGGCAAGCCATGCAGAGTCTTTCACAAGGACCAGACGACAAGTCGGATATGGCCGCCACCATGGGGCGCTTCCTGTCATTTGCCGTAGCCGGTTTGCGCGATGGAAGCGGGCCGCTGCCAGCCGCCCAGACACTGCCAAACGACGACGCACGCGACGAGCACAGAGCCCAGCCACAGGCCGCTGCGGAACAGGAGCCGGACGACAGTCTCGAACCGTCGCCACAAGCTGCCTCGCAGGAGCCGGACGACAGTCACGAACCGCCACCACAGGCCGCTGCCGAACAGGAGCCGGACGACAGTCACGAACCGCCGCCACAAGCTGCCTCCGCGCAGGAGCTGGACGACAGTCACGAACCACCGCCACAAGCTGCGGATGAACAACAGCCGAAGCGCATGAAGAGGCGATCTAAAAAATCCGACGACGACAGTCCGCAGGTGATGTTTGATTTTTAACGCCTAACATCCTCACTTCAGAAAATCCAACTTTCTCGGCGGCGATGCGGTATTGAGGTCTAACACTGAGTTCCTCATTTCTTGCTCCAGAATTTGCCGATTTGTTCGAGCGTTTTGCCCTTGGTTTCTGGCACGAAAAACATCACCCCGCAGAGCACCAGACAGAAGAAGGCATAAACGTAAAACGGGAAAGCGTGGTTGAAACGCGCCACCAATAGCGCGTTTTTGTCCATAATGGGAAATGTCTGGGTCACGATGTAGTCGGCAATCCATAAGCAAAAAGTGGCCAGACCCAGCGCCCGACCGCGCACGGCAGTCGGGTAAATTTCGGATAGAATCACCCACACCACAGGCCCCACGGAGAGACTGAAACAGGCGATGTAAAGGATGATGCAAGCGAGCATGAGCGAGGCGGCCGACGCGGGATCCTTGATCTGCTGGGCCATCACCCCCATCGCCACCAAACTCACAAACATGCCCCCGCTGCCCACAAACATCAGCGGCTTGCGCCCCCACTTGTCAATTGTGGCAATCGCTATGGCAGTGAAAATCACCCCAGACCCACCGATAATCGCCTGATTAAGCATGCCGGCGTCTATGCCGGTCTTCGCACTCAAATTATTAAAAATGGTGGTGCCGAAGTACATGAAGACGTTGATCCCGGTGATTTGTTGGAGAATAGCCAAGACCACCCCCAGAGCCAGCGGCAAGGCCAATCGTGGCGAAAACACCTCGCGCCATGTCCCTTTCTCACCGGCCAGGGCCTCGCGGATGGCAGCACTCTCCGCCGCCGCAAATTTCTCACCGCCGACTTTGGCCAAAATGACGCGCGCCTTGTCGTCCTGATTTTGTTCGATGAGCCAGCGCGGGCTTTCGGGAATCGCCAATAACAGCAGCGCGAAGATGATCGATGGCAGAATCCCGGCAGCGAACATCCAGCGCCAACCGGTATGAATATTCCAGGCCTCCGCCGGTGCCATCACCGAAACCACCGCCTGCGGATATGCACCACCCGTTTTCAACAAATCCCAATCCACCCGTGCCCGGGCACCCACGGGGATGGTCGCCCGGCAATCCCTCGCCCCGACTCCATCAATAGTGGCCAGTACCACCGCACTCGGCTTTTGCTGCGCCGCGTCCGCCAAAATGCCTAGCGAACAATTCATCCCCCGCCTGACACCCTGGTCCCATCCTAGCGGCAGAGTGAATGTGCCGTGGCCGGGATCCAGCGCCCCAGGCGTGTACCGGGCCTCAATGACCGGGCTGAGCGCCGCAGAAACCGCAGGCTCACCCGCCCATTGCGGGCCTTTCCTAACGATTCCATAGTTAACGAAATAAACCAGTGCCAAACCACTGACAATGGCGATCTGATTAACGGCCACCAGACGACCGCGGAGACTGCCGGGGGCGATTTCGGCGATATACATCGGCGTGGAAATGGAGGCGATACCAATGCCGATGCCGCCAATGAAGCGGAAGATGATGAAGGTGATGATATCATTGGGCAACGACGTACCCACCGAGGACACAAAGAACATCAGCGCCGCTAGGAACATCGCGAGTTTACGGCCATAGCGGTCGGATAGCGGACCCACCACCAACACGCCTAGCGCGCAGCCAATCAACACACAACCAGAGGCCCAGCCTTTCATGAAAACACTCAGCGCAAATTTTGCGGTGAGCGGTTCGATAGCCCCAGAGATGACCCCGGTATCGAAGCCAAACAACAGGCCACCGAGGGTGGCCACCAGACAGATAGGCAACAAATATGCCAGACGCGTCTGCACGACGTCGCCAGCGCCTGAGGTGGCAGTGGATTGAGATGTGTGGGTCGTCATGATCGGCAGCTTGGATAGTGCTTCAAATTGGAGGGCTGAGAAACGATTGCTGGTAGCTTAAGCGGTAAGCGAAGGTGTTAGTACCGCCTGTCCTTAACCCAGCCAGTAACAGCGCCCCTCCCTACGCCGCGGCCGCAGACGGTTTTTCATCAATCACAGCCCGCGTCCTAAGAAGCCACCGCATGCTTGGGGTGAAAGCGCAAGGGCGGCCCGTGAATGAGCGCCGAAGGCTCCTCTCATCCTTGAAGTCAAGCACCCCCAGTGCGCCGGCGTTTGCGTGCCAAGGGCACCGCTAGGATCAGGCGCGTCCCGCTACCCGGTTGGCTGTCGATGGCGAGAGTGGCACCGAGAGCTTCGGCGCGTTGGCGCAAAGCATGGAGGGTAGCGGGCCGTGCCAAACGTTCCTGTGCGATGCCCACCCCATCGTCACTGATAGCGAGCCGGAACTCGCCGACGGCTACCTCAACCTGGACGTCCACCTTCGAGGCGCGGGCATGGCGCATGATATTGTGCAAGGCCTCACGGAAAAATAAAAACAGGTGGCGGGTATCCTCTTCAGGCAATTCCACCTGCCAAGCCGCCTCGTTGGCGGCGAAATGCCACTTGAGGGATTCGAGCATAATCGAGCTGGTTTCGCGCAAGTGTTCGATGGTGCCAATCCGGTGATCGCCTTGCGGGCGCAACAACCAGACGATATCGCGCACTGCACTGACGGTTTCGGCGGCGATGCGCTGGATGCGTTTGAGGTCGTCGGAGGGGCCGGCGCGGCCCTCGGCGAGATCGGCGAACATTTGGATACTGCCGAGGTTACTGCCGACCTCATCGTGGAGGTCCCCTGCGATGCGTTCGCGTACCTTGAGCAACTCCCGGTTGGCGTGGAGCCGATAGCGGATCGGCAACGCAATGATCAAAAACACGCCGGCCAATCCCAAAATCGTCAATCCGGCCAATCCGGCCCTCCGCCATTGGCTTACCAAATGTGTGGCCTCTCCGCGCAACTCGTGACAGCGCGTTTCCAATTGCAGGCGCCTGTCGAGTCGGATGAGCCACTCGCGGGTGGCCACCAACCGGCCATCAGGCCCGAAGCCATCGGTAAGAGCGGCACTGCTCCAGTAGGTGCCTCCAGTGGCAAACAAGTTAGGCATGCCATCGGGAGAACTGGCGATTTTTCCCGCCGCCAAATTTTTATCACCGGCGAGGATTTCCACCTCGCTCAAGGCGAAAAATGCCGGGTAACTCTCGAACGCCTTCCAGAGTTCGGTGGCCTCGATCCTCACATATCGTCCGCGGCGACTAGTAAAAGCCACCCGCACCGGATTGTGGCCGGGATTGGGCCCGTCCCGCTCGGCTACCACACCCTCCTTGCCGCCTGCAATGTCACTCGTGTCGCTTACCGAAATAACCAATTTGCGGGGAAAACCAAACCCGCTTGGCAAATCCGAGGTCGGGCGCTTCGCCGGCAACAGGCGCACCGCATCCACGTCCAGCGACTCACCGAGGTCCACGGTCAGCGCGGCGGCTTCGCGCGGGTTGGCGCGGCCTTGGGAGAGCCAGCCGATATTGCGGTGCTCGCCGGCGGGTATTTCCGGCAATCCCAGCGGTGTCTGGCCATCGACAAGAAATGAGTTATGCCAATGCCAAGGAGCCGAGGGGGCAACCCCGCCCAGACTGTGAACCTCCGCACCTCCGGCGACGTTGCGCTCACCTTCAAACGCAACTACCTCGGCCCAAGCATGCACAAAATTCCCCTCACCCTCAGCATCCGCAACCAATAAATTTGCCGAAATCCTCAATCCAGCGGCAGCCAACGGCGGCGACACCTGATAGACAAACGGATGTCCGCGGCGCACTGGATGAGTGTGTGCGATGCGTTCCCGCGCCACGCATCGGAGCACTCCGCCCTTGGCATCGAGCAACTCCACCGTGAACGCATCCGGCATGCCGTACTGGGCGTCCAACCCCTTCACACCGTAGCGGCGCGCCGGCACCAGCGCCACCAGATCCACCAGCGCGGTGGCGGGCCAGAGAATTTCCACGGCACAGCGATCACCCCGAGCAGGTAGCGCCTGTGGATGGATGCTGGCAAAGCCGCCCGTACCGCCCTGACCGTCTATGTGGATGCGTTGCGAACCTGCCAACTCCGGCGCGATGG
>JBAXOP010000029.1:0-27706 GCA_037133195.1 Verrucomicrobiota bacterium | reverse complement strand
CCCGGACCACGTGGTGCGGGCATGTTGCCCGCATGGCCCATGCGATGCGAATGAAGAGGCGCCAAGCGCCACCGCATTCTCTCCCCATGGGCCGCCGGGCAGGATGCCCGGACCACGTGGTGCGGGCAGGATGCCCGGGCCACGTGGTCTAGCAGTGAGTGATTCTCATCACACCTGCCAAGGCTCGCGCATGGCGCGGGAGCGCAAACGGTTAGCCTCGTCATCGCCGATGAACTCTTGCTTGATCGGGTCCCATTGCAAATCGCGTTTGAGATCCAGACAGATATCCATAACCAGATTGGTGGTCATCGTGCGGTGGGCCACTTCGGCGTTGGTAACGGGAGTACGCCGCGTTCTAACGCAATTAAGGAAATCACGCACATGATTGAGCGGGCGCTGCGTTCTAGCTAGATAATCCTGCAGCAATTTCTTGGAGTCGCGCAACAACAACGGTGAGGACACCTCCGGTTGCGCATAACCATCGGCAACTGCCACCCAACCGTCCGGCCCTTCATATTTCACACCGCATGATCCGTGCCAACCATCACACCTGGCAACGAGTTTCACGCCGTTGGCAAAATGCACGGTCATACCGGCGCCTTTCAAATCCTTGGGATATTCGTATGCAACCGGCGAGGTATCGGCTAGGCCGAGGTCTAGCTGGCATTGAAGGATCGTGTGAGACCCCCACTGCGGGATACCGCCGGCGAAATCATATTGTGTGTACCAACCGGGCGACGGGTACTGGGGGATAAAGGCGCCATTGTAGGGACGCCATGGGCTGGGCCCGAGCCACAGGTCCCAATCCAACTCGTCCTGAGGAGGTTCGGGTTGTGGCGGCAGCACCGCATTGACCCGTGGCCAATCCGGCAAATAGCCAAGATGCGCATAAACGGTGTGGACCTTGCCTAAGCGCCCCTGCCGCACCAATTCGCCGGCCACAATGAAATTCGCCTCACTGGCACGCTGAGCGCCGGTTTGAAAAACGCGACCGTAGCGTTTGGTGGCGGCGACGAGAGCCTGGCCCTGAGCGATGGTTAGAGCGCCAGGTTTTTCGCAATAGACATCCTTGCCATTTTGCATGGCAAGGATAGACGCGGGGGTATGCCAGCGGTCGCCCGTGGCAATGAGCATGGCATCTATCTCGGAATGTTTGGCGAACAGGTCACGCATATCGCGGTAAGCCGCGCAGTCCTTGTTAGCATATCTACCGTCCACGGCATTCTTGGCACCTTCACGGCTGCCTTTACGCACATCGCACACCGCTACAAACTGGACATTGGCCTCGCCAAGCATCCAGCCTAAGTCACCGGACCCGCGTCCGCCTAAACCGATGGCACCCATGACGATGCGCTCACTCGGAGCCACCGCGCCGCCGCGGCCCAGCGCGGAAGCTGGAATAATGTTAGGAACTGCGAAGGCGCTGCTGGCGGCAAGGCTGCGCGTGAGAAATTGGCGCCGGCTCAGAGGCAGGCCGGACGATGGTTGGTTCAATGGATTCATAGCAACGAAAGAACTACTTCTCAGATTCCATTTGCTTAAGCAATTCCTGAGCGCGTTTTACCACGGCAGGTTGGTCGGCGGCAGCCACGAGCACTTTTTCCAAGGCAGTCTTAGCGATGGCGGAGTGTTGTTTTTTGGCGCGTTTTTCGGCAATCGACATCACGGATGCCACAGCTTCGCGCTTCACGCCGGAATCATCGAGATAGGGGACGATGAGGTTAAGTGATTCGGCATTGGCAAGGTTAGAAAGTGCGCCGAGGAGCAGCAATTTTTCTTCAGGGCGTTGGATCAGCGGGGCGGACTCGCTGCAAATGGCGAGGCGCGGAGCTGCGGGCAGGTCTTTTCTAGCAGCCATGCCGAGGTAGCCACGCAAGCACAGGATCTTGTCCACCGGAGTGGCGGCGGTCTTAGCCAATTCCAACAGGACCGCCGCAGCATCCACCGTTTTCCAATCACTGAGAACGCGGATAGCGGTGGCGTGCACGTCCTTGTTAGTATCACTTACCGCGACACGCAAAGCGGCGAGAGCCTCTGGGCCGCCGGCCACCCGCAACGTGCGCAGCAACGCCTGCTTGGCATCCGGACCGGCCTTGGCCAGAGCCGCCACCAATTGTTGGACGCAGCCTGCGGGTTGAGCAGCCGCGCCGAAAATGGAAGCCAAGGCTTTTTCCAGTGCGCCGATGGCGGCCACATCAGACGCAACGACCAGCTTATCGAGCAAGCCAGATATATCTGACACACCGGCCAACTCGGCATAGCATCTAAGGGCCGCGGCTTTGACTGCATCATTCTTGCTATCCATGAGTTTTTGGATTTGGGGCACTGCGGCGGTGATGCGCCGCTGGCGTGCCATCTCAAGCATCTGGGCCTGCAGCGCGGGATCCGCCGAGTCCAACATTTTGAGCACGCTCGCGTCCACGCCGGAGCCCGGCAAGCCGGCCACGCCGGCGGCGGCTGCCTGGGCGACCTCAGCCTCCGGATCCTTGAGGAGCCCAATCAAGGGCGCGGCAACTGCCGCATCACCTATTTCAACGGCCGCCCGGATAGCCGCAACGCGCGACGCCTTGTCGCCCGCCTTGGCCATACCTAACAATCCCGGCACGGCCGTAGTGTCGCCGCGTTTACCCAACACATTGCATAGCATGATCTGGCGCTCGGGGGCCGCTTTGGTTAGTTCGTCAGCCAATACTTTAGACAACGCGGGCACCTTCATCTCGATGGCGATGCGCTCGGCAGCAGCCACCAATCCGAGGTCGGTACCGCGAATCAGATCCAGCAACAATGGGAGCCCCTTCTCTTGGCGGGTGAGAATTGCGCCACGCCAGGCACCGGCGAGCACCTGGTGTGCGACGGGATTAAGCTTGCGCAGCGAGTCATAGATAGCGATGGCTTTATCCGGCTGGCCGTTGGCGGCAAAGCCCTCGGCGCAACGGAACAAGCCTTCGCACACGGCGAGTTGGTTAGGACCAGCCGTCCCTGACGAAGCGCCAAGAAACTTAGCGGCGGCGTCATTACCGATCTTACCCAAGGCACGAGCAGCGGCCTGTGCGACCTCGGTATCCGGATCCTTGATAAGTACTGCCAGGGCAACCACGGCCTTCTCATCGTGGCGCACACCAATACTGCCGATCACACCAGCCAACGAACGCCCTTTGAGCTTGCCCAGCGCCGAGCGCAACGCCTCGTCCACTGCCGGACTAGGCACTGGTTCCAGGCCGTAGCGTGCCATGTGTGTTAGCTTCTCATCAACTAACAATGCAGCGAGAGCCGGCACGCACTCGGCGGTGCCGATGCGTGCCAATTCGCGGCAGGCGTCGGCCTTTTGAATAAATTCCGCGTTGGATTGCAGCACGGCGATGAGCTTGGATTCCTGTTCCTTGGCCGGGGCTTGTGCCAAGGCTGGATAAGCAGCGCCGCAGAACAGGGCAACCAGCAGGGTGAATTTCAGTTTGGTTATTTGCATGACAATATTTTTTTCAGTTATGAGTTTTACAGGTTAGATAATCCACGGTTCGCGCATGGCGCGGGAGCGAAGTCGGTTAGCCTCGGCGTCGTTAATGAATTCCGCCTTGATAGGGTCGAACTTCACATCGCGTTTAAGCCACATACAGATATTGGCGGCGTGGACGGTGGACATCGAGCGATACATTACCTCGGCGTTGGCGACCGTTTGGCGGCGCGATTTGATGCAATTGAAGAAATCGCGGACATGGTTCATCGGGCGCTGAGTGCGGGCGGTATATTCGGCAATGACCTTTTTAAAATCGGCGAGCAGTGCGGGCGATGAGGCGTCGGGCTTGGAGTAGCCATCGGCGGCGGCGACCCAGCCATCGGGGCCGTCGAAGCGTTCGCCGCATGAGCCATGCCAGTACTTATCACCGCGTGACAAGACCATCTTCACACCACTGGCAAAGGTGGTGACCATGCCGTCGCCGGTCGGATTATCGACATACTTATAGTCAACCGGCGAAGTATCCAGAGCGTCGATGCCGGCCTGAGCTTGGGCGAAAGTATGAGCGCCCCATTCGCCGATGCAACTGGTGTGGAAATCGTAAAGCCCGCGCCAACCGCCGGAGACATAGCCTGAGTTATAGGGACGCCACGGGCAGGGGCCGAGCCAAATATCCCAGTCCACTTCATCTTTGGGCGGCTCCGGCTGTGTCGGCTTCCAGGCATTGCCCATGATGGCGGCGTCCCACGGTGCGATGTGGGCGTAGGCGGTGTGCACCTTGCCGAGGCGGCCGGAGCGGGCTGTTTCAATAGCGAAGACATGATTGGCCTCGCTGAGGCGCTGGGTTCCGGTTTGATAGACCCGACAATACTTACGAGCGGTCTCCGCCACAGCCTGCCCCTCGGCGATAGTCATGCAGGAAGGTTTTTCAGAATAGACGTCCTTGCCGGCACGCATTGCGAGAATGGAAGCGAGCGCATGCCAGTGGTCGCCGGTGGCAATGAGCACCCCGTCAATATCCGTGCGCTCCGCCAGGAACTCGCGGATATCGCGGTGCATGGTGCAATCCTTGGTGCCATACTTATTATCGATGGTGCGTTTAACAGCTTCCCGGCGCTCTTTGCTAATATCACAGATAGCGACAAACTGCACGTCGGGCTCGCCCATCATCCAGGTTAGGTCGGAGCCGCCGCGGTTGTGGATACCAATGCCCGCCATCACGATGCGGTTGCTAGGGGCCACCGCACCGCCCCTGCCAAGTGCCGAGGCGGGAATGATGCACGGGACAGCGAACACGGTGCTGGCGGCTGCGCTGCGCTTGAGAAACTGCCGGCGCGTTACGGCGGAATTTGGATCGGGATCGGTTGTCATGGTTTGTTAGGTTACTTAAATTCCTTGAGAATGAGATTTTTGAACTGAACTTTCATCGGTGGACCGGGATGCATTTGCAGAGCGATGATGCCATTTTTGGCGGCGGTTTTGGCATCATTATCGGTGATCTGGCACATCAGCGCGCCGTTGACAAACAGAGAGATATTCGGGCCGCGGCAGATGATCCGATAGGTATTCCACGCGTCGCGCTTATATACTTTAAGCAAATCAGCGGCATCCCCGATTTTTCCGACCTCCTTTTTGCCATCGGCGGTGATGGTCACATTTTCGCCGCGAGCGCCGATGAGGCCGCGCTGGTGATGATAGACAAAGCCGACCAAGCCGCCGTCGCCCGTCATATCCGCCTGATAGCCGAAAGTATCCCAATTAGGCCGGGTTTCGGAGCGTATCTGTACGCCGGAGTTCGCAGAGACGCTCAATTTGAAGTCACACGTCAGTTCAAAATCGGCCGGTTGGCCGCCTTTCCAGATGAGATAATTGCATGCGGTGCAGGGTTTTTGCGCGGTGCTCTCAGCGGTTAGAGCGCCATCCTCTACTTTCCACCAACCGGGAGCGCCGTCCCAGCCGGTCAAGTCCTTGCCGTTGAATAGGCTCACCCCGGCAGGCACCTTGGCCTGCGCCGCAGATAGGACCGTCTTGGCGCGGGCTAATAGTTTCGCATCCTTGCTGGTTGATAGAACCTTCTCCATGACCGGCAACACGGCATCCGGCTGCGCTTGCAGCAGGCGCTCGGCGATGGCCACGCCCGCCAGACACGCCTCGGGCTGCAGGGCCGGGTTATCGAGATGGCTAGCGGCCATCGCCAGCGAGTCGGCATCCGCGCAACTGGTCAGCACGCCTAGCAAGATCTTGCGTTCGTCGTCGCGTTGAACTAAGGCGGCGGCTTGCTTGCACATATCCATCCGTTTTTCCGGAGCCATGTATTTGTCGCCGCTGATGCGCATGAAGCCGCGCAGTGCCAGTAATTTATAGGTGGCATCGGGCGAGGTCTTGGCCAGAGCGAGCAAATCGGGTGAAGCATCCGCCGTGCTCCATTCGCACAGCAGGCGAGTGGCGGCATCCTTGACTTCCTTGCTAGGATCCGACATGGCCGAGCGGATCGCCTGCAACGCCTTGGCATCTGCCACCGAGCGGAGCAGACGCAACAGGGCGCATTTTTGTGCGGGTTGCGCCGCGGCTAGGCCAGTGACCAACATTTCGGCACATGCCGAGTGATCTGTCTGCCGGCCGCAAATAGTGGCCAGAGCCTTCTCCGCAGCTTGGGCCTCCTCGGTGGAAGGATTTTTCACCAGGATGCCGGTCACCGCCGTTAGATCAGCAAGACTGCCGAGTTCGCGCAATGTGTTGATGCATCCGACGCGCACCGCCGCGTCAGCATCCTCGCGGGCCGCCTTGGCGACGGCGGGCATGGCACTATAACAAGCGCGGCGACTTATGATATCAGCGGCGGTGAGGCGGCCCTTGGCGTCCGGCGCGGCCAACATAGCAATACAACTGGCGTCCGCTTGCGGCATCGGAAAGGCGGCGATGGCCGATTGCGCGGCTTTGGCCGACTCGGCATCGGGTGCGACGGCGAGTTGAACCAAGCGAGGGAGCACCGAAGGATCGGCCAATTTTGCGAGAGCGGCGATTGCGGCGACACTAACAATTTCGGGATGATCCTTGGTGAGGGCGAGCAAAGTAGGCACGACGCACTTATCGAGACGCGCACCGAGCGCCTCGATCACATAAACTTGTTTTTCCGGCGGCAAGCGCAACACCTCGGCGCTAAGAGCCTGGGTCAGATCGGTGCCGGGCAACTCGTGCGCCAGACCCAAGGCCACGGCGACCATGCCGGCGTCATCGCTTTTGAGTTGCTCGATAAGCAGAGGGATGCCGGCGGGCTGTCGCGCCACGATGAGGCCGCGGGTGGCCTCCATGCGGATGTGGCGGGGCACCTGCAAGCCGCGCACCTGCGAGAAAATCTCGGCGGCTTTGGTCTTGTTGCCAGATGTTAGAAACTGATCAGCGTTTCGCAGATAGGCATCGCAAATGAGCGGCAGAGTGGTAGCGGAAGCCCCCGCCAACGCATGGCCGAGTGCATGAGCGGCGGGCTCGCCACCGATGCGGCCCAAGGCTGCGGCAGCGGCGGCCATCAGAGCGGCATCCGGATCCTTGAGTTTTTGCGTCAGCCATGCGACGGCGAGCGCATCGCGACGCATGCCTAGCGAATTGATCACGCCTACCTGCAATTTCCCCTGCAAAGAATTGGCCGCCTCGCGCAAGGCAGCGTCGACAGCCGGGTCTGGAATGGCTTCCAAGCCGATGCGAGCCCACGACGCGAGTTTTTCGTCAGATAAGAGAGCGGCCAGAGCCGGCACCGCAGCCTTAGAGCCGCAGATGGCCAGGCGCTTGCAGGTGATAGCCTTATCCTGCGGAGCGGCATTGGATTGCAGCACTGCGATCAAGGCGGCTTCCCGAGTGGCGGTGGCGGTGGCGGGGCTGTCGGCGGCGGCGGTGGTGGTGGTGGTGGATAGCCAACTACCAGTGAGAGTGCATATAACGAGGGCCGCACGGAGAGGAGAATGGTTCATCTTGGACATCGTAAGATATTTATTAGATCAAGAAAGGCATGGTGAGTTAGATAGTAATATCAGATTCGCCACGGTTCGCGCAATGCCTCCGAGCGCAAGCGGTTGGCCTCGTTGTCACCGATGAACTCATTTTTGACGGGATCGTAATGCAGTTTACGGGCGAGGAATTGAGCGATATTGGCGGCATGACAGACGATATGGGACTGGCAGGCGACCTTGGCGTTGGCGCGGGGCTGGTTGCGGGATTTGACGCAATCGAAGAAATTGCGGATATGGAAATTGGCGGGATAGCCGCTACTTTTAGCGCGTTTACCGGCGATCAAGTCCGGGGAACTGGCAAACACTTCGCCGTTATCGCCGGTTTCCACCCAGCCGCCCTCGCCTTCATAGCGAACGGGGCAGGAGCCCGAATTGAGCCAACCGTCGTTGCGCATGACGAGTTTGACGCCACTGGCATACTTCGCGCAAAGTTGGTTGCCCTCCGGCCAGTACTCGATGGCAGCGGTATCATCAGATTGATTGGCCCACTGGCAAAGGTCCACGCAATGCGAGCCCCACTCGAGGCAACCGCCGCCGACGAGTCCCCCGCCCTTTTCAAAGCCACCGCCATTGTGGAGAATACCGTCATTGAATGGGCGCCATGCGGCAGGCCCGAGATACATCTCCCAATCGGCGACCTCCTTGCCGGGGTCCGGCTGAGCGCCGGGCCACCCGCTGGATTCGGTTCCCAGGCCGCCGGGATGAGCGTGTAAAACGGTGAGTTTGCCGAGTTTGCCGCGCTGTGCAAGGCTGGCCGCGAATTCGAAATTGGGCAAGCTACGCCGCTGCATGCCGCCTTGCAGCAGGCGGCCGCTGCGATGGAATGTCTCTGCGAGAATCAGGCTTTCGGCGATATTTTTAGTGCAGGGTTTTTCACAATAAACATCCTTGCCGGCCTTGGCGGCCATGATCGAGGCCAGCGCGTGCCAATTAGGCCCGGTGGCTATCAGCACTGCGTCAATATCCGGGCGTGCCAGCAACTCGCGGAAGTCGGTATACATCGTGCAATCCTGGTTGCCGTACTTGCTATCCACTTGGCGCTTGGCAGCCTCGCGCCGTTCCTTTCGCACATCGCAAACAGCCACGCAGCGCAGGTCCCGCTCCTCTAACATGCAACTAAGGTCGTAGCTACCGCGCCCGCCAATCCCGATAGCACCCAGCGTAATTTTTTCGCCAGGGGCGACTGCGCCATCGCGGCCCAAAGCCGCAGCAGGGATGAAATACGGAAGCGCCATGGCACCGCCGGTCAAGGTGCTGGTCTTGAGAAATTGGCGCCGTGATAGGAAAGAGGCATTTGATAAATCAGACTGCATGTGGCCACTACACTGAGCCAGCTGCGGATATTTCATTTTTTTTTCACGACACGTGGCAGCAATGAAAGAATCCACGAGATGACACGTTTTGTTTTGCAACAAGCAGAATCTCAGACAACTGCCAAATGCTAGGATCCGTATATGATTTCACCCAAATTATTCCTTGCAAACATTCGCATTTTGTAAGGTCAACTATCTTCAAATTAGTAAGAAGGGATAGGTGGCAGTATTAATTGGCCTCTATCTGGCGATCGGGCCGATGCTGCCACCGGGAACGAAGAGCGACGGATAGTTGACGGTTTTGCGGTCGGCAGTGCCTTTTCTAACGGCTGAGACCCAGCGCACGATATGCCGCACGATAGGAGCGGTATCCCATTTGATGCGGGCGACGCCGGGATGACACCAGGCGAGAGCGGGATCGTCATCGGTGGAAATCAGCGAAACTTGCTCTGGCACGTGAATGCGCCGACGGGCGAGAAACTCCATGGTTGCAATGAATTGGGCAACCCCATCAATGATCATCGCAGTGGGTGGGGTGCGCTCAAACAAGCGTTCTAGCAGCTTGGAATATCCCGCCGGGGTTTCCTCCCAATCCGGCAGATGATAGTCGCCGATGAGAATCCCGTGGGCAGTGAGTTCGTCAAGAAACGCTTGCTCGCTCTTCCCCGGGACCGGCTCACGCCGCGCCCGGTTCGCAATGAGCACAATGCGCCGATGCCCCAACCCCAGGAGGTGGCGCGTGACGTCGGCATAAACCGCAGCCTTGAGCGGCCCGGTGCGAGCCAGCGGCAGACCGTCAGCGCGGCCATAGAGAGCGAGACAGGGGACCGGTTGAGTGGCGACCCACTCCAGCAACTCGCGTGAGCCGGCGACCACGATCCAAGCATCGGCGGGATTTTCGCCGAGATGGCGGATCACGCGTCGGACATTATGTTGGAGTTCCACCTGGGTTTTTCGCATAAAAAACACCTCATGGTTTTTCGCGCCAAGGTCGCGCTGGACCTGTAGCAACAGATGAGACGTGATGTTCTGCACCTCGAGTGGGTCGTGTTGGAGAATGCCCACCCGCAGTGGGTGGCGCCCAACCCCGCTTGCGATGACACTGCGACTGCGGCCCGGACCGCCCGAACCTAGCAATCCGTCGGATTCCAGCAAGCGCAGCGCGGAGCGGACAGTGTCGCGTGAGACATCCAGCTCCGCGGCCAAGCGAGCGACGCCTGGCAGCACCTCGCCCCAGCGCCCGGCCCGCAAACCGTCGCGCAGATGCTCGGCACTCATCTCGGCTAGGGACAATCGACGCAACGGCTGCATGACCGCTAACTAGCCGGAAAAATCGGCCAGTTGTCCAGAAAATAAAATTTTTCGACCTTGCCAGGGTATATCTAACTTCGTTGATTGCGCCTTTCCAACATTTCGCGCCCCGCCCGGCGCGACCACCAAGCACCAGCCCAAGCCCGATCCTTTTCGGAAAACCACGCCATACCAGCAATCCACATCCCATGAAACCAAGCGCCTTCACCCGTCTCGCCCGCACCGGTTCCCCTGCCGCCTGGGTTCTCGCCACCGCCATCGCCATACTGCTCGCCCAGCCCTCCGCGCAGGCGGCGAACACATACACGTTCACACCCACAAGCGCCGGCATCAACGACTGGACCTCAACCGGAAACTGGGCTGCCAGTGGCGTACCGGTGAGCGCCAACGATGCCACCGTCGCCTTCTTCCCCGACATCACCACGGCTGTGACTGGCGCGGTGACGATCAATACCGACCCTGCCACCCTCACGTTGAACACGCTCACGCTCAATGGCCTGGCGCCGGCGAATGCGACAGTAAACACGACGACCACTACAGCCGTGGCCATTGGCACGGCCGGGCAAGCATGGACCGTGGACGGCACAACCCCGACGGTGAACATCAACGCGCCTACGAATGGAACACAGACGGCTACCAGTGGAGCATCTGTTCTCAACTACACCCTCAAACCCAACATTGCGCTCAACCAGCCTCTCACGTTTGCCGGGGTAGGAACGGCCGGATTGACCCTCTCGGGGGTCATCAGCGAATCCTCCGGCATGGGCATCATCAACAATAGTAAGCGGTCCAAGATCACCCTCAACGGTTCGACGGTCAACACGTTCACCGGCGGCGTCACCATCAACGGCGGCAATACCGGCTACAACCCTGCTCTCGCAATGGGCGGCACGACGTTGCTTCTCGATTTTGCGAATCTGGGAGCCACAGGAACGGATCTGATAAACAGTGGCAACGCGCTCACACTCGGCGGCGGCACGCTCGCCTTGCAAGGCAAGGGCAGCGCCACCGATTCGCAAACATTCGCCACCACCACCCTGAGCGCGAATACCGGCTCGCGCATCACCCTGACACAGAACAGCGCCACATCTCTGAGCGTTGACCTTAAGGCCATCACCCGCAATGCCGGCAGCACATTGATTTTCAGCGCCCAGCCTGCGACCGCAGGTATCATCGCCAAAACCTCCAACAGCAACACGAATGGAATTCTGGGAACCTGGGCCGTGGGAGGATATTCAAACACCGCTCCTGGAGCATACTACCAAACCGTCAACGGCAGCGGCCAGATTGTCAGCTTCGGGGCTGGCACCACTTCGACGTCACCATCGAACTTGTCCGACGTGCAAGACCCGACCGGGAACTACAATGTGGATGCCAAAACAAAACCGGTAACCCTGACCGGCAACATCACCGCCAATACCATCCGCCTGCCCGGCGGCAGCACCTCCACCTTGGCCCTTGGCAACTACAGCGTCACGTTAAACGGCATTCTGATGTGCGGTGGGGCAAACAATATCACCTCGTCTGGAACCGGAACCGTGAAGATTGGCGCGGATAACGAATTGGTGGTGTGGAGCGTTAACAGCGCCGGCAAAACAGTAAACATCGGCGTCCCGATTGTGAACGGGACCGCTGGCAACAGCGCCGTGACCATTGCCGGTCTGAACGCCGACGCGAATAACATCACATCCGAACAGGTCACCTTCAGCGGTTCGGCGCCCAACACCTACACCGGCCCCACGACGGTGAATTCAGCGACGCTATACCTGAACAAATCCGCCAATGTGGTTGCCGTTCCGGGGGACCTGAATGTCACCGGCGGCACGGTTTGGTTGGGTGCGGCAAATCAAATCGCCAGCACCGCCAATCTGACGTTTTCCGGCAAGGGTCAATTTGCCGACCAGTTTCAAAGTAATTACGGACTGAGGCAGGCCCAAACGGTCGCCAGCGTGACGGTCAGCGGCAACCAGGGTGGCTTTTACATTGCAATAGGCGGAACTCTCACCGTCAGCGGTGCGCTTTCCATCACTGGCAACAACGGTGCCGGGCCTCTGGGCAACGGAACAACCTTCACGGGAACCGTTCCGGCTTACGGAATGGATAGCACGGCCACGATGACGGTGGGCTCGCTGAGCCTCGACAACTCCTTCTTCTATGTCGGCGAAGCTTCCGCCAACACCCCGACGCTCACCTTGAAAGGCGACTTCACCGGGGCCAACACGTCCTCTCTGAACACCTCTGCCACCGCGCCGAAATTCGTCCTCTTTGGCACCGACACGCACAACCACAATTTCAACATCACTTCGGGAACCACCACCATCGCCCCGCCGATTTCCGAGACGGCTACCACCACAGCCTCGCTCACCAAGACCGGTACCGGCACGCTGGTTCTAACAGGCACTAACACCTACAGCGGCGACACCACAGTCACCGGTGGGATTTTGGCCGTCAACGGGTCCTCGATCAAGGATAGCAACAAATTGATTATAAGCGGGGGCAAGGTGCAGCCCACTGGCACGGAAGGTGTGGATACCTTGTTCTTCGGCACGGCCCAACAAGCCGCGGGAACCTGGGGAGCCACCGGCTCGGGAGCTACCCACATCGACAACACCCACTTCGCCGGAACCGGCGTCGTGTCGGTCACCAGCGGCCCGGTTGGTCCGGTTGGCGGCTACGACGCCTGGGCCGCCACCAACGCCGGCTCCGAAGCCGCCAATCTCGACTTTGATAAAGACGGCGTTCCCAATGGAGTCGAATACTTCATGGGAATCGGCCCAACGGACCCAGTTTTCACCCCGACGCCAGCGGTCGTGAATGGAAAAATCACCTGGCCGCACAGTGCCACCGCCACCGACATCACCTACCGTGTTCTGACCTCCGAGAATCTAACATCATGGTCCGACGTCACGGCCCAGACCACCGACGCCGGCGGTTTCCTGGAATACATTCTACCGAAAACCAGCCCCGAATTATTCGTCCGCCTCGAAGTAGTGGCGCCGTGAAGATATACTAACCAGAAATCCGTAATAAAACCAGTTTCAATGCCACGGCCACGCTGGGCACGCTGGTGAATGACGCTTCCGGCATTCTCGGCCCTTGGGCAACGACGGGCAGCGGGACTGCGATGAACCACGTGAAAAGCACCGCCGGTACGATCTGAGCCTACACCGGGCAGAGTTCCTCAGGGCTAGCCGATTTATCCGACGTAACCAATCATCACCTCGCCCATTCTCCTTTGCGCTCCTTTGCGGCCTGTGCGGTAATTCTTCAAGTGACCCGGGAGGTTAATGGGCATTGATCGTCTCCCAGTACTGGACGAAGAATTTGGCTAGTTGGCTGGAAAATTCCGGAAAATTTGATTGTGCATGAGCCATGGTGCTGTTTTCATCCGCGAAAGTCATCTGACGAACCCGCCACACCCAAATATGAATAACCGAATTTGCCGTCAGTGGAAGCGAGTCGTGATGGTGTTGCTGATGGCCTGGCCATTGTGGGTGGAAGCTGCGCCGCCGGATCTCGTGCTGGAAATCCCAGCAGTGGGCGGCGTGGCCTGGGACTGGACATATATCAATTTGTTTCTGACAGAATACTACCTGGCAACCGGCGATGCATACGTGCTGCACGCGATCAACGAGTACAGCGTCACCTACACACCTGCGGCCAACTACAACGGACCTGACAGCTTCACTTTCTCGGTCAACGATGGCACGCTCAACTCACTCCCGGCGACGGTGAGCCTCACAGTCACTCCCGTCAATGACGTGACATTGGCCAACGCGGCGGCGACGCTCTATGCTGGCACCACCGCCACCTTGAACGCCACGCTGACCTGCGATGAGGCCGCATACGACATCTATGGCTATTGGGGCACGGCCGATGGCGGAAACAACCCGATGCTCTGGCAAAACTCGGCGCTGGTCAGCTCGCCAAACCAAGTGACGGCCTCACCGATCAGCTATCCGGTCAGCGGCTTGATAACCAATACCCAATATTTTTTCACCTTCCGCGCCTCTCATGCCGGAGGCGAGGTATGGGCCGGGAACGTGCTCAACTTTGGGCCGAGTTCGGCCAATGATATAGTGTCATTCGGACTAACAGGCAATATATCAGGCAGCTCTAGCAATAATGCCGGAGATTACCTCAAATTCAGCCGTATTTCGACCATCCGCAGTGTTTTCCGGGTGGTCAAGGAACCGGCTGGAGCCTCTGACGGACATTTCCTGCTAGGAGACATCGCCGAGATCATTATCTACACGAGTGCCTTAACCACCGCACAGGAAGCCGCCGTCGGCAGTTACCTAGCAAGCAAAGTGATAAGCAGCAGCCTTGGCGACGTACAATCGGTGTCTGTCCACGGCACCACCAAGCCAAGCGGTGCCAAAAATTTCGTACGCATAAAAGCACAATGAAAGAACTAAAAACCATGAAACACCTGACTATGCCCCAGCCTGCACGAGATGCCGTGAAACATATAGCACTCCGCCTGGCCGTGTTCGCGGCAGTGCTGCTGGGTATCGGGTTGAACACCCGCGCCCAGGCCCTCAGCTATGACTTCAACGACGGTACGTTGCAAGGCTGGAACAACCGTGTCTGGAATGGGAGTGCCTGGATTGATATGGCAGCCAATGTCACTACATATGGTTCCCTGTTGCCAACATCGACCTACAACAGTATTTATGGTGCCGGCGGAGGCTCCGTCTGGCCGAATGGCGGCAACACTGATGGACACCTCAATACGTTGTGGCTGCGCTCGCCCCAGTTTTACCTCACCGCAACGGGGGATTTGACCGTGTCCATGGCCAAGGGACAGGCATACGGACCCGCACCCGCCAACGACACTGCGGTTTCTTATATCGCACAGAATAGCGCGTCCGGCTCCACCGGTTGGAAGGGCGTGGCCTTGCGCCGCGTCAGCGACGGCGTCTTTGTGCTGGCCAAACCCAGGACGACCTCCGGTGACAATTGGGTCACCGTAACCTTCACCCAGGCCGAATTGGCACCTTACGTCGGCATCGCCTGCACGCTTGACCTGATTAACTCCGAGAAAGGGGGTTGGGGCTGGCTGACGATGGACAATGTCTCCATTCCTGGCGACACGACACCTCCAGCACAAGGGAAAGACATCACCGGTTTTACTTTTCCAACCTTCGGTGCCGCCACCATTAGCGGATCTAACATCAGCCTGACCGTACCTTATGGCAACTCCGTAACCGCCATGGCACCCACATACACCTTGTCAGCCGGGGCCACCTGCCTTCCCGCCTCCGGTTCTACCCAGAATTTTTCCAGTCCGATGCATTACGTTGTGACCGCCACGGATCTCAGCACCAAGGACTATACCGTGACAGTCACCGTGGCGCCCATCAGCCTGGCCAAGGACATCCTCACATTCGGCCCCGGTGCCACCATCACCGGCAACGCCATCGCCTGGACCGTACCGTACGGCACCAGCGTCACGGCGCTCGCCCCGACCTTCACTCTATCCCCGCTGGCCACGGCCAACCCGCCTTCCGGATCTAACAGGGATTTCAGCACCCCGCAGACCTACACCGTCACCGCCCAGGATAACTCCACCCAGGTCTATACCGTGACCGTCACGGTGGCGGCGCAAGGGCCGGGAGGAGTTGTTAGCGGGCTGGCCTTGTGGCTGGATGCAGCGCAACTCACCAACTTGAATAACGGAGACCAAGTGAACACCTGGTCCGATATGTCCGGCAATTCCAATAGCGCCATCCGGCAGAGCGGGTCGAGCGCGGGTTATCCGAAGTATGTGACCGGCCAGATCAACGGCCAACCGGTAGTGCGCTTCAACTCATCTAGCAGCAATCCCGGAGATTTCCTCAAATTCAGCCGTATTTCGACTATCCGCAGTGTTTTCTGGGTGGTCAAGGAAAACGCAGGCACCACCGACGGCCATTTCCTGCTCGGCGACGACAGCAGCTATGATTTCCATCGCGGAGAGGCTGCCAGCCATACGCTCTGGGACGGGGACAACGGGTGGTCCAGTGCTAACATCCGTAATGGTGTCACCAAACTGATGGGCACGGTGATCAACGGCACCACCACCTCGCTGCCATCCGCTCAGGCCCAGTTGATCTCGCTGGTGACCACCGGCAATGTGCAGGCCAATCAGCTCACCCAGGACCGGAGCTACCACGGGAGTTGGCAAGGGGACATTGCAGAGATATTGATCTACACGCGGGCCTTGTCGGACACCGAGGAAGCCGCCGTGGGTGGCTATCTGGCGAGCAAATACGGCTTGGTAACGGCGTATGCGCCGCAAGCGCTACTCCTGACCTTCGGCTCCCCTGAGATGAGCCCTGCCGTGATTGACCATTCAGCCAAAACCATTGCCGTCACCGTGCCATTCGGGACACTCGTGTCGAGCCTTGCTCCCACCTATACTCTATCCTCCGGGGCCACTTGCAATAAGGCATCCGGCTCCACCCAAAATTTTTCCAGTCCCCTGCCCTACACCGTCACCTCCTCGGATGGACTGATCAGCAACATCTATACCGTGACGGTTAGCGTGGCCCCCAAAAGCAGCGCCAAGGATATTCTCAGCTGTTCATCAGGGGCATTCAGCGCGCCGGAAATTGCGGCTAACTCGATCACCTTCACCGTGTCGGCAGGGACGAACGTGACCAACCTTGCTGCCACCTTCACCCTCTCACCACTGGCCACCATCAGTCCGGCTTCCGGCAGTTACCACGATTTCACCAATCCGGTGACCTACACCGTCACCGCCCAGGATGGCAGCACCAAGGTTTATAGTGTGATCATGCAATCTTATGCTGCCTGGACCTATAACGCTTCGTTGTTCATCCTCACCACCCCTGAGGGCGCTAACCTGCCGGCAAGCACTTCGGAAACCAACTTCCCCTTACTCGTTAGACTCAACTCCGGCAACTTCGACTTCAGCCAACCGCAAGCCGACGGCCGCGACCTGCGCTTTTCCAGCGCCACGGGAGCGGTGTTGTCCTATCAGATTGAGCAATGGGACGCGGCCGCCGCCAGCGCCGCCATCTGGGTAAAGATTCCGATTATTACGGGCAACGCGTGCCAGGAAATCAAGATGTATTGGGGCAAGGCCGGGGCGAGCAGCGAATCGAACGCTGCCGCCGTGTTCAATGCCGCCAACGGCTACGTCAGTGTTTTTCACATGAACGAAACGATGAGCGACGCGGTCGGCACGCTCACCCCAACGCTAGCCAATGGCGGCCCGTCGCTGGCCACCGGCATCATCGGCAAGGGCCGCAATTTCACCGCCGGCCAGGGTGTCAATTGCGGGGATAATCTCACCACCTTGCCCACCGGCAACACCACGCATTCCACGCAGGCATGGTTCCGGTCCAGTTCGAGCAACTTTGAGATCGTGGACTGGGCACGCGAAGACGCCGGCAACAAAGTACAAATCCGCCTATTAACCCCGCCAAAGATCTACATCGATGGCAACTTCGCAAGTATCACCGGCAACACCACGCTGAGCACCTCACAGTGGCATCAGGTGGTGCATACCTACAGCCCCGGGGTTTCCCGAATATATATCGATGGCCAACTCGACGCCTCGGCTAACGTCAATATGACCATGACGCCTCCGTCTATCATGCGGCTGGGAGGATGGTATGGAACATATAACTTTGTAGGCGATATGGATGAGGTTCGGCTATCAAAAGTGACTCGCTCGGCCGGCTGGATCAAACTGGAATATGAGAACCAGAAATCCCTCCAAACACTGGTGGGTAACCCTGTGCAACCCGGCAGCACTTTTTCCGCCACACCTGCGTCGTTGCCCCTCAACGAAGGAGGCACCGGCACGCTGAGCGCCCAGGCCGGAGGTGCCCAGATGGTCTATTGGATCGAAAAGAAAAATGGTGTGGATACGGTGCTCGCTACCGACCAATTCACACTGCCGGTGAGCGCCGGCAGGGGAACTGGCGAGCAAAGTTATGTTATCGAATTCAAGGCGATCTATGCGTCTGAAATCAAGACCGTTGATATCCCGGTCACAATCACCGAATACCTTCCGGACCCGGTGTTCACCCTCACCGGCCCCGCCACCTGGGACGGCCGCCAGACGATCACGATAACCCCTGCCATTTCCAACTTGGCCGCCTTGCAGACAAAAAACGTCGCCAATTTGAATTATTCCTGGATCGTGAACGGAGTAGCCGTAACTAAACAAATCACGCCCGGCACGGCAAGCGTGCCGGGATATTTGACGCTCACTCGCGCCCAAGGCAATGGTCCGCTGAACGTGACGCTGGTGCTGGACAATGGAGGCACCTTGGTTTCCAGCAGCAAGACCATGACCGTCCAGCAACCCGCGAGCGATGCCTGGGAACAACGCACGCCGGGGTCCACGGAAAAGCCGGTGAGCGGGCAGTTCTATGCGCGTGACGACAGCGGTTATGGAAAGATCTATTACAACGGCAGCCAGAGCGGCACACCGGACACGGTCTTCCTTAAAGTCTATACGACCGATACCGGCTCGGATGTCCTCTACTCCACACTGCGCCAATCACTCGTAGGCGGAAAATATGCATTCACCGCACCCATCACTCCAGGCAAGGTCACCTATAAAGTGGTTTATGGCACGACCACCGGTGGAACCGATACCATTGTCGATAATACCCTCACCAATCTGATCTGCGGCGATGCCTATATCATCGAAGGGCAGTCGAATGCTGAAGCCACAGCGCCCGGCACCGATACCACAGGTTACTCCAGCCCATGGATCCGCACCTATAACGGCGGCTGGGGCAACGCGGTCCGCCAGGGCACCAATTGGATCGGCTATTGGGGCATGGATCTTGCGATCCAGCTTCTATCGGATTATAACATGCCCATCTGTATCATCAATGGCGCGGCCGGCGGCACGCGTATCGACCAGCACCAGCCGAATCCGGCGGATCATTCCCAGGCGGGTAGCCTGTATTCGATTTACGCCACCCTCTACAACCGTGTGGTGGCGGCCAAGCTCACCCACGGCGTGCGAGCGGTGCTGTGGCACCAGGGCGAACAGGACCAGGGGTCCGGCGGACCGGACGGCGATTACGATTATAAGTTCTATCAGCAATACTTCGTCGATATGACCGCCGCCTGGAAACAGGACTATCCCAACCTGCAAAAATATTATGTATTCCAGATTTGGCCAGCCGCCTGCGGTGATGTTTCCAGAAACGATTTACTGCGGGAGGCGCAACGGACATTACCAAGCCTGTTTTCCAACTTGCGCATGATGACCACCGTAGGCATCGTCCCCGGATCGAGTTGCCATTACGAACCCGCAGGCTATCAGAAATTCTCTGATTTGATGAGTCCCATGGTGGAGCAAGACTTTTACGGATATATGCCGGGAGCGGTGTTAACGGCGCCGAATCTCAACAAGGCCTACTTCTCCACCACCGCACGCAATGAAATCACCTTGGAATTCGACCAGAACATGGCGTGGAATACCGGCGTGCCGAATCTAATCTTCCTCGATGGCGCGGCCGGCAAAGTGGCTTCCGGCAGCGTGTCCGGCAAGCTGATTAAACTCACACTATCCGCCGCATCCACGGCAAGTACCATCACCTATCTGCAGGGCACCACCGCTTGGGACCAGGGAAATCTGCTGTATGGCACCAATGGCATCGCCGCACTCACGTTTGCCGAGGTGCCCATCGCCCTTGCCACGTCTAACGCATTCTCGGCGTGGATTGGCGGCAATTATCCAACGCTAACCGGTACCATGGCCCAACCGGGCAGTGATCCGGACGGTGACGGCATGAGCAACCAGGCGGAATTTGCCTTTGGGCTTGATCCATCTAGCAGTGCGTCGTGCAACCCGATCAAGGTCCCCTTCGACGCAGCCAGCGGCACCTTCAGCTACACCCGGCGAGCGACTCCAACGAGCACCGGACTCGTTTACACGGTGTGGACATCAACGGACTTGAAAACATGGACGCAAGACAGCGCCGCGAGTGCGGGGCAGACAGTCAGCGCCACCAATGGCGACGTACAAACGGTGGCTGTTCACGTCACACCTGCGCCGTCCAGCGGCAAATTATTCGTACGGGTGCAAGCGCAGTGAGAACATCCGGAGTCGAGGAGTCGCGCTATTCAGTGAACCACCACATCCCCCACCCCGCCAACCCGTCGAAATGCCTTTACTTGATATGTCTCGTTGCTCACGCTTTCCCAGTAGCTCGTACGGGCCGCGCCACCATCCCATAAAACCATGAAATCCACCGTAATTCGAATGCTGCTCGCGGCCCTGGCGTTGCCAAGCATCGCCTATGGATTACCAGCCGCCGATGCTGATCCCAACGGCATCGTGATCCAAGAGGTGCCCGAGAAAACCGTGGTGCTAACCTTCGATGATAGCTGCGCCAGCCACACAACCATTGTTGCGCCGATCCTCAAACAATTGGGTTTTGGCGGGTCGTTTTACATCTGCGACTTTGATAGCTTCAATACCAGGAAAGACTGGTACATGACCTGGCCACAGATTAAATCCTTGTCCGAAGATGGCTTCGAAGTCGGCAACCACACTGTCGGCCACGGCGGAAGTTTAAGCGCTATCCTGGCAATGGAAGACGACTTTTCATTGCATGGCATTCCCAAGCCCACCACCGTTTGTTGGCCACTCTATCAAGTAAACACGGGCATTTATGCGGATCTGATTGCCCGTCACTATACCTTCGGGCGGGGCGGCCATGAGCTTCCCTACCGGCCTACCTCAGATCATCCGTTTGACGTGCCGTCGTTCACGATTTCCGATGGCGTGAGTTACGATGCCTTTGTCGCCGACGCACAACGCGCCACCCGTGGCCGGATCGTGGTGTTCACTTTCCATGGAGTGCCGGACGGCGAACATTCGTCGGTGGGCGTCGCGCCGGCGAAATTCGCACTGATGATGCAGTATCTGAAGGATAATAACTATAATGTGATCTCGTTGAACGCTCTGGGGCAGTATGTCGATGTGGCCAAGGCAGCGGCCGTGTGGCCAGCGGCGGCGCTCACCCCGGACATCACCATCACCGATACTACGACAATTACTAACAGCAACACATTCACCAGCACCAAGGTCACCTGCAATGTGGCGGTGGCAGGCACCACCAAAACGTTTGGCGGCTCAGGCAGCGGCTGGGTCAGAATCGATGGCTTGATCGGCGGCAGCACCAGCCTTGTGCATTCCGCGCCTTATGTGCTGGAATTGCTCCCGCGCACCGGATCTAACACGCTCAGCGGTGTTAACGTGGGAGGCAGCGAGCTGCGCAGCACTGCCAAGGGCCTCGCCAGTGCGCCGCTCACTCTGACCAACGCCACCCTGCGGTTGGAGGATCCACTCAACGCCTCGGAAAATTTTTCCAGTTTGATAACATTATCGGGAGGCAACACGGTGCAGGCGCTGGACAACCATCGCGGAGCGCTCACCGGCAAGATGACCGGCAGTGGCGGTGTGACGTACAGCGGATTGGATGCGATATCGCGCATCAGTTCGGATAGTGACTACACGGGAGCCACGCGCATTGCCCAGGACCCGTGGTACACACAAAACTCTGATGAAAGCCAAGGGCTGGATGATTGCAATTTTGGCATCGGCGGCTCTAAACCCTTTGGTGCCGGCGTGGTGACCATCGCCGGCACAGTGGGCACCCGCATGGGCATCGCTTACGGTGCGGGTGCCACCAACGTAATTCCTAACAATATGGTGCTGGAAACGGCATTGGCCCTCACCTACAGTAATGCCAGCTATAGCATCGACCTTGCAGGCTCGATCTCAGGCCCCGGCAGCCTCGTTAAGATCTTCGCTGCGGGCGACACCGGCAGCACGCTGCATCTGCGCGGTAACAATACTTTCAGTGGCGGCACCCGGTTTTTCTCCGGCAATCTCAAATTCTATCAGGCAAACGCGTTTGGCACAGGCACCGTGACGCTGGGCGGGAAGCTCAGCAGCAACCACGCCGTTTGCTTGCTCAACCAATCGGCGCTCACCGTGGCTAACGCCTTTGTACTCGCCGGCATCACCGATGCCACTATCAACGGGTCCGCGCCGACTTTTGCTAGCGTCCGCGGCACGACACCTGGCAACCTGGCGGCCCAGGCCGAAATCAACACCAACGGCGGAAACCTCGGTCTAGCAGGACCAATTAGCGGCAGCGGGGGGCTGCTCAAGTCGGGATCTAACACGCTCACCCTATCCGGGTCCAACACGTACAGCGGGCCCACCAAGGTTGCGACCGGCACACTCGCCTGCTCAAGCGCCACTGCCCTAGCAGGTGGAACCCTCGACATCACCACCAGCGCCGTGCTCGCATTGAATTATACAGGAACCCGCGCTATCGCAGGTCTGACGTTCAACGGCGGATCGCTCCAACCCGCTGGCACCTATGGCTCCAGTACGTCCACTGCAACGAACAAGAGTGCCTACTTCACCGGCACCGGCACGATCACCGTGCCGCCGACGTCAAGCACCGCGCTATCACTAACAGGAGGCACGACACCCGCAGCACTCGGTGCGCCATTGACGTTCGCCGCCACAGTGACGGGCAACGCTCCGACCGGCAACGTGACGTTTTATGCCACGGGCAAGCTTTCAGGCACAGCCGCTTACTATACCGGAGCCACGGTGATCGGCAGCAGCGCCTTGAATGGCACCTATCAAGCCAGCCTCACCACCAGCAACCTGTTGACCGGGCTATATGATATCACGGCGTATTATACGGGGGATGGGAACAACCGTGCCAATACCTCGGCCGCAGTGATGATCAAAGTAGGCAATCCGGATATTCCCATGAGTATTTCTAACTTTAATTTTCCTGGCCAGTTGAGTACCACGATATCCGGAACAGATATCAGCGTGACATTGCCATATACGGCCACGGTGACTGCGGTATCGCCGAGCTACACGGTGCCAAGCGGAGCGACCGGCACGCCGACAAGCGGCACAACCCGCGATTTCACGCTACCCCAGACATACACAGTGACCGGTCTGGATGGTTCCACCCAAGTCTATACCGTGACGGTGAACAGGACCGCAATCAGCAGCGCCAAGAGTATCCTAACCATGACCTTTCCTGGTTCCCTGGCTGCCACCATTTCCGGGACCAACATCGGCGTGAACGTGCCGACGGCGACGACAGTCACAGCGCTTGCGCCCACTTTCACGCTTTCGCCCCTAGCCACCTGCGTGCCGTCATCCGGCACGGCTAAAGATTTCACCAACCCGCAGACCTATACCGTCACCGCGCAGGATGGATCCACGCAAGCCTACACCGTGGCGGTGGTCAAGGTTGGCTCAGCTAATACATTCACCTGGAAGAGCGCCGCAGCAGGCAACTGGAGTGCTGGTGCGAATTGGACAAACAACCTCGCCTCCGGCACGGCGCCGGTGGCCGCCGGCCAATCGGACTATATCCTCAATTTCAGCATGGCGGGCAATTATAGCGTTAGCGATGATTTGAGCGCCGGATTCGTACTCAACCAGCTCAATCTGACAAGTGCTTCGGCCGGCTTGGCACTTACCGGCAACAGTCTCGCATTCACCAGAAACAGTGGCAACGGCCTGCTCCCGGTGCTCAGCGCGGTTCAAAACCAGGGAACCGCCAACATCAGCAACGCGATTAGCCTGCCTAACGATTTAAATGTAAACCTCGTTCAAGATAAAGATCCGAATGTCTATCTAACCCTCAGTGGCTTGATTTCCGGCAGCGGCGGCCTCAATCTTAATAGCTATGCGAGCGACTACCCGTCATTCAACAACCATGACGCCCATTACGGCACCCTCCGAATTACCAACCCGAATACCTACAGCGGCGGAACTCGCATCAACGGTGGCAAAATCATTTTAGGGACGCCATCGGGGCTGGGAACGGGACCGGTAACGATCAATAATTTTGGTACTATTCAGGATAGTGGCGGTTCTACCAACGCACTGACGATTTATAGCGGCTACCTGTATTCTTGCAGGTGGGACGGCCCCGTCACCCTGAACACAACCGCCTATTTCTACGGTAATTGCAATATGTATGGCAACATGAGCGGCCCGGGTGGGATACTGATGCTCGGCACGCCAGGCACCTACCTCAACATGACTCCCGGTGGGACCATCACACTCTATGGAACCAACACCTACACGGGCCCGACAACCGTCTTTCCAGGCACATTGGTGGTGAAGAAAGCTAGCGGGCTTTACAATGCAGACACGACGAAATGGACTCCCGCGAACATAGCTATCTACAAGGCGGCCACGCTGCGCCTGAATGCCGGCGGCACTGGCGAGTTCACAGGACCGCAACTCAGCACACTGCTGGCGAACCTCACCACAAGCGTTAATAACAACGGCTTGATGACCGGGTCGTTTGTGGTGATAGATACGGCGAATGCGACGGCACCAGCAACCATTTCGTCTGTGATCAAGGATTCGCAGGGGCCCGGCGGTGGTTGGTTCTCGACCATGAAAACCGGCGCAGGCACGGTGGTCTTGACCGCTGCCAATACGTTCACCGGCCCGATGGTCATTGACCTTGGCACACTGAGCGTGGCTTCGATTAACAGCGTGGTCGGCGGCACAACTAGCAGCAACCTGGGCACTCCTGCGGATGTGCTCAACGGAACGATCAATTTCGGCAACCCCTACGTCAGCAACGGCGCAGGCGGCAGCGGCAGCGGCACCCTGCTCTATACCGGCACCGGCGAGACCACCGACCGCGAAATCAGCATCAACGGCTCAACCTATACCACCACCATCGATCAATCGGGCTCGGGCTTGCTCAAGTTTACCGGCGCAATCCATATACCCGGCTTTGGAACGAACAAAACAATCGTGCTCCAGGGAGCCAGCGCCGGCACGGGTGAAATCGCCGGCAATATCGCCAATCCCTATGATCGCGCCGGACTCTCGACTACCTCCCTCACCAAATCCGGCAGTGGCACGTGGACACTATCTGGTGCTAACAGCTACAGCGGACCGACCACCGTGACGGGAGGCACGCTCGCCTGCACCAGCGCTGCCGCGCTTGGCGGCAAGACACTGAGCATCAGCAGCGGGGCCAAGGTCGCCTTGAACTATGTCGGCACCCGCGCCATCACCGCCTTGTCCTTGAATGGCGCGGTCAAGGCCGCCGGGATTTACGGGTCCTCGTCATCAACCGCACCTCTGGCGAACCAGAGCACCTACTTTTCCGGATCCGGCACCGTGACCGTGGGTGCCGCCGGAACGGTAGCGACTATCACCACACTGGATCTTCCCAGCGGCAACTATACTTCCGCCGCAGGCACGGCATTGACGTTCACCGCCACGGTGACGGGCGGAACGCCGACGGGCACGGTGACGTTCTATGCCGGTTCGACGATGCTATCGACGGGCACCTTGAATGGCTCACGCCAGGCGAGTATTACGACTAGCAGCCTGGCGGCGGGGTCCTATGATATCACGGCCGTGTATGCAGGAAATGCGACGTGCCAGCCCGGCACCTCGGTGCCGATGGCTATCCGTGTCAACAGTGCAGGTATTGGCAAAGATATACTAACATTCGTATTTCCGGGACTGCCGGCCACGACGATATTCGGGACTAACATCACAGTGAGCGTGCCGCATACCACGGTGGTCACAGCGCTGGCACCCACCTTCAGCGTGTCGTCCGGGGCTACCTGCGACCGGGTTTCCGGCACCACTATGGATTTCACTGGTCCAGTGCATTATATAGTTACCGCCTCTGATAGTACGACCAAAGACTATACCGTGACGGTCACCGTTGCAGCGCTCAGCACGGCCAAAGATATGCTTTACTTCGGGTTTGGCACCTTGGGTAGCGTGACGATCAATCCCGTGATGGCCAGCGTGGATTGGATCGTCCCCAATGGCACGGTGGTGACGAATCTTGCGCCGACTTATACTCTTTCCGCCCTAGCGACAGCCACTCCGGCTTCCGGCACTAGCAGGAATTTCACCACGCCGCAGACGTACACGGTGACCGCCGAGGATGGCTCCACCAAAGTCTATACCGTCACGGCCACTGTGGCTCCACCCAGCCCGGCAAAAGATATCCTCTCCTTCGGCCCGGGCGCCAGTATCGCCACCAGCACGATCGCCTGGACCGTGCCGTTCGGATCGGATGTGAAGACCCTCGCGCCAACCTTCACTCTATCCGATCTAGCCACGGCCACTCCACCCTCCGGCACCAGCAGGAATTTCACCTCCCCGCAGACGTACACCATTACCGCACAGGACCTAACGACCAAAACCTATACCGTGACGGTCACTGTGGCACCGCGAGTACCGGGCGGAATTGTTGTCGTTCCAGCCCTGTGGCTGGATGCGACGCAACTCACCGGATTAAATAACGGCGACCAGGTCAATACCTGGACCGACATGTCCGGCAATGCCAATGACGCCATCCGGCAAGGCGTCTCCAGTGCCGGTTATCCCAAGTATGTGACCGGCCAACTCAACGGCCAACCGGTAGTACGCTTCAACTCTTCTAGCAACAACCCCGGTGACTACAGCAAGTTCAACCGCATTTCGACCATCCGCAGCGTTTTCTGGGTGGTCAAGGAAAACGCCGGAACCTCTGACGGCCACTTCCTGCTGGGCGACGACAGCAGTTATGATTTTCACCGCCAGAGCAGCAACGGCCCGATTTGGGACAGCGGGAATGCCAGCGCTAACGTCCGCAATGGTGTCACCAAACTCATGGGCACGGCGGTCAACGGTACCACCACCTCGCTGCCAGCCAATTCGTTTCAGTTAATCTCGCTAGTGACCACCGCCAACGTGCAGGCCAATCAGATCACCCAGGACCGGACTTATCATGGCAGTTGGCAGGGCGACATCGCCGAGATCATTATCTACACGAGTGCCTTATCGACAGCCGATGAAACCGCAGTCGGCAGCTACCTCGCGACCAAGTACGGGTTGACCACGGCCTATGCCGGGCCCAAGACCACCACCACCACCACGCTGGTCTCCTCGCTCACCCCATCCGCCAGCGGTGTCGCAGTTACCTTTACCGCCACCGTGGCGCCAGCTCCTACGGGTGGCACAGTCCAATTCTATGACAACGCCGTGGCGCTCGGCAGCCCGGTCACCGTTGCGGGCGGGCAGGCCCAACTCATCACCAGCGCCCTCGATACCGGCAGCCATTCCATCACCGCCAGCTACAGCGGTTCGACCGATTATGCGGGCAGCAGCACCGCCGCTGCCACGAGCCAGACGGTTACCGGATTGAGTTCCGCCAAAGTCATGTCTAACGTTGTTTTCGCCGGGCTGGGAACGGCCACCGCGGACGGCACCGGAACCAACTTCGGTCTAACGGCACCCTATGGCACGGTGGTGACGGGCCTCGCGCCGACCTTCACGCTATCAACCCTGGCCACGGCGAGTCCGCCATCCGGCACGAGTAGGAATTTCACCACGCCACAGAGCTACACGGTGACCGCCGAGAATGGCTCCACCCAGGTCTATACCGTGACGCTCACCGTGACTCCCGCCAGCCCGGCCAAGGATATCCTCACCTTCGGCCCTGGTGCAGGCATTTCCGGCAACACGATCACCTGGACCGTGCCGTTCGGCAGCAATGTAGCGGGCCTCGCGCCGACCTTCACTCTATCAACCCTGGCCACGGCCACTCCGCCCT
>JBAXOP010000028.1:0-28024 GCA_037133195.1 Verrucomicrobiota bacterium | reverse complement strand
GGGTATTCGATCAGCGCGGCAGCACCCACTCCGTGTATTCCGTGCATTCCGTGGTTAAAAATTCTTCTGACCACAGAGTGCACAGAATACACGGAATGAAGAGTTTGGGTATTCGATCAGCGCGGCAGCACCCACTCCGTGTATTCCGTGCATTCCGTGGTAAAAAATTCTTCTGACCACAGAGTGCACAGAATACACGGAATGAAGAGCTTGGGTTCTCGATCAGCGCGGCAGCACCCACTCCGTAATCCGTGGTTCATTGCTCCCCGAGTATTGTCCAACTTCGGCCTTCGGGTTGAAATGAGCTACACATCCCACTTCCCGAGTATGAATAGGCGCAATCGGGCGCGAATGGCCGAAATGCGGGACCGACCCCGAAATTTCGCTGGTAAGGCCGAAATGCGGGACCGACCCCGGAAATTTCGCTCTTGGCCGGAGGGGTAGCGGCATGCAGAGTGGCACGCGTGACCGCACGGGTGTTGATTGATGGATCTTCGGAGTTGGTGTTTGACTATGCCATTCCGGCGGGGCTCGCCGTGCTGCCAGGGTGCCGGGTGCGTGTGCCGCTGCGCCGCCAGTTGGCCACCGGCACCGTGCTGGCGCTCGGCGAGCCGCCCCAAGCTGACTTTGCCATGCGGGAGTTGGAGGGGCTGATAGATCCGGAGCCACTCATCACCCCGGTACTGCTGCAGGCCGGCGAGTGGATCGCCAATTACTATGGTTGTAGTCTTGAATCGGTGATTCGCGCGCTATTGCCGGAAGCCGTGCGTAGCGAAGACAATTCCGCCAAGACCCGCCGTATTGCTCTGCTCGCTGCGGAGCCGTCCGCCGCAGTTTTGGAAAAACTCGCCAAGCGGGCACCGCGCCAGCATGCGGTGCTGATGTTGTTGTTAGATGCGGTTGACGGGCGTTTACCGGTGGCTGAACTGGGGGAGGGGACTGCCGCCACGCTCAAGGCACTGGAAAAATCCGGGCTGTTGCGCATCGAGGTGGAAGAGGTCCGCCGCGATCCGGATGCCGACGAGATTGAGGAGGTGGTGGCTTCCACGCCGCTGACGCTCAACGTCGCACAGGCGATCGCGTTGGAGCGGGTGCTCGATGCGCTGAGGCATCCGGAGGAAGCCAAGCCGATGTTATTGTTAGGGGTGACAGGTTCGGGCAAGACGGAGGTCTATCTGCAAGCTGCGCAACGCGTTCTTGAATTGGGCAAAACCGTGTTGGTTCTGGTCCCAGAGATTTCCCTAACACCACAAACGGTGCGCCGATTCAAGGCGCGTTTCGCCGGTCATCAGGAGCAGGTGGCGGTGTTGCATTCTCACCTTTCGCAGGGCGAGCGCTTCGACGAATGGCATCGCATCCGCAAGGGGATAGCGCGGATTGTCATCGGTGCACGCTCGGCGGTGTTTGCGCCGCTGCCTGACCTCGGGCTCATCATCGTCGATGAGGAACATGAAAATTCCTATAAACAGGAAAACCCGCCGCGTTATCATGGCCGCGATGTGGCGGTGCTGCGTGCCACCTTTGAGGGGGCCGCCATTGTGTTGGGATCGGCCACTCCGTCGCTCGAGTCATGGCATAACACCCAACTCGGAAAATACTCACTGCTGCGCCTCGACGAACGCGCCGATGGCCAGTCGATGCCGCTGGTGCGCGTGGTGGATATGCGCTTGGAGGCTACCAAGCATAAGGGCGGTATGGCCATTCTATCCGATAAACTGCGCAGCGCCCTCGAGCAGCGCCTCGCCAAGGGCGAACAATCGATCCTCTTTCTCAACCGCCGTGGCTTCGCCCGCTCCCTACAATGCCCGGCCTGCGGCCACGTCTGCCAATGCCCGCACTGCGCGGTGGCCCTCACCTATCATCGCACTGACGAACGGCTCATCTGCCACGTTTGCGGTCATCAGGCGATCGTGCCGCGCAAGTGCCCGGCCTGCATGGACCCGGCGATTTTGCTCCAAGGTTACGGCACCCAGAAGGTGGAGGAGATTCTAACCAAGGTGTTGCCGCAAGCGAAGTTTGCGCGCATCGACGCCGATGCGATGCGCCGCCGCCACGCCCTGCGCGACACTTTGCATGCCTTCAAAACCCACAAGCTGGACATTTTGATAGGCACGCAGATGATAGCCAAGGGATTGCACATTCCAAACGTCACATTGGTGGGTATTCTCAATGCCGATTTGGGGTTGCACGTGCCGGATTTCCGCGCTGGCGAGCGCACGTTCCAATTGCTCACGCAGGTGGCGGGACGTGCCGGGCGCGGTGAACTAACCGGCGAGGTGATCGTGCAAACATTCACCCCGCACTCGCCGTCCATCCAATATGCGCGACGCCACGATTTTGACGGATTTTCCGAGCAAGAACTTGAGTTCCGCCGTCAGTTTGGTTTTCCGCCATACGGTCATTGTGCGGTGCTCACTGCCCGTTCGAATCACGAGCGGCGTGCCGAGTTCACCCTTCAAACGTTGCATTTGCGGCTCTCGGAAAACCTGCCCCCGGGCATTCAGTTAGGTGAGGTATTGCCCTCGCCGTTGGTCCGTGCCCATGGCCAGTTCCGCTTTCAAATCACTCTCCGATCGCCACGCGCCCGTCCTCTCACCAGCCACGTCCAGGCGGTGCTTGCCCGCACCTCATTGCCAGAGGATGTGACCGTCGTCTTCGATATGGACGCGTTGAATTTTTCTTGAGGGCTCGGGACGTGCCGCCCGATGAAGATTTTTTTTGCTCAGTGGGCTTGCGCAGGCCCTCAGTGGGTGATAGATAGTTCCCTTCATGAGCACTCAACCAGTATCGGATGGAGGATGTGGCGGTGCCCCCGCCGCGGGAGAGACCACGCATCAGCAACGGTTTCTCGGCATCGACGTCGGGGCCGAAACCATCAAGGTGGTCGAGGTCCTACGGCATGGGGCAGCCTTGCACAGCGGCCGCCGCCGCTTCGTGGAACACCACAAGCAACCCGCACAGTGCTTGCTCGATGTGCTCGCTGAATTTAACTGGTCCAGCCTCAGCGGCGCGGCCGTCAGCGGTCGGCTCGCCCGCTTGGTGAAGTTGCCACGGGTGCCTACCAAGCAGGCCCAGACGCGCGGCTTCCGCTTTCTTCACGGCCCGGGCTCGGCCACCGTCGTCTCCATCGGCGGGCATGGGTTTTCCGTACTGGAATTGCGCCGCGACGGCCTCGAAGTTCTCCGCGAAAATAGCCGCTGCTCACAGGGGACCGGAAATTTCCTCCGCCAACTCTGCGAGCGTTTTGAACTCACACCCGCACAGGCTGACGACCTGTGCGCCGAGGTGGAAAACTCCGCGCCGCTCTCCGGCCGCTGCCCGGTGATCCTCAAAACCGACATGACCCATCTGGCTAACAAGGGCGAGCCACGCGAGGCAATCCTCGCCGGTCTCTTCGACGCGGTTTGCGAAAATGTCATGGTGCTGGTAAAGCCCGGCGTCAGTCCGCCGGACGTGGCGCTCATCGGCGGGGTCACCCGCTCGCGGCGTATCCGCAGGAGTTTTGCCGGGATGTTAGACTCACGCGGAATGAGTTTGCTAGATGTAAAGCCGGATGATGTGGAATTTATCGAAGCCCTTGGCAGCGGGCTGCTGGCGGCGGATAGCCCGGCAATGTTGCCGCCACTTGCAGAGTTGCTGGTGAGCGCCGGACCTACGCGCATGGACACCGTAGCGGGTCTGAGCGGCAGTCTGCCGTTGGTACGGCGCATGCCGCCGCTGAGTTTGCCGGAGCGCAACGGACATGTGCGCCAGTTGTTGTTGGGGTTGGATATTGGTTCGACCGGCTCGAAAGCCGTAGCGCTAGATGCGGCCACCAGTGAAGTCGTGTGGGAAGGCTATCGTCGCACAGCGGGCGATCCGGTAGGCGCTGCTCAGGCATTGTTAGGCCAATGGGTGGACGAGCACTCGTGCGACGGAGTGTTGCGCGGGTTCGGCGTGACGGGTAGTGGCCGGGAAATTGCCGGCTCGTTGCTAACAACATGCTATGGCTGTGAGGCGGTTTTTGTGCTCAACGAGATAGCGGCGCACGCAGAGGGTGCCCGGCATTTCGATGCACGGGTGGACACGATTTTCGAGATTGGCGGCCAGGATGCGAAATACATCCGGTTGGCGGACGGGCGGGTGGTGGATTGTGCGATGAACGAGGCGTGCAGTGCAGGCACAGGGTCGTTTATCGAGGAGCAAGGAAGCAAGTTTCCTGGTATCAATGGCGTGCAACAACTCGGCACGCAAGCCATGCTCGCCCCCCAATGTGTATCGCTCGGCCAACATTGCTCGGTGTTTATGGCAGAGGTGATCGGCGAGGCGGTGGCCGCAGGTTGCGACCAACGCGAAATTATCGCCGGCCTCTATGACTCAATCATCCAAAATTACCTCCACCGCGTCAAAGGCAACCGCTCCGTCGGCTCGGTCATCTTCTGCCAGGGTATGCCCTTTGCTTCCGATGCATTGGCCGCCGCTGTGGCACGCCAAACCGGCAGCGAAATTATCATCCCGCCCAACCCCGGCACTGTCGGCGCGCTTGGCATCGCCTTGTTGACCCAGCGCCAAACCGCTTGGCAGGCCAATGCTATCTTCGACCCGCAACGCTTCCTCGAGGCCCGCATCGAAACCAAGGAAACGTTTATCTGCCGCTCCAAAACCGGCTGCGGCGGCAATGGTAACCGCTGCCGTATCGATTCTATCAATACTACCGTCAGCGGTCACGGCCAACGCTTCAATTGGGGCGGTGCCTGCTCGCTCTACGACAAAGGCACCCGCAAGCACAAGTTGCCAGACCTCTCGCCCGATCCATTCCGCGAGCGTGAGGCATTGATCACTCGCTTGATTGATGAACTCGGTACCACTCCCGGTGCTAAAATAGTTGCTCTAACCGACGAGTTCACCCTCAAGGGGTTGTTGCCGTTGTTCGCAACGTTTGTGCGCAGGCTGGGCTTTAACCTGGAACTAACAACTGGGGCGGACCACGCCGTGCTCAAGCGTGGCACGCAGGAGGCGAATATCCCGTATTGCGCGCCCATGCAGCTCTATCACGGGCTAACCAGCCAGATGGCGGAGACGGCGGAGGTTGATTTTTTATTACTGCCGATGCTCCGCAGTTTGGCGCGGGTGGACACCGAGCCGCACGCCAAAGTTTGTCCGGTGGTGCAGGCCAGCCCGTGGATATTGCGCCACGACCTCGCCGCCAAACTCAACGGGCGGGTGCTCTCGCCGGTCATTGATGTGGGGGCTGGCAATTACGAGTCTGCTGAGTTGCGCCAAAGTTGCGCTAGCCTCGCTGCAATGTTAGGCAAGGGCACGGCGGACTGCTGGCAACCAGCCTTGCGCCTGGCGATTGAGGCGCAACTGGCATTCGAGCGGAATTGCGAGGATATTGGCCGCCGCGCACTGGCTTTTTGCACCGAGCGGCAGGTGCCTGCGGTTGTCGTGTTAGGGCGGCCCTACACGATCTATAACAAGGTACTCAATTCCAATGTGCCAGCTATTCTCCGTGAGCAGGGGGCCATGGCTATTCCGGTGGATTGTTTCCCGGTACCCGACGACGTACCGGTATTCGGCGATATGTATTGGGCGCAGGCCCAGCGGATCCTGCGTGCCGCCCACCAGGTCCGCCGCTTGCCCGGCGTGTACTCGCTCTATTGCAGTAATTATTCGTGCGGACCGGATAGCTTCAACTTGCACTTCTACGCCCATATCATGGACGGCAAGCCGTTTGCTATCATCGAAACTGACGGCCATGCGGGTGATGCTGGCACCAAAACGCGGGTCGAGGCGTTCCTGCATTGCGTCGCCGGGGAAGCCGACGCTCCCGGCGGGGCGCAAAAACCACCCAATGCCTTTGCTGAGTTGCAACACACTGAGATGAGTGTGTTAGATATACATCCGGATGAGCGCGTGTTATTGCCGGTGCTCGGTGTGCTTTCCGATGTGTTTGCCGCTTGCCTGCGTGGCCGCGGGTTGCGTGCCGAAACCTTGCCACCTGTGGATGCAGAGGCGTTGCGCATCGGCCGCCGCCTCACCTCCGGCAAAGAGTGCATCCCTGCTTGCATGAACCTCGGCGCCTTGGTCCACCTTATCCAAAATAGCCCCGACGCTAACGAACGCTTCCTCTATTGCCATCCCGGCAATAACGGCCCATGCCGCTTCGGCGCTTATAACCTCCTAACTGAGCTTGCCCTCCAGCACACTGGCCTGAATGAGCGCCTACGTATCTGGGCACCTAGCGAAGCCGGGTACTTCGATAATTTGCCGCCCGGCTTCGCGTTGCTCGTGTTTACCGGCTTCGTCGCTGGCGACGCACTGATGGAGGCGTTGTTGGATGTGCGCCCAGTGGAAACTATCAAGGGCGAGGCTAACCGTATTTATCAACGCAGGATGGCCGAATTGCTAGATAAATTGCAGGCGCTCGCCGGCACCCAACTGGGCCTGGCAAAATCCCTTTGGCAGGTGGCTAACGGAAATATGTTGGGTCTGCGCAGGTTGCTGGCCGGTGCTGCCCGCGAGTTTGCAGCCCTGCGCGGCCCAGCCGAGTTGCCCACCGTGCTGGTGGTCGGCGAAATCTATGTGCGCTCCAATGCTTTTGCCAATGACAGCGTCGTAGAGCGGTTGGAGGCACGCGGAATGCGGGTCAAACTCGCGTCTTGCAGCGAGTTCATCGAATACATTGATCATGTGAACCGCCACGATCACGGCCGCAATGGATTGGGTGATCGCATTGGCACTGCGGCACAAGAACGCATCCGCTCAGTCATCCATCGGGTCATGACTCGCGAACTCGGCGGCCACGCCCGCACTCCCATTGCCGCCACCATCGCCGCCGCCAAGGGCTATGTGCCCGAGAGCTTGGAATCTGAAGCTCTCCTAACCGTAGGTGCCGCTCTCCACCATTGGCGGGCCGGAGAAATCCACGCCGTCGTCAATATCGGCCCGCTCGAATGCATGCCCACCAAGGTGTCAGAAGCCCAATTCTTTCACATTGCCCAGCACGAGGGCTTGCCGTCACTGACGTTATCGCTCAACGGTGACTCGATCAATACCGAGACGTTAGATAATTTCGCGTTTGAGGTTCAAGAGCGATTTCGCAATCCGCGTCCGCTCGCTTCGATGAACTGAGGGATGACTTCGGACATGAGCATGCACCGCCCAACCTCTGGCAGGTAGGGGCGGACGGCCTCGGTCGTCCCGGATTGCCCCTGAGGGTGAGGTGTCACCGGATCTGTCATTTCCCTGCCACCTTGCAAGTTCTTCAAAATTCCGACACCGCTCAATCAAGCGCTAGAATTCGCAGTCGATCTTCGAGGCCGTTCTCCGGTCACCATCGTCCGGCCCGGGGTTGGTCACCGGGAGATTTTTCTGAAGTTCTGCCGGTCTGCCGATGACCGGGGAAATCTGGTACCTGGTGCCTATCATGCCGCACTGGCCACAGAATATGGTCTCGAATGGATCACCTTCGACCGAGGCTTCGCCCGCTATCCGGGATTGCGCTGGTCGTGCCCGATTCCTTGAATGACTTTATCTAACGGCGCGCAGCCATTGGGTGGTGAGAGCGGTTAGGTCGAGGGTGGGAGCTTGGGCGGAACTGAAGTAGCCGGTTTCCAGCTCGGCGATCTGGGTGGCGAGGGCGCTGAGCTGTGTGCTGCCGAGGCGCGCGGCGTGATGATGTTGGATGCGGCGCAGGAAGGCGACTGCCGTGAACGGGGTGAGCTGGGCGGGGATGGCGAGGGTTTCGGTAATAACACGGGTCTTGACGAGCTTGCGGCGCAAAAATAGAATCGTGGCGATAAGTACTGCGGCGAGTAAGGTGAGCAGCAATGTGTTGCGCTGGGCGTTGCTCACGTGGCTAACGAGGGGTATGCCGGCGGCGGCTTGTTTGGCATCGATGGCAACGAGGTCGGCGTCTTGATAGTGTTTGTATTCGATGCTGGCGGGTTGGATGCCGGGCTGGAGCATGGGGAAGGGGAACGTCACGTCGCCGCGCAGGTCCTTGTGGCGGCGGTAGGTAAGTTGCCAGTTGCGGTCCGCGTGGGGGGACTTACGGCTGCCGTCACTAACAAATTGCGAGACAGAAAGATTGCTGTCCACCGGTTCTAGGTCGAAGCCGTCGCGCTGGACATTAAACAATTCTGGCAACGCCGGGATGATACCTTGCCCGCGGGCCTGGATCTCCACCACCAATTTGCCATCGCGCCACTCGCGCTCATCCATGGTTAGGGTGAGGGCGAGTTCGGCGCATGGGCGGGCGGCCACGGCGTCGTCCTTGGCGTCGAGGGGGAGGAGTTGGGACATGACGGGCAGCACGACTTGGCCGGGTTGGTCGATGAAGTCCATGTCGATTTGGATTGAGGGGACGCGGTCGACGGCGGCGTTTTTGGCCCGCAACACGGCATAGAGGAGGGGGGATTCCACCCAACCCTCGCGCGGCAGATCAATGGTTTTGACCGCGGCATCGTGGAAAGTTAGCGAGAGAACCTCGAACGTTTCATCAAGGGCCGCGTGGATGTTCTTTGCAAAATCATCGCGCGGTACCGCGGTGTTCTGGTTAGGTTGGGGGCCCATCATGCCCATCATTCCCTTTTGTTGGTTAGGGTTTTGTATATACTTACTGAAGCCGCCGCTCTCGCGCAATAACTGGCGGGTGGCTTCCAAACTGATGAACATGCCGAATGGCTGGGTGTGGCCGACGCGGGTCGGGCCGTCGATTGTGACGCGCAATTGCACCTCATCCAATAATTCGCGGTAATAATTGAGGGAGGTCATGGCGGATTTGGCGGCGGGATGGTCCTCACCGACGACCTTGAGGCCGGAGCTGAGGAACCGTTGGCGGACGTTGGCGGGAACGCGCGGGAAAAAGTCGCCGAGCATTTTGCCGAACATTTCGAGGTGGCGTTGGGCGGCGTCGCCGGGCAGGGCGCGCATTGCGTCGCCGATTGACTTGAGGCCGGGATCGGTGCGTGCGGTGGAGGTGGTGAGTTGTGAGAGGTCGCTGGCACCGAGCATCACGATGAACCACGCCTGATAGGCCTCAAGCGTCCACTGGCCGCGCGGCAGCAAAGGCAGCTTGGCAGCGTATATCTCTGCGGCCTTGCGAAAACTCGCAAACGCCTCGTCTCGCAAGTTGACATATTCGGATAGTTTCACCTGTCGCTCAAATTCATATTGCGACACATCGAAAAACAATTGGCCGCGGGTGATGAACGCGGCCCAATCGCCATCCTCGGCTCGGATGCCGCGCCGGGCCAATTCCAGCGCGGTTTTGTAGCCGCGCGACACCTCGTCCTTGGCTTCGGCCTCGGAGCGGTTGGTGCCGGCTTGTTGTTGGGTTTTGGGGTCGCGCCATTGTTCTTGCAAACGCGAGCGCATGCCCCCAAGAAGTGTTAGAAGCTCGGCGCGGACCATTTTTTCCGGAGGACCGAAGATGGCCTCGATGTCCTCCAACCGATAAACCTCGGCCCCGCTGTGGAGGGTCATGAACGATTGGACCACGAGCGCCGGATCGATGGGCTCGGGTGAAATCATGCGGAGTTGGGCGAGGAGTGATTTGAATTGTTGGATATTTTGGTTTTGGCGCAACCGGGTGAGAGGGATGCCGGCACCGGCTTGCAACATCTGTGGCGGCACATACATGCCATAGGCGCGCATTTGTTTGACTTGCGGGCTCTCGGCGGGGGTGGTGCGTTTGGCGACCCAAGCGGAGAGGACGTCTTGGCAGACGTCGCGTTCGAGGCCGGGGTGGGCTTTCACATACTCGCGCAGCAAGGCGATGTTAGCCTCCTTAGGCTGGAGGATATTCACTTTGAGGAGAGTGAGTTCCACGCGTTGGGCGAGGCCGGGGTTGAGGCGGCGAAGGATGGCGGGTGGCGGCGCGTTGGTTAAGATGGTATCGGTGGGCAACGACTTGACGGCGTTCTTCCCCTGGTTGCCATAGCGGTTCATCATCATCTGTTCGGCCTGGGTCATTTCGACGGCCACGGCACCGCCGGCGCGGTAGCAGGCTTCGGCCTCGGTGAGCCAGTTCATCACCAGCACTGCGGCGATTTCGGGCGGCGGGCCGTCCATTTCGGCGAGTGCCTGGAGCAGCAGGTTTTGAGTGCCAAGGCTTGCGGCACGGGGTGGCAACTCCTTGCCTTTGGCGGCGGTTTGGCCGAGTTCGCCGATGATAGCGATGAGGTCGGCTAGGGTCGCGGTTTGTTTGAAAAGCTGTTCGCGGATGAGTTTCTTGGCGGCTGCGGCGTCCAGTGCTGGCAGCAATTGGACAAGCCGGTCCATGGCCAGGCGAAATTGGGGACGGGTGTAATTGCCGAAGCGGGAATTTTTTAGCAGATGGGCGCAAACTTCAGCGGCGTGTTGCAATTGGCGCTCATCGCGTTGAGAAATACCCGTTTGGGTGAAATACTCCATCGCAAATACTAACTGCATAGTATCGGCATTGGTCCATTCCTCGGACTTCAAGGTCAGGAACGGTGCGGCATCAGTGATCCAACCGAGCGTGGAAAGCAGTTGGGTGGCTAGCATGCGGCCCTCCGGGGTGGTTCCGCCGAGGCCTTGCCAGCCTTTTACCAAGCGTTCCAGCAAGGTTTTCTTACCGCCGGCACCCAATGCGGTTTTTACCAGAGAGGCCAGCGCGGGGATATTTTCTTCGCGCAGATTGGCAGGCGCGGCGTTGATCAGCGCATAGAAATCCTCGCTGAGTAAGGGCGCAGGTTTGGGCTTGCCCTGATTGGAGTCAGACGGCTGCGGCTGTTCGTTGTAGGGATCTCCGGCATTGGCAGGCGCGGCTTTTAGTACGTCGCTCACTGCGCTGGCATTGCCCGCTAGACTGTCTAGCAAGCGCGTGTAGCCCGCCGCAGCATCCTCCGGCGGCAGTCCTGCGAGTGTCTTGCCCACTCCCGCCCAATCGCCTAGCAGCACTGCCATGCGAAAATTGTCAGCCTCGCTAGGCGTGCCACTCTTGCGCTGGGCACGCGTCGCGGCTAACAGCGCCTCGGGCGTCCGCTCATACGTCAGTGTGCGCAATGCCGCCGCCAGTCCGGTATCCGGCTTGGCGTCTGGCTTGGCTGCTGCCGGTGGGGGGGCGTCAACGGCCGGAGGAGTGACTTGCGCAGCGGCCGGTGCAGCAGCCGGAGGAGTGGCCGGAGGAGTGGCTGTGGCGGGAGGCGGGGTCGAGCTGTTAGTTTGAGCTGGGGCGGCAAGCGGCGTCGCCAGCAATAGGGAGGCCAGCAGCAACGGAGCGCGGTTTCGAGTGAAATGCAATGTCGTATTCATAAGAGATGATTTCAATTGTTAGTAAACATTCACGAGCCTTCGCCGGGTTGGAAGCGTTGGGTGCCGGCGCCGGGAGCAGGTTCGCCATCGTCGCCTTCGCCGGTGCCGGGTTGTTTACCTTTACCGCGTTCGCCGCGGCGTTTACCCATTTGTTCGCTCAATCCTTGGCCACCCATTTTTTTACCTTCTTCGGGGAGGGCTTTACCCATCAATTCATAAAGGCTCATGCGTTCTAACAAGACAGAGGATTCCAGATTTCGTTGTTGTTTAACGGCGTAATCCTTAGCCCCTTCGCCGACGCTCTGTTCGGTAAGCAAGCGGAAATTCTGCCGCGCCAATTCCGCTTCCTCCATCCATAACTCGCGCCGCGCCCCCTCTAAGCGCATCACCCAGCCGGCATAGTAATGGATGCGCCCGGCCAATTCCCGCGCCTCGTGGCGGTAGTCCTCAGGCATGGCTGAAAATGTTGGATCGTTGACCACCTTGTCCATTTGATCCATCGCTGCCACCGCGTCGCCCTGGCGGTAGCGGGTGCGCACCTGTGCAAGGTCCAGGCGCAACTTCACGTCCGATTCGCCGGTGCCCACAAACTTGGCGGCATCGCGGTACAAGCGGTCGGCTTCCGGCCACTTCTCATTCTTCTCGAGTGCTTGTGCTGCGACGATGCAGGCGTGGGCTTTGTCGCGTGCCAGCCATTGTTGGCCGCGGCCAAAATGCAGCACCACCACCGGCAACGGCAGCAACAACCACAGCAGAACACAGTACTTTTTCATGGGGTTACTTTCGTGGTGCGGGCATCCTGCCCGCCGCCTTGGGTTCCGGGCAAGAGAGCCGGGCTACGTTGCGCTCTCCAAGCACTGCCAAACCATTCTAGCAGAAGCGGCAATAGGCACAGCAGCGCCGTCGAGACCGCCAATACGGCCAACGCCACCAGGCGGCGGTCGGCTTGCCAAGTGGCCGAGTGCGGGTCCTGGGCATTAATTTTTTGGAGGGCGTCGCTGGGCAGGTTGCGGGTATTGCCATCGAAGTACTTACCGCCGAGGCGTCGTGCGAGTTGGGAGAGGGTGGCGCTATCCTGGCGCGACAGGTGGCCGTCGATAAACGTCCCGCGTCCCGCCTCACCGACGCCGATAAATAAGACATCGGACACCGCCGATGGCAGCGGTTTGAGGCCGGCGGGTGGCACGCTGTCGCCGTCGGATATGACTAACAAGGTGGTGGATTTGCGCGGCCAGTCCTTCATCATTTCACCGGTTTGGTTGAGGGATTTGAGTATGTCAGTCTTGCCCGGTTTATAGGTGAAATGAAATGGCACCTCAGCGGCAAAATGGACGATGAGTTCGCGGTCCTGACATTCCCGCGCCAACATTCTCGCCTCAGTATAGAAACTCGCCGCGCTGAAACGCACGTTGTCGCCCGGCACCCGGTTGAGCACCGATTTGAGCAACTCGGCGGCACGCACCGCTCGGCGCTGCTCACCGGATTCGCCGGCGTCGGTGAGTTGCATCGAGGGCGACACATCCAGCAACACCATCAGATGACGAGTGGCCGCGGCATGACGGTCGCGTTCGCTAGAGAGATGATTGAAGGCGATGAGGGTGATGAGCGACCACACGATGCCAGCCAATGCCGCCACGCGCAACGGCGGCGCGAGTTTCGTCCAAGCCCGCGGGCGGGCTGCCGGCCCGAATGCCAGGCGGCTCAAGCGAGCCACGCGCCGGGCATGCAGCCATTCGCCGAGGGCCGCGATCACCGCGATGGCGGCGGCGGACGAGGAGGCGCAGGCGATGATTTGCTCGTGAGTCATGGGTTTACCAAGGAGTGTAGCGCAGACCTAGCAATGATAAGCCAAATAGCGCGGCGGCGGCCAGGCCCGTCACCGAGAGCGGTAGATAGTCATCCACCCAATCCGCAGTCACTTGCTTGAATTTAGCTTTTTGCATGCTATCAATTTGATGAAAAATGGCCTCCAGGCCGGCAGGGTCGCCGGCAAGGAACACCTTGCCGCCGGTGGTAGCGGCGATGGTATAGAGGCCGTCGGCACCCGGTTCGGCCATGCCTGCATTGCCGATGAGGATACTGAAGACACGGATTTTCTGCTCGGCGAGTTCTTGCGCCACATTGCGGTCGCCGCCATTTTGGAAATCAGCGCTGCCGCCGTCGGTGATGAGCACCACGGCGCGGTCGCCCTCGGGAATGCGCCGCAATTCCTTGCTACAACCGCGCAACGCGTTGGCAATGAGGGTGCCGCCCATCCATGCCGGCATATTGTTCATACGAACATATTGGGTGGCGTGGCTTATCGCGCTCAATTCTTTGGTGGGTGGAATCCAGTGGATGTATTCCGAACCGAAGATGGTTAGACCAAAGGCGTCGCCTTTGCGGAATTCACAGAATTGTTTGGTGGCAGCCACGGCGGCCTCAAAGCGGCTGCCTTTCTGGCCGAATGGCATGCTCATGGAACCCGATACGTCCAGGCACAGGATGATGTTGTTGAGGACGCGTTCGTCGAGCGGCGGCGCGGGCCGCCGCGGGCCGGCCAACATCAACACCGCGATGGCGAGCAACACCGCCGGCAGCGTGCCGGCTAGATTAGCAAGGGCTCGCAGCAGGCGGCCGTCGCGCTGCTGACCGTGGTCGAAGGGCAATACCACCAGATGGCCGCGGCGCACCCATTGCCAGAAGCCCCACACCACCGGCAGACCTAACAGCCAGAGCCACTGCGGATGATGGAAACTCATGCGCCCTCCTCTCCGGTGGTGGCAGTAGGTGGCGGCTGCCGGTATGGTTCTAATAATCCAGCGACTTCCTCGCGGGTGGCTCCGCCGGGGCGGTGCAACCAGCGCTCCAAGGCACGCAGCAGGGCACCCGCCTCGGGGTGGCGTTTAAGCCGGGCCAACGCGTCGGCCATGCGGGGTTCGGGCAGGGCAAGTTGGTCGCGCCAGAAGCCGGTGAGGAGGCGTTCCAGCTCGGCCTGGCCGGTGGCGGATAGAGAGCCGGCGGCCGCGGCTTCTACGTAGGGTTGTATTCGCTGGGCATACGTTGGCGGAGGTATTGCGGGCGGCGGCACGACGACGGGTACCCGGTTGCGCCCGAAGTAAATAAACAGGGCAATGCCGCCAAGCCACAGCAAGGCGAGCAACCCGAGGAATATCCGATAGCCGCCGAACCACGGGAACGGCTGTGGGATATATGCATTCAAGACGCCGTCGTGATCTGGCGGCAAGATCGAGCGCACTTGAAGTTCCTCTCCGCCGATTTCCTTTGCCAGACTGCCATCGGGGTGCACCAGATAGTCAGCGAGTTGATAGGTTCCCGGTTCAAGCCCGATGTAATGCAAGGCGTAGGTGAAGCGCCCGTCGCTGCCGGGCGTGACTGATTCCACGCGCAGAATCAGCGGCGTGCGGTCATCTAACGGGCGCGGCTGATAGTCGCCGCGCGGCAGCGCCACCGTCACGTCGCCTTCAATACCGATGGCTCGCTCAAGAATGGCGGGCGGCGCCGCGAGGGCCAGTGTGGAGATGTCTAGCAGAATAACAAAAGCCAGGATGTGCCGCCTGAATTTTGTTAGGTTGGAGAATATTCCGGGCAGGATGCCCGGTCCACGGTGGCGCGGGCATCCTGCCCGCTGCCCTATTGCGTTGCAGCCGCTTGCAGCCTTGATAGAGCGTGATCGCCCGCTCATCCCATCCTCCTCGTGCCTTTGCGGTTTTTGAGAAAATGGCGCAATTGCGGCACGATGGGAGCATCGGTGGGCAAGTGCAGGTAATCGACACCGGCGCGGGCAAGCGTGTGGGTGTGCGCGTCGGCAAAGAACCGGCTGCGGCCGTGGGCGACGAATTCGCGGCCGGTTTCCGCCTCGACGGCACGGAAGATACCGCCGCGGGTGTGGCCGCATTCTGCCGGGTCCTGTAGATGCAACACGGCGCAGTCGTGATCGTGCGCCATGAGCTTGATGGCTGCGCTCGCGTCAAGGTCGTGGAGGTCACTGATGACCACAAACAGGCAGCGCTGCTCAACGCGCGGGATAAGTTCGCGGATGCGTTTGCCCAGTGTGGTGCCCTCAACAAAGCGATAGTGGCGCAATTGGTGGAGCCATTGCATAATGGAATTGCGGGCCAGCGATGGTGTGTGATGCAACTCGCGTTCGCCCACCGTCATGAGGCCGACGGGGTTCATGTGCTCGACGGCGGCTAACGCCAGGCCGCCGGCTAGTTGCACGGCCCAAGCGTATTTGCTCAGGCGTTGCGAAGACACACACATAGATGCGGAGGTATCTACCAACAAATAAACCGGCATTTGTTTAGGTGCCTCATATTCCTTGACGTGATACTTTCCGGTGCGCCCGGTGATACGCCAGTCGATGAACTTGACGGGGTCGCCGCTTTGATAGAGACGGGATTGGACATACTCGATGCCTGCGCCGAGGAACGGCGAGCTTTCCTGGCCGTAGCTCAGGGCGTTGGCGAGCCGGCGCACGGCAATTTCAAATTGGCGGGCGTCGAGCGGGTCGTGGGTGAGTTGCCCGGTGGATTGCATGGAAAAATCAGCCGAGTTTCTGCAATAACTCCTCGAGCACTTGCGTGGGTTTCCGGCCTTCCGCAAGCGCCTCGTAACTCAGTCGCATCCGGTGCAGCACCACGTCCTCGGCTAACTCAAACAAATCCTCCGGCACCACATAGTCGCGCTCCAGCACATAGGCCCGGGCCCGCGCCGCCTGCACGATGGCCAGGCCGGCACGCGGCGAACAACCCAGTTCGATGCTCGGATGGGCCCGGGTGAGTCGCACAAATTCAACGGTGTGCTTCATGAATACCTCGCTAACATGTACCTCCTGGACCTTTTCCATCGCTCCTACCAAGTCGGCGAGGTGGCACACCGGTTCGCCGCCTATCATGTCGAAGGCTGTCTTGGGCATCGCGCCTCCCTCGACGCGCTTGAGGCCCATCTTCAATTGCCGGCGCAATACTTCCTCCTCCTGGGTGGCAGTCGGATAGTTGAGCCGGTGGCAAAGCATGAAGCGGTCGAGCTGGGCCTCGGGCAATTCAAACGTGCCGGCTTGCTCGATCGGGTTTTGAGTAGCGATGACCAGAAACGGTACCGGCAACGGATAGCTGGCATTGCCAATGGTAACCTTGCGTTCTTGCATCGCCTCTAGCAGAGCACTCTGGACCTTCGGTGCGGCGCGGTTGATCTCGTCGGCTAACAGCAAGTTGGTGAAAACCGGCCCCTGATGGGTGCGGAATTTGCCGGTTGTCTGATCGAGCAATTCCGAGCCGATAATGTCGGATGGCAACATGTCGATGGTGAATTGCACACGGCTGAACTTCAAGTCCACCGCCCTCGCCACGGCATTGACTAACAATGTCTTGGCGGTGCCTGGCACGCCTAGCAATAATAGGTGGCCGCCGGTCAGCAACGCGATCATCATGCGTTCGACCACAACGTCCTGGCCGACGACAACTTCTCCGACGCGCTCGCGCACGGCCTGGACAAAATGAGTTTTGGTTTCAATCATAAGTTTTACTTAGGGGCTTCTCCGTCGATTAGGCGGCGGGGCCAAGCGGATTTCACTGGTGGGAGAGCGCGGACCTTGGCATGCAATTCCTCGGCACGCGGTTTATCGCCGCGCAGGAATGCGATGTGCATGAGAGTGGATAGGGCGGTGGCTTGTGAGTCGCCGGGGGTTGCGGCGATAGGGGTGGCGATTTTTTCGGCAGCGGCCAGCACGGTGGCGTTGGCATCGGGCTGATTGGCGAGTTGAGCGGCGATCTCATTCTGAACAGAGAGGTTACCCTTGAAATCTTCGCAGAGAATTTTGGTGAGTTGCAGGGCGTCGTTGGTCTGTTTGCGGGCCAGCAGTAATTCGAGGTTGAGGATAGCTCCAATGTCCCGGAATTTTTCCGTTAGGATATCCTGAAGTGCGGCGAGGGAGGTCTCGGCTTTGTCCAAGTTGCCGGCGCGAATCTCGGCTTGGGCGCGCCGGGCCAATTCCAGTTCCTTGGGGCTGGGTACGCTGGCGGCATTGTTAGGTCGGGTGGCCCCTTTGGCGTTACCACCGGTGGAGGGTTCGGCGAGCAAGGTTTCCAACTCCGCCTCTTTGATGGACATCGGATGGCCGATGGACACGATGCGGCCTTGTTTATTGATGATGAAAGCGCAGGGGATGCCGTTTTGTTCCGCCGCGGCCAGCCAGTTTTGGGCCATACGCCCGCGTCCGCCATCACTCTTATCGTCGGTGGCCACCCGATAAGTCATTTTGTCCGCCATGGCCTGCACAAAGGGGGCCACCAGCGAATCGTCCTTTTCCATCACATCCTGGCCGATGACTACCAGGCCTTTGTCGGCGAAGCGCTCATGAAGGGCGTTCACATGCGGGATGGACGCCTTGCATGGGCCGCACCAAGTGGCCCAGAACTCGACAATGTAAACCTTGTCGCCCTCGAAGTCCGTCACTGCGGTGCCTTGTAACCAGCTGCCGGTTTGCAGTTTTGGCGCTGCATCGCCGACCTTGAGTGCCGCCAGAGCCGTGGGCGTGCCAAGCAGCAAGGGTGCCGCGATGCCAAGGAGGGTGAAAAAGGCGGCTCGCATAGGGTAGGAATGTTTGATGGGGAGTGCCGGTACGGGGCTAGGGGTAGCGTCCTGCGGCTAGCGCAGAGCGATCAAACATCATTCCACAGCTCTGGACAATAGCCATTTCGCGAATCCATTGCTCTAATTGCGAAATGACGCCAAGCAGCCACCCCCTTCGTTAAGGAGCCACCCCATTCTTGTGGTGGTAGTGGAAGGGGGACCTTGGGTACGCGCCGAAGGCTCTGTTTCATGGCCGGTCTTTCCGCACGACGACAATAAGATCGTCGCTCCATAACGGGCCGCTGCCGGGCCAAGTTTTTCGGGAGGATAAACTCCGATTTAGGGAGCGGTGGGAGCTGCGGGAGCGGTGGGAGCCGCGGGAGAGGTGGTTTCGTCTGCGGGTTGTTTGGCGGAGGCCTTGGCGAGAGCGGCTTCGAGTTCCTTGGAGCGGGATTCAAAGAACTCCTTGGCGCGAAGGGTTTCCTCGAAGCGGCGCTGGAGTGTATCCAAATCGGCCTTGGACGCTTGCCCTCCGACGGCGGCGAGCTGCTGTTTCAAGCTGGCGATTTCGGCGGCTTGGGCTTCGTGGCGGGTCTTGGTGTCGGCGGCTTCGCGGCGCGAGGATTCTGTCCCGGTGCCGCTGGCCTTGGCTTGTTGCAGCTCGTTTTTCGCGCGTTCGAGTTCGGTCCTATCCATTTGGCGGTATTGCTCAGAGCGCAGCCATTCAGCAGTCTTTTTCACCAGGTTGGCGTTGCTGTCGTCGAGCGATTGCTTGTAGCGCCCGGCCAGAAGCAGCAAGTTATCGGCATCTTTTTTCATGCGAGCGGCCACCTCCTCGAGCTGTTCGCCACCTCCCAGCGTGGGCAATCCCTGCGTGCCGCTCAGGTGCTTCAAGTCTTCGAGTTCGCTCTGGAGTGCCGCGAGCGTACGCTCGTTACCGGACTTATGGCTGTCATTGGCGGGGCGGAATTTGAGCATCATGAGCAGGACCAGAAGTGCCGCGATGACCATTCCCATAGCCATCACCGGTGTGACTGGCGGCTTGGAGCTTGGCCCACGGGTGGGCATCTCAGGGGTTGAGTGTGTGGGTTGGTCATGTTCCGTGGGTGGCAATTGAGTGTCCGGCATGGGGAGAGAGTGAACAGGGGCATCCTCCTTTGTCAAATCCGAACCACCATCGATATTGCTGATTGTCTCTACAGCACCCGAACCCTCATTCCTCCCGAGTCACTTGAAGATATACCGCAATTGCAGGCAATCGTTCTTGCTCTCAATGTTGCTCCTATTGAGGTGGAGCCCTGAGTTTTGAGATGGGTACGTGCTTGATCCCTCAGCGGCCCAACCAGCCACCATCAACGACGAGGATGGCTCCGTGGACGTACCGGGATGCCTCACTAGCTAGGAACACGACCGGTCCTTTGAAATCCGCAGGTTCGCCCCAGCGGGCGGCCGGGATACGGGCTAGAATTTGTTGGCTTCTAACTGGATCATCGCGCAGGGCCGCGGTGTTGTCGGTGGCGATGTAGCCGGGCGCGATGGCATTGACGTTGACGCCGCGGCCGGCCCACTCGTTAGACAGGGCTTTGGTGAGTTGGCCGATGGCACCCTTGGCGGCGGCGTAACCCGGCACGGTGATGCCGCCTTGGAAGGTGAGCAGGGAGGCGGTGAAGATGATTTTGCCGCTGCCGCGCTCGACCATTCTGGCACCGATATCGCGGCTGAGTAGAAACTGGGCGTTGAGATTCACCTCGATGACCTCTAACCAATCCTCATCGGAATGAGCGGCGGCAGGACTGCGCTTGATCGTGCCGGCATTGTTCACGAGAATGTCCGGCACCCCGTGCTCGGCCAGTACCTTGGCGGCTAACGCCTTCACCGCGCCCCGTTGGCTAAAATCACATGGATAGGCACAGAAGCGCCGCCCGTGGGCCGCGACCGCCGTGGCGATGGCGCTGCCCTGCGCCTCAAGGGTGGCGCTCACGCCTATGATATCTGCTCCGGCCTCTGCGAGCCCCTCGGCCATGGCAAAGCCGATGCCGCGTTTGCAACCGGTGACGAGCGCGGTCTTGCCGCTGAGGTCGAATGCGTTCATGAGGTGGTCAAAAAATCAAATTGATTAGGTCAGCGCAAGTCGGCTATGGCGACGCGGTCCATATCGGTGAATGTTTGGTTTTCGCCGCCCATCGCCCACACGAAGCGATAACTTGCCGTGCCGCAGCCGCAGTGGATCGACCAGGGCGGCGAGAGCACGATCTGGCGCTCGGCGACCCACAGCGGGCGGGTTTGTTGAGCTTCGCCCATCAGGTGGAGGACGCGCTGATCGGGAGGGACATCGAAATAACAATAGACCTCGCTGCGGCGGGCGTGGGTGTGGCAGGGCATGGTGTTCCAGACGCTGCCGGCCTTAAACTCAGTAAATCCCATCACCAACTGACAACTCCGAATCCCTCCTTCATGGATGTATTGGAAAATCGTCCGCTCGTTCGCCTCGTCGCTTGTCCCAAGCTCCACCCGGTTGGCTTCGGCACGGCTGGCTTTGAGCGTCGGATAGACGGCGTGCGCCGGATAACTTACCAGATAGTAAACGGCTGGTTCGCTTTCCGAGTCGCTGCTAAAGCACACCTCACGGCTGCCGCGGCCGATGTAGAGGCATTCGTGCCGGTTGAGTTGATAGGTGGCGTCATCGACCACGATGCTGCCGGCCGCGCCGAGATTGAGGATGCCCAATTCGCGGCGTTGACAGAAAAAGTCTGCCTTGAGCGCGTCATCGTTGCCGAGTGCGAGCGGCTGCGTCGTGGGTATGGCCGCACCGATAATTGCCCGGTCCATGTCTGTATAGGTGAGGCTAATGGCACCCGCCACAAATATGTCTTCTAACAAAAAAGCCGCCCGCAGCTCGTTGGTATTGAGGACGGCGGCTTCGCGGGGAGAGGGCAGCAGGCGGGTAGGCATCATAAGGATGGGTATGTTATGTTATGTATGAATAGGTACAACATTGGGAGCACATCGTAAGGATTGCGGCCAATTTTCAATGGTGTTTGAGGAGCAAGGTGGAATGATCTACAAATCCTTCCAGCAACAGGTCGCCGGCCGGATTCATGCTGAGGGTGAGCGCGCCGGTTTGTCTCTGGTCGAATACGCGGATGCCGCTGGCACGCCAGAAGGCGGCTTGTTGGGGCGGCAAGCGCTCCTCGACGGGAAACTCAGCGTTGGAGGCGATGATAGCAGCGGGATGGACTTTTTCCAAAAACGCGTCGCTCAGCGAGAGGTCGCTTTGGTGACGCCCGGCGATGATCACGTCCGCTGCGAGGTCGCGTGCGGTGGCTAGCAATTTTGTTTCGGTACCCATGCCGGCATCGCTGGTGAAGAGGATTTTCCAGGAGTGCCAGTGGAGTCGATAGATAGCGACCCGGTCATCGGCGCGGGCGAGAGGGTTGGTGGGATCGGGGGCGTAGAGGATTTCGAGGGTGGCACCGTCGGGTAGGGGCAGTGCCGCAGTGGTAGCCGCCTGCAAGGTGCGGATACCGGCGACGGGGGAGTCGTTCAGCCATGCCTGATAGGCGGTGCTGCGGGCACGCTCCACGGGCAGTAATACCTGGCGGATGGGAAAGGCCGCCCAAACTGGCGAGCCACCGCCCAGATGCTTACCGTCGGGATGACTCAGAATCACCGAGTCCGGGCTCACCCCGAGTTGGCGCAGCGAGGGCATCACCCGCCGCTTGAAGCCGAAAGGATCGCCACAATCCAGCATGACCGCGCCATCGTTGGCGGTGGCCAAGCAAGAAGCTGCGGCACCGCGGTCGAGGTCGTACACCAGCAAGAAGGGTTGGTTGGAGCGGTGCAGATTGAAATGGCCGCCGGGGACGGCTGACATGACGTGGGCGCTGTAGGCACAGGCATTGGCGACTACGGCATTGGCGCGGTTTACCCAGCAAGCGGCCTTGGGGGCGAGGGGGAACAAAGCTGCCGCGAGCATGGCCGCAGCCAACAGCACGAACACCAGAGGCATGAGCACCAGATTGGCCAGCAACGCGATGGGAGTGATCAGCCCGAAGTGATAGATGGTTAACGGAGTGGAGCCGACCAAGGCTGCGAGTGAGATGGTGAGGGATTGGGCCAGGTAACGGCGGCCCTTTAGCCACAGCTTCTGGCTACGCGATAGCAGCGTGATCGGCAGATAGAGCGCCGGTTGGGCGAGCCAACTGAATGCTCGCGACGCCAAGTCGGATCCCAAGGCGATGGCGACCACCACGCCGTAGGACAATTGGACACCGGGCTGAAACAACACATTGCCGTCCCACACCAGCATCATGAATAACACCAAACCAAGGGAATTAAGTAAATCCGGCCGACGCCGAAATACAAATGCCCCCAAAAATACCGAGGCCATCCAGGCCGAACGCAGCGCCGGCGGACTATTGCCAGAAATCCAAGTGTAGCAAAAAATGGCCGGCAGCAAGGCCAGGATGGCCCAGCGGCGAGGCACGCCAGCGGTGCGCAGCAACACCCAGAGGATGCAAGCGACCATCGCCACGTGGGTGCCACTGACCGAAAAAATATGCAAGGTGCCGCTGTTGCGGAAGTCAGCGATCAATTCGTCGGCATCTGGTTGGACATCACCGATGACCACCGCGCGGATGACGATCGCTGCCTGGCTATCCTCCGCCAAGCCCGCCGTCACCGCATTGCGGAAACCTAGCCGCACTCTAGCGCCCCACGCTGCCAGTGGGCTCGTTTCCACCTCCCCGTTGCTCCAAGCGGAACGAAACACCGCGGCCACCCCGATGCGCCGCAACCATGCCCCTTGATCAAACTCCCCGGGATTGCGCAGCACCGGCAGCGGCCGAAAATTGCCCCTCGCACGCACCAGTGAACCAGCCACCGGGCATTCACCGCGCCCTTCCCACCATACCTTGCTGCCGTTATAGCGCCCGCCGCGCAACCGCACCGGGCCTGTCCACGAGCCGTTGTCGCCTTTGCCATCCGCCAGCGCCTGGCCTTCCACCGGGCCGCTCACCGGCTCTAATAATCCAATTGCTGCCACGTCGCGGCGGTGGTTGCGCCAAGCGAAAACGCCCAGTGCCAAGGTGGCGCACAGTGCCCAAGCCAAGCCGCGTTGCCAACTGCCGAAATAGGTACCGATGGCAGCGAACAGGCCGGCAGCCAAGCAAGCGGCGACGAGCGAGCGGTCAGCCAAGGCGAGGCAGCCGGCCATAGCGAGGGCGGCGGCGAGCATTGGATGGCGGGCGGAGAAAGCGGTGAGCGCCGCGCGCATAGTTCAAACTAATCCCCAAGTATGGAGTTTGTGGCGGGCATTGGCTGAGTGCCGGGTTTCCGGAAATTCGTCGATGACTTGTTGCATAATTGACGCCGCGGTGAGCCGGTCTTGGCGGTCTTCGTCGTAGAGTTCGGCCAGTCGGAACAGGAAATAGGCGGCATCATTGATCTGCCATTCCTGGCTTTCCAAGGCCTGGCGCAATGTCTGAATCGCCGCTTCCGAATCTTCCAGCTGCCCGCGTTGAAGACGCGAAATTTCCACCCACGGCAGCCGGTTGAGCGGATCATTCGCCGCTGCTATTCTGAACGCCTCGATCGCTTTGTCGTACTCCCCTTGCGCCACCAGCGAGCGCGCATCGTGCATGGCATCTTTCTCCAGCATCTCCCCGCTGTCGTACACCAGGTGGGCGACGCGGTGGGCCAGCATGGGCAATACCAGCGTCACAAACAAAATACCCACCAAGCCTGCCCCCAAAAATGTCAGCAATATGCCGCCAAATATCTTTTGGTTGCCTCGACTCTCCGCGTCGTTCTGCAATTTGAGAATTTCCCGCTGGTTGTCATCGTCGGCTTCTGGTTTTTGCTGGAGTTGGACGATTTTCGCGCTGATGCGAGCTTGCTCATTCATTGAGCACCTGTAAAATAAAAAACTGCTGGCCGCCAGGGCCGCTAGGATTAGATATGGGAGCCATTTCATCGGGGAGGGGGGAGTCTGCTGTAAGTTAGACGCATAGCGGAAGCAAAATCCTCCGAATTTCACAAGTGCCGTGCATTGCGGCCCTCATCAATGAGTTTCCAAAAGTGCTTGGATTGGGCTAATGCCTCGTCTTCGGCCAGCGGCATCTTCGAGCGAAACAGGAAATCCGAGAACGTTCCCTTGTGCAGCAAGCGGTGGACCACCACCGCAGCGTCTTTGACCTCAAAGTAAAACCGGTAATCCTTGGCCCGGAACCGGTAGAGCACCTTGCCGTCGCGGCTGATTTTTCCAAACCGCTCGCCGTCGAGGTGATCCAGGTCAGCCTCGGATACCCGGAATGAATCGAGCAAATCGAGTTGCTCGAGGGTGTCCAGTTGCGTGATTTCCGCAGCACTGATTTCATTGAAAACGATTTGAAGCACGCCACGAGCCTACGTAATGCACGCAATGCTGCAAAGCGGAAATTAAAATATTTCCACAGTCCCTGAGGCCGGTGGAAAATGATTTGGCGCATATTGACCTAAAGAGGAACATAGAACCGCTGAGAGGCGGTTTTGAGGGCTCGACAGTTTTCCTGTCGTGCATCGTGCTTGCCAAGGTGCCGCCCAACCTGTTGACTCGCCCGCGATGCTCACCATCGGAATTTTAGCCAACCCGAAAATGACCGGGGCGCGGCAAGCTTTGCACGCCCTGCGGACCGCTTTGGCGGCGCGAGGGTGTCGTCTTGTGCTCGACCTGCAAACGGCTGCTTTGGCGGGTGAATCAGGCGGGATACCGGCCTCTGAGTTTGCGCGGCACGTTGATCTAGCGGCAGTGCTGGGTGGGGATGGCACCATGCTTGACGCGCTCTCCCGGTTGGGGGATTTTGCCAAGCCCGTGGCCGGTATCAACATCGGTCGCCTCGGGTTTCTCACCAGTTGTACCGACGCCGAAGTGGATGGCTTCGCCGCCGCCGTCACTCAGGGGCGCTTTACCACCAGCGTGCGCTCGTTGTTGGAAGCGACGATTTTCCGCGCCGACAAGGCCGATATGTCATTCGTAGCGCTCAACGAAGTGGCCCTCGCACGTGGTGAAACCGGTCGGTTGGTGGCTGTGCGGGCCAGCGTCAACGGCGAATTGCTCAATCACTACCGCGCCGACGGATTGATCGTGGCCACCCCGACGGGCTCCACCGCGTATTCGCTCTCAGCCGGCGGGCCGCTCATTGAGCCGGCGGCGGCGGTGTTTGTCATTACGCCGATTTGTCCGCACAGCCTCAGTCAGCGGTCGCTGGTGTTGGCGGACGATGCGGTGGTGGAAATTGCGTCGGAAGCGGGTGCGTGTGGGCCGATGCTTTTCACAGCCGACGGGCGCGATACGACGCGCATTGAGAGTGGCGATCGCATTGAGGTGCGCAAAGCGGCTAGATCGTTGCACCTGTTGCTGCTGGAGGACCGTTCGTTTTATCAGGCGTTGCGGCAGAAATTGCGTTGGCAGGGGTTGTGATGCCAACGCTAAAGTCCTTGAATAGCTAAACCCGAGTCACTTGGGCTAAGGAGCCACCTCATTCTTGTGGTGATAGCGTAAGAGCGGCCCCCTGAGTGAGTGCCGAAGCGGTTTTTATGGGCGCTCCTTCCGCACGACGACAGTAAAGTCGTCGCTCCTTACCATTCCGCATCCGGACCAAGTGACTCGAGAGCTAATGAGTTGTGTCGTTAGGACAAGTTTTCTTCTCTTCTGTCTTCTGTCTTGTGTCTTGTGTCTTGTGTCTTCTGTCTGAGGCGTGGCCTCGCTAGGCTCAGAGGCTCAGTTCGCGTTCCATGACGCGGATGAAATCAGCCTCACCGGAGGGTAAGCCGTGGAGGATGCGCTTACCGCTGATGAGCAACTTTGGCAGATTTTTGCGGCTCACGGAGAATGTCACCCAGTCATGGACATCGGCATGGATGAGTTCCTCGATCCACGGATCGCGCAAGGCGACGTCGAGTTCTGCCTGTGACATGAGTTTGAGAGCCTCGGAGCGGGCTGCCGCCGCGACCGGATGTTCCATGAGGCGCTGGTGAAATGCGGCAAATTCCGCCGGATGGGTCCGCCAGACGGCAAGCGCCAAGCTAGCCAGTTCGCAACTTCCCGGGTGCTGCACATCTGCGGCGGCAAGGCTCGGATTGCACGAACCTTCCAATGGTACGGGCAAAACAATCACAGCGAGATCGTCCGGGTGTTTCGCCATCAGCGCGGCCAAGAACCCGCGCATCGTCTGGCATGCCGCACATGAGTAATCAAAATACTCCACCATCACTCGCCGTGCTTCCGCCCGCCCTAGATGCGGCAGCGCCCCCACATCGTAAATTTTGTGGCCGTCATCGAACGCGATTTTTCGGCCATTGCCGCGGGCGTGAACCGCAGACTCGATACTGGAAGCCTTGCTGCTGACCTCATCGAAGCGGTGGGTCACTGGCTGGGGACCGAATCCCTGCACCACCCCAAGCGACAAGATCGCCGCGGCAGCTGATAGCCCGAGGGTCTTTCTGACAGGAGGTTCTGCGGGGTCGAGCGACTGGCGCCACGCACCCAGAGCGGTGAGCACAATACCGATGCCGTGGGCGCTCATGCACCACGGGCAATAGCGCCCTAACACGAGTGCCTGGAGCAACACAAACCAAACGGCCGCACCCAGAATCCCCCCTAGCAGCGGCGTCACCAGACGATTGAAGTTGACGGTCATGGCCACCAAAATGGCGGCATAAACCAGAGCGCCCAAGCCTGCCACCGGCGAGCCGAATACCTGAGCCCAGCGCGAGGTGAGCAATTCATCGCAGGAACTGGCAGCGCCACAACCAGCGATTCCGCCGCCGAGCACATGCCGGTAACACAGCACCAGGTTGATTGCCAATCCAACAAATGCAAGTGCGAACATCACGCCCGTCAGCCACCTGGCGGTTCGCTTTGCGGCGGCGTTCGGCGGCATTGCGCTCATGGCGTGGGTACCTCCACTTTTACCCGCATGAAACGTTTCTGCGGGCCGGGCGTCAGCGGCGTGAGGTCGCGTACGACCAAGCCCGACGGGACATCCGCCGTCACCACGGTGGCAGTGGCACCGGATTGCCAATGGGTTAGATCGGAGCCAACTTCCACCGTGATGGTGGCCGGATGATCACTGCGACGCGCAATACTGATTTGTAAAAACCGCTGCCCTGCCACCGTCACAATGGTCACCGGCATCACTGGCGCTGCCCCAGCCTGTAGCGGCGCTAGCCCAAATACATATTCCAGCACATTGCTCGTACCGTCGCCGTCCGGGTCGTCATTAGGACCGTTGCGCGCCACCCCGGCCAACTCGGCGGCCTGCCATTGCGACCATGTGGAAACGGGCGAGGCGATACCGATCACAGCGGCGGATTGCATCAAGCACGGCGACCCGGAGGCATGGATGGTGCCGAGCAGCGCGGTGGCATTGGCAGCATTCCAATCCAAGCCAAACGGGTCGATCGAATTTGGAGCGGGCCAGTTCCAGCTGGTGTTACGGAATAATATCCACTCGGATGCCGCCACCCCGCCTTGAAACCCCCAAATGTAAGCCGCCTTGCCGAGGGTGAAGGGAGATACGTTAGATGTGACGGTGAACTGGCCGTCGAAGTGTTGGTAGGGGGCGTTGTAGATCACCCGTTGGGCAGGCACCCAGTTGGCAACCCATTGCGCGGTGTTGGCGGCACTCGGCACAAAGGTGCCCTTGAAGACCCCCAGTTCAAAGTTGAACGAGCCACCCATGCGGGTTCCAGAACTCGTTAGGTTAAGCGCCAGCGGATCGTTCGACCAAGCGATGGTTTCGGCGTGGACAAGCCCCACGAGCAGCCAAGCCATGCACGCTAACGAGTAGGAAAGTCGGGATATCATGGGGGTTGAGGAGGCGCAGCCACAGCGCCCCGGTGCCGGAATATACCTGAAGGAGCGGATTTGCAAACCCCGGAGTTGAGGCACTCTCTTGCATATAGGGGGACGGGAAAATAATGAGAGATATGAAATGGACGCAGTTTCACGTCGCTAATCGATGAGTTGTAGCGTTTGACGGTCTCATTCACAGGATTAGGAGGGGATTGCTCTCCAACATCTTCAAATCAGCGCTCATCCGCGGTTCATGATGCTTTCCAGAATTAGCGGGTGCATGGGCGCGATGGCGGCGCAGCAAGCCGCCGGCGAGCAGCAGGCCGATGAAGGCACCGGTGGGTTCGGGCACCG
>JBAXOP010000027.1:0-28197 GCA_037133195.1 Verrucomicrobiota bacterium | reverse complement strand
CAGCCAATACTGCACCAACATCGGAAGGATGCTCAGGTCACGTCCATCGAATGGCGCTCCGAAGGCGGTGTAGGATGCAAGAAGCGCCACCACCGCAATCCCCAAGAATAGGCAGAGCAACCTCGAGATCCGGTCGTCGAACACCAAACGAAAGTGACCCGCCGTGAACGCCAATGGCAACACCAGCAATTCGGGCCGCAAACTCGGCAAACCAGTTGCTAAAGTTACCGCAGGAGCCAAGGCTGCTAGGGCAATAAACAAGATCGCAAATACTCTATTCAAAATCGTATCCTCCTCGTAAAAAACAACCAACCATGCCCCCATTTACCTCTCATGGTTGGAAAAACCGATCCCCGAGAAGCTCATTCAAATACCCATGCAATTGCTCTCCGCGCTTGTCCCACGTGTTCTCCGAAGCAATTCCTCTCCGCAGAACTCGGTATTCCTCGCAGTCCTCCTCGTATGCCAGCCGGATTTTCTCAATAAAGTCACTAGGGCTGGTAGCTTTGACCAAGACACCCTCCGGGAAATCCATTAGATTCGGAAGATCCGACGAAATGATCGGTTTCCCGACCGCAATGTATTGGAATAGCTTGCTAGTGGAGGTTAGCACCTCGACCTCCGGAATGGCGGGATCGTAGGGCATTACCAACACATCCATCGAAGAGAGTAGTCGTGCCAAGGGCTCATCCGAAACAGGAGCGTGAAGAACAAAATTGGGATGTTCCGAGAAGATGGAAATATCGTAATGCGAATTCACAGGACCAATGAGATTGAGTTGCATGTCCGGTTCGTCGAGTATTCTCAGGAGCCATTGATCCAATAGCCGATAGTGGATAAATCCCATATATGCCACATTGATGCATTTCGTATTTTTCCTTGTGTGTTCAGCCCCTTTAGTCGCTTCTGGCCTCCAAAGAGTATTGAATTCGTGGGCGTGGAAAAACATCCTCACGTCGCGGGCATGCGTCTCCAATTTTCGCTTTAGGCCGGAATGTGGTGTAAGGCAGAAGTCTGCTGTGGACGCGACTCGATTCTCACGGGCCTGCATCAAACGGGACTGGTAAGCATGCCGCAACCAGTTTCCCCTCGACCGCCGTCGCCACATTTTCGGAAATTCATCAAAACAAACATAAACCCTGGCGTTGAACAAAGAATAGCGCATGATTTCTGGAAAGTAATAAACAAAGTTGACCAATATTGCCGATTTTGCATTCGTTTGCCGAACCACATGCATGATCTTTTTTGCGTGCCATTGATTTTCCACATGGTTGACAAATGGAAGATTGGCATAGGCCCGTGTTGGGATCAGCGGATGTGAAGGAAGGGTCAAGATATGAAGTCTCTCGTCTACTCTGCGGAGCCCTCCCTCGTCCTTCACCCTCAACTCTACGTACAATATATTGCACCATTTCATCAGTTGCCGTGTGATATGGTGCCGCATCCGTGGCGGCTCATCCCACCTCGTTGCGGTGACGACAACGGCAAGCGGCAGGTCTGGCTCGTTAAACCGAATCCCGGCGGGGTCCTCGTCCTTGTGTCGTGTCTGCATCAATCTATGCTCGTAAATGCTTAGCGTCTAAAAGGGCTCTCTCAAACTGTTCACCAACCCTCTCCCAGGAAAACTCATCACGAGCAAGGCGCAAGCCCGCTAGTCCCAGATCGCGCCTCAACTTGGAATCATCCATGAGTCTCCGAATGCTCGCTGCAACCTCATGCGCGTCCTCGGGATCATTGATAAGCAGACCGTTAATGCCATGGAGAACAACGGATGGCACACCACCCACACGGGAGGCGATAACCGGGATGCCACAGGCACCAGCTTCAAAGTACGTCCTGCCCATCGTCTCCACATCCCAAAAACCATTCGGCAGCAGGTGATCACGAGAGATCTGCACATAAAGATCGCCAGCTTGATAATACCTAGCGAGTTCATGCTGTGTTTTCCGCCCTGCGTAGATTACCTGATCTTCGATACCACTTATCTTTCCTTGAGCTCGGAGCGCGGGTTCTTCGGGACCATCGCCGAGGATCACATAGCGCATCCGACAATTGCCCTGCTCCTTGAGAAGAGCAATCGCCCGCATCACCGTGTCAAAACCCTTCTTGCCAATGAGGTTGCCTGCCGTGAGACAGACAAAATCATCAGGGGAGAAACCGAGAAGTTCTCTAAGCCCGGCCCTATTGTGAGATTCCGAGAAATGCTCGCTATTCAGTCCGCCTACAACCCTCCTAATTCGTTCGGGATGAATACGCTCTTCTACCAACCGCTGGGCCGTCCAGTCGCTATTCGCCACGATCACATCCGCCTGTCTCAACTGGCGTAGTGCAATTCGCTTGCGATTCATCGTTTCCACTTTTTGAAACCATTGTTTTGCCGCTCCGAAAGTGACGCGGTTCACGATTCGCCGGAATGGGAGACCAGGGCCAACCCAGGGCCGCAAAAAGTCGTTCCCGACCACTCGAACCACGAAGGGGTACTTGTTGAGTAGGGTCTCATACGCCATGCCAGCCGTACAGACATGAATCACATCGGGTCGGAATTTCCTTGCGAATCGTGCGGCACGCCACGCGTCCAACCTCGGATGTTTCATCGAGAGCAGAGGAACCAGACTGAATCCCTCACCGCCGTGTCTGGAAACACCCATAGTAGAGGGCAAAAGAACCGCCACCTCATGCTGCCGCCCCAGGAATTTGCTGATATGGTAAGCATGCTGCGCCATCCCGCCAAAGTGATTGGGCGGAAATTGGTCGGTAATGATGATAATTCTCACCGGATTTTGCTTAGGTAACGCGCGATGTTGTAGGCTTATGTGGTCATTCCGCCGCAAAAAGTCGGCTGGAACTGGACGGATACGATGAGGATGTGTGCCATCGGTTAGACTGGGGAACCAATTCCGAGTGGGTGAATTTGACTAGATTCTTGAACTCGTGAATTTGCGACTGTTAGGTCAAGTTTTCAGTCTTGCGTCTTGGGTCTTGCAGTCTTGGGTCAGAGGCGAAGCCTCGCTAGACACAGGCATCTCGGAAATTTCCCAAAACGCATCGTTCATGCTCCACTCAATTTGCGGGCAACTCGTGACAGAAATGCCCCAAGTCCATAGTGGACCCGCTCAACTGAAACAACTTACTCGACGACCACTTCTCGGTGCGTACTCATAGTCTGGCAGCTTTCCGAGTCACGTTTCTGAGCGTAGGCCCATCCTGCTTCACGCCTAAAATTGTGATAGTTCGGATGAGGCTTTACGAGGAGTTCATAGATTTTCCCGACTTGAGCTGTTGTCTTCTCATCGAGTGGCATCCGTTCCACAAATTTTGTATTGGCGAGCCCCATGGAGGTTGCATACGTCCATTCGACATCGTCAAAGATGATCCATCCGCCAGGCCGCAATAGGCGATCGACCAGAAAGAACGCAAGCGCATCAACAAACCGTAAGCGGTCAACAGAGCCCCTCTGGCATTTTTGTCAGAGGTCTGGCATCTCTGGCATCTATGCTACCTCGACTTCGATAGTCTGTGAGGCGCTCTGCTGAGTCTGGATCCAGTGGATCGGCAGCAGGGCTTCGAGTTCTTCGGGGCCGGGGTTGTGCATCAGCTTTTCGAAGACCCACTCGAAGTAGGCGAAGGGATCCTTGCCGTGGCGGCGGACCTGCTCGACAAAGGTGTAGACGACGGCGCTGCGCCAGCCGGTTTGTTCGCCGCCGATGAACATCCAGTTCTTGTGGCCAAGTTTGGTGGGTCGGATGGCGTTTTCAGTGAGATTGTTGTCGAACTCGATCTGCCCGTCCATGAAACAGGGTTCGAGGTGCGGCCATTGCGAGAGGGCGTAGGCCATCGCCCGTCCGAGGTTGCTGGTGGGAGTGATGCCGCGTTTCCCGGGCTGGCGGTGACGGATGATTTTGTGGAGGTGATCGAAAATCCGGCGGGTTTCCAGCCAGCGGATTCTCTGGCGGTCAAGGGGTCCGGCGCGTTGTTGTCGCAGAGTGGTCTCGATATGGTAGATGCGGCCAATCAGAAGCAGGATCCAAGCAGTGAGGCGCGGGTGGTCGTCCTTGGCTTCGGTGAACTTCCTGCGGATGTGGACGAGGCAGGAAACGGGCGTGATGGGCAAGTGCGGATGGCGCTCGATGAAGGTGCGATAGGCGCGAAGGCCGTCACTCTGGAGGTGGCCGCGGAAGGAAGGTTCGTCGTTTTTGCCGATGAGGATGGAGTCCAGACAGGTATTGGCGCGGCTTTTGTGCCAGTCGAAAAGCACACCGTGTTCGGCGTGATGATAGACCCAGAAGTAGCCGAGCTGTGCTTTTCCGGTGCCGGGTTCGAGGCAGCGGATGGGCGTCTCGTCCACCTTGACGTAGTCGGAGGTGCGGAAGCGGGTGGCGATGATCTGATAGAGCGGCAGTATCAGGTCGGCCAGATGGTCGTGCCAGGAGCACATGAGGTTGCGGGTCATCTCAATGCCGTGGCCGGCGCGCAATTTCCACTCCTCGCGGTAGAAGGTGCTGTGATAGCAAAATTTCTGGGTGAGCAGATAGGCACCGAGCGATGGGGTGAGCACGCTGCCTGGTAGCAGACAGGGTTCGAGCGGGGGAGTGACGGGAACCGCGTCGGGATCGCCCTTGCGGACATGGGTGAGACGCTTGATGATCTCAAGGGTGAAAGCGCTGGGTTTGACATGCAGGCGCTCGCTGGTTTCCTCGCCAAGCAGACGGAACATGTCGGGCTGGGCCAGCACGTCGGGATGGATGACCTCGCGGATGACGGTGGGCAGGCCCTTGAGCGATTCGCTGAGTTTGTTATTGCGGCGGGCGCGTGGTTTGGACGGGAGGGTTTCAGCCGCCGGTGGAACGTCGTTTCCAGCGGCGGCTTCGACTTTTTTTGCCTCGTCGTTGAGGAATTCCATGAGCAGTTGGTCATGGCTCATCTTCTCGCTCCTCGCGCCGTAGATGCGTTTGAGAAGGGCTGCGACGATGCCTTTCTGAATCGCGAGTTCCGCTTCAAGCGCGGTGACTTTCGCGGTGAGATCGGCAATGATTTGTTCGGGCGTTTTGATGGTTTATATCAAGCAAAAGCCGTGCCAATAACAGTAGTAAAACCCGTAACATATAACATATTTCAGCGGAGTTCATACCAAGGTCGCTGGAGTCCGTCGCGCAGGTCGATGCCGTCGGTGAGCATGGCCAGGGCGGTGGGTTTGAGGATCAGCTTTTGGCGATCTCCTTCAATGTCCTTGGGCCAACTGAAAGTGCCGCGTTCGAGTCTCTTTGCCACGACCCAGTATCCGGTGCCGTCGAAATAGAGGATCTTGATGAGCTTGTGCTTTTTGTTGGTGAAGAGGAAGGCCGCGCCACACAGCGGATCGACCTTGAGGTGGTTGCGGGCAATGGCGCAGAGCCCGTTGAAGTTCTTGCGCATGTCGCATGGTTCCAGGGCGACATACACCTTGAGGTTGCCGTTGAAGGTGAGCATGGCGGCGGGTTCAGGCGAGGTGACGCAGCAGTTCGGCTAGCAACTTGATTCCCGCGGGGTGCGCCACACGTGCGACGGCTCCTCCGGGCAGGTGGACCTCCAGACCGGATCCGCCATCGCCGGCAGCGGCCATTTCAGCAACGAGGAAAATGGGATGGTCACTCGATGGCTTGCGTGGCGGATTTTTCCCCGCCGCCAGCCACGCGGCGAAGGTGGGATACTTGATGCCGCACTGCCTGGCAAAAACAGGGGCGCTGAGACTGCTGGATGCAAAGGAGTCCAAAACCTCCCGCTTGTATTGTGCGCTGTAGCGGACGCGGCCGGTGCGGTCGGATTTGACGATAGTGCCTGATGATGGATCGGTCGGGGTTGACATAGGAGACCACCCTACGAAAAACCAGGCCGCCTTGGATAGTGGGGTTCTGTTGACCGCTTACAACAAACCAGTTATGCGCACCGTCCAAGTAACACAGATCAAATACGGGCAGGGTTTCCCTGGCTCCGTTTTGCCGATCCGGCTCTCTCTAAACTCAGTCGCGCAGGTCAGACCCAGGACGCTTACAAACCAGCTGCCGGAGATTATCGCCTTGAAGACAAGGCGAAATCCTCAGTCCGCCTCAAATCAAAGATTTGTTTCAATAATTTTCCATCTCTGAATTTATATTCAATAAGTTTCTTATATCCTTTTTGAAAGGCATGCTCTTTAGCTTCATCAATACTTTCTACTTGTGATTTTCCCGCTATTTTATAATAGTAATAACTGTAATAATTAAAATCAGAGCTGAGAATATTGTCGGGAATACCACCAATCAAGGCAATACCTGATATAGCGGGGACGACCATTGGAGAACCAAAGGGACGGTAAGATTGCGATTCATAGTACCATTTTTCCGTGCTTGGAATATAGATGCAAATTGATTTTTTATCAATTTCTTTATCTAATCTGAAAAGTTCATGAATAAAACCATTAAATTCCTGCTCCTGCGTAGTTAAGATGTCCAGGTGTTTTTTTATTTGTATGATCTCTGTAAGACTGCCTCCGATTTCTGGTGTCGAAATAATTGATAGTGCTATTAACAGAAAAAGAAAGACTCCCTTTGCCTTAAAAGATGCAGCAAAATTCTCGAAATATTGTTGACTGAAAAAGATCAGATATGGAATAGATATATATAACTGTGGTGCACAAAAGTAAAAAACATCGGCCCTATTATTCGATGTAAAAATTCCTGCAAGCAACCCGGTAGTTGTCAGTACAAATAGCACCTCAAGATCAAGATATTTTTCTGATTTAAATATTGTCTTTAATTCGCGCCATTCATGGATCGAATTATTTTTAAGGAGAACTCCCATAGCAATCAGGGAGCCAGATAAATAGATAATAAAACTTCCTGAAAGGAACCATATATTATGCAAACGTTTTAGTGTGGATAAGGAATAAGTTAACCGATCCACCGGAAAAATAAATAAATACATAACGGATCCTATCATGATTCCTACCAGAGAAACCAGGATGATAGACTTAACAGACCCGCTTTTTCTTAGATATAAATAGGCCATTCCGGAGAAAACAACCGCACCACTTGAAATTTTCAAAAAGAATATTAATAAAATGATTAGGAGTGAATACCATAAAAATGATTTATTTCCTACTCGACAGCCAGAATTATATACAAGCAGATTCGAAGCAAATAAGTAAATGAAAATCATTGCGATGCAAAAACTTTCACTGTTAACGGCAACCGGACCTGAAAGCGCAGCAATTTTAAATGAATAAAGTACAAAAAGAAAAGTAAATGCAAATAAAATAGAAACAGAACCATGACCTTGATCACTGAATAACCGGTTTAGAAAATTAAATAATGATTTAAAAAAAAGAGGCAAGAAAATTGCGGGATAAGCTACATTATAAAACATAATCGTACTCAAACCGGTCCAATTTTTTAAGCCGCCTACCATGGCATTGGAACCCCAATGATAATGCATATAAGGAGACCCATCTAATCCGGTGGAAGCATAACCCAGTGTGGAAGCCATATTACTTAGGGCGCTATAAAAAAGAATATCAATATGGGCTAGTCCCAATATTATTTTCTCAGGAAATAATACACTATGAAATTCATGTGAATAAAATAAGAATATCATAAACACCATGAAAACAGTGCCTGCTAAAAAATATAATTTGTATTTTTTAAGATGGAGTATAAAAAACTCACGGAAAGCCAATGTCATTCCAATCGCAACAATTATATAACCAAGTAAGGTTGAACACTTTGACACCATGATTCCAATAGCAGCTAAGACAAGTAGCAGAATGACAGTATAAAACTCACCAGTTCTGTACCATTTATTTTCAGACGGGTAATAATCGCAGATAAAATCTGGTAAACAGAAAATGGTTGCAGCTAATGCAAATAAACTGATATAATTAAAGCCAGAAACATATATTGGCAATCCCATTCTTGCCCAATAGCAGAAACCAACAATAACTATTGTCGCAAAAAGGCACAGCATATTCAAAAAATGGTTTGGCACTTGACTGGTATTCATAAACTACTATTTTTTGAGATTCCAATAACTAAGAACGAGACTCCAAATGGAAACTTTATACCTAAAGTGAGCAAGAAGTTTTCAAGTTTCATAATATTGAGGAGAAACGTATTTGCACACTTCGAAGAATTCATAACTTCAAAATCGGAACCAGAGCCCATTGTCCTTGTTTTTCTTGGGAATATTCTTTGGAGCAACCTAAGCGTTGCTACGGGCAGAAAGGTGAAAAAACAAAAAAAAGTTTTGTAGCTAACCTCGAGTTTTACCTGGTTTAATTTCTGTATGAGATCGGATTGCGAATATCTCCTGAAATGGTGGTTCACAACATCATGATGGCTCCACAGGAAAGTAAAGGCTGGAACGGTGAGAAAGTAGCTTCCTTGATGCTTTAGCACCCTCTTTAATTCGAGAATAGCTTTACTGTCATCTTCAATGTGCTCTACGACATCAAACGCACACACCAAGTCAAAGGAATTGTTATCAAAGGGTAAATTAGTCATTGAAGCACAAATCGCGTCAATGCCCGCATTTTCCATTAAAAACTCACAACAGTCATTATCATATTCTACAGATGTGACATCTCCAAAACTTTTCAGCATAATTGATGTAGCACCTGTAGCAACCCCAATATTCAGAATCTTTAAATTCCTAGGTCTGGTTTTCAGAATTTGCTTATTAATCAGGTTCTTAATGATAATCAGCCTTCCGAGAAACCACCAATGTGAACGTTCAAGAGCATAATATTCCTTATAATATTGCCTATCCATTTTTCACTATTTTTTCTTCTATGACTTCTTTTACAATGTACAATGGTCTGTTTTTCACCTGGAAGAAGATTCTTATTATGTATTCTCCTATCATGCCAATAGCGATCAACTGCATTCCCCCGAATAAGCTTATTACTGCAAGCAGGGCAGTAAATCCACCGGGTACAGAATTAAAGAAGAGTTTTTGAATCAGCGTATACAATAAATACATGAAAGAACTAATAATAACATACATCCCTGACTTGACCATCAACTTAACAGGGTATTCACTAAAGTTAAATATCCCAGTATATGCCAGTGAAATCAATTTATTCAATGGATATTTAGATTCTCCAGCTGAACGTTTTTCCCTTTCATACGGAACCCCTGTCTGTTTAAATCCGATCCAACTGCGCATACCTCTGATATAACGACTCTCTTCCGGCATCCGGTTCAATTCGTCAATTACCCTGCGACTGACCAAAGAAAAGTCTCCGGAATCGATCGGGATGTCAATATATGATATCTTCTTCAGCAGTCGGTAGAAAAAACTGTATGCAAATTTTTTCAGAAAACCTTCTTTTCTGTTTTGTCTGACCGCATAAACTACATCATATCCGTCTTTATAATAACTGTAAAGTTTTCCAAGTAATTCGGGTGGGTCTTGTAAATCTCCGTCAATAATCATAACGGCTTCGGTAGCATTAACATATTTCATGCCTGCCGTAAGTGCCAATTGGTGGCCAAAGTTTCTTGATAAAATCACTGAACTGTATTTGTCGTCATTCAGAGATAATTCCTTCATCATATCTGTTGTGGAATCTGTACTGCCATCATCAACTAAAATAATGCTGATGGTAAGCGCGGTGCTATCCATTAACAGGTTAAGTCTTCTGATGAGCGAATCAAAAACCTCTTTTTCATTATGCAACGGAACGAGAATGTTAATCTGGGGATATGTCATTAGAAGTGCATTTTTGTCTGATTATTAGCTTCTTCGTGAAATTTGGTGGGTATGTTAATGGAGAATTTCAAGTTATATGAACGGGCGGGTGTTCCGGGGAACGGGGAGCTATCATGGCTTCTTCGCGAGAATGGGCCCCCCGGCAGCTCGTCGGAGCGAAGAAACCATGATGGCGGTGGTTGTGTGGACGGGCTGCTTTCACGATCAAGTGTGGGTTCAGACCGTCAGGTCCAGTTTGCCGAGGAAGAACAGCACCCGCACACGCAACGTGCGGAAGGTGCGCAGGCCGCGGGCGTTGGCGATCACCCGCGCCACAAGCGAGTTCATGCCCTCCGAGGCGGCGTTGGTGATCCGGTGTTTCAGATAGTTAAGCAATCCCCAGAGACGGTTGGCAAGCATGTCGGCGACCTTCTTGAGTGGTTCGAGTTTCGAGCGCTTCACGGCACGCCACCAATCCTTGAAGAACTTCTCCGCCGGTGCCTGATAGACATAATCCCAGAATGCGGCGAATGCCTCCTTGAACCGCCACGCTTTGCTGGTCTTCAGGTTGGCGCTGTAGAGTTCCTGAAACGAAGGTTCGCAACGCAGGTCGGGGAAGTTCCTGAGCCAAAGATATTTGCTCTTCTTGAGGGTATCGTCGCCGGCGCTCATCAATTCCCGGTGCTCCTCTTTGCGCACATCATCCACCGCCTTGTTGAGGTGGGCGCTCACATGGAACTTGTCATGCACAATATCCGCATTGGGCAACAGTTCGGTTGCGGCATTCTCAAAGGCCGCCCACATGTCCATCGCCACGGCCTCAACTCCCTCGCGTTGCTCCTCGGACAGCGTTTCGAACAGCTTTTTAGCGTTTTGCGTCGTGCGACCCTCTACCAGATCCCAAACACGATTGTTGTCCAGATCGTTGAGGATGCTCGCGTAAACATGCCCCCTTCTAAAGCTCTTCTCATCCACGCCCACCTTGGTGATGGGTTCATCCTCCCGCCGCAGCAAGCCCCGCTCCACGGCCCGCTCCATGATCCGATTGACCGTCTGCCAGTCCAGGCGCATCGTCGCCGCCACCTTGTCCACGTTGCCACAAGCCCGCAGCCATATGATGACTGCCTGTTCCATCAGTTTGGTAAAACGCTGGTAGCGGTCCGCCCACGGGACAGCAACTTCCTCGATCTTGCCATCCCGGTATTTCACGCTCGGAACGCTCGCCTCAATAATAGTTTCAAACGGACAGGTGTCCAGATGCCGCCACCTCCGCTCCGTCCACTTATGCACCGTCGCGGGCTCCTGGGTTTCCGGATGAAACCACTTCGTGGTCCGGTCGATCTCAACCCGGACCACAACCCGGTTCGCGGTCATGTCCAGGTCAACGTTGTTAACAGTCCAAGGGGACTCCAATCCGAGAATGTGTCGGTAAAATTCGGTGCTCGTCATGGGCGTCAGTTTGACAAACCAGCCTATTTCCACAAGAATTCCCACCGAAAATCACGAAGAACCGATTATTAATCCGGCCATTAAATAGTAGCGTCTAATGATTTTCGATAGTGTCAACAACCTTGAATTCTCTCAGCTACCTTCTCGACATCCTCCGGATCGTCAACGAGCAATCCATTGCAGCCGTGCCCAATCACAGACGGCACACCACCGACCCGGGAACCGATGACTGGTATTCCGCATCCCCCTGCCTCGAAGTAAGTTCTACCCATGGTCTCGACATCCACAGATCCGCTCGGCAGACAGTGGTCACGAGAGATCTGAACATAGAGATCGCCCGCTTGGTAATAGGTTGCAAGCACGCCTGGGCTATTCGACCCACAAACTTGACTTCACCGTCGACTCCGATCGCTTTCGCGAGTTGCCGTAGGGCTCCTTCCTCGGGTCCGTCCCCGAGCACGATATAGCGCAACTGCGTCTCGCCTTGCTTTTTGAGAAGAGCAACCGCCCGCATCACCGTATCGAAGCCCTTTTTGCCTATGAGATTGCCTGCCGTCATCAGGACAAAATCCTGAGGGGCAAAGCCCAGAAATTCTCTCACAGCGGCTTTGTCAGTAGGTGGGCAAAACAACTTGCAATCCATGCCCCCCACCACCCGTTCGATGCTTTCAATACCCACACCCTCTTCTTCCAGGCGATGCATCGTCCAGTCACTGTTCGCGACCACTTTATCAGCTCTTTTAAGCTGCCGAATCACTTCCGACTTCCGCCGCCCGGTTTCGACATTCTGGCACCACCGCTTCACCTTACCCCAGACCAATCGGTAAACGATGGATCGAAGTGGAAGACCAGAGCCAACCCACGGACGCAGAAAATCGTTCCCGACCACTCGAACGACAACGGGATATTTGTTAAGCAGGCTCTCATACGCCATGCCAGCAGTGCAGACATGAACCACATCGGGTCGGAACCCCCTCGCGAATCGAGCGGAACGCCATGCGTCCAGCCTCGGATGTTTCATCGAAAGTAGTGGAACCAGACTGAATCCCTCATCGCCGTTTCCGGAAACATCAATATGATATGGCAGGAGAACCGCCACCTCGTGCCGCCGCCCCAGGAATTTGCTGATATGGTAAGCATGCTGCGCCATCCCGCCAAAGTGATTGGGCGGAAATTGGTCGGTAATGATGAGAATTCTCATCTGATCCTGCTTAGACAAAAGCTTCTATGCTGGTGTGTTTCGTTTGTCAGATAAACGATTCTCCAGTCATGAAGCACGCAAAATTCATGAACCGCTTCAACCACGCCATATTTAACCGCGTTTCTCCAGCAGGAGTTTATGTAGTCATGGCCACAGATGAGGCCGCCAGGCTTCATCTTGTTTTCCAGGATTGCCAACTCATCCCGGGTAACATCATAGGTGTGGGCGGTATCTATGTAAACACAATCGAAATAGTGATCGGGAAACACCTTGAGCACGTCGGTTGAGTAACCCTGGTTGATTTCGACCACGCCAGTGCCGATCTCCGCGGCAAACAATTGTTCAACCAGTTCCCGAAGCCCCTGATGATATCGTTCGGATGCCCATGCGTCAATCAGATGTAATTTCTCAGGCTTCGCCTTTTCAATGATCTCCCGGGAAAATTCCCCCCTATTCACCCCGATCTCCGCCCACACGCCGTTTTCAGGCATCAGTTCCAGAAGGCGACTTCGGTTTGTAATGAGTTGCGTTTCTAAAATATGCTTCTCCTCCAATTCAATGACCGGAATGCGTTTTGCCGCCTCCACCCTCTTGACACGTTCCATAGCCCGGAATCGATTGAGGATCACTGATTTAATCTTCCCTAGGATAAATATTTGCATACTGTTCTATTCTGTAAGGATTCAAACTGAGGGCGCTAGGCTATCTTCTGGAATAATAAGCATTTCTCCATCAGGCACCTCCTTTTGGTTCAAGACGCTCGCCACCAGGAATTTGGCCCCCTCAGTGCGCTGAAGCCGCAAAGTGGCGAACCTGAATATTAATCCTTTCTTCTTATATTTCCATGAGCCACATTCAACCACTGATATATTATCATGTCTATCAATAGCAAATAAACGCGTCTTGTTGTCTCTTTCGTTTGGAAAACCCTCGCGGCCCGAACTGAAAACAATAGTGCCTTTGGAAAGTCTCGTTCCAAACATGATGGAGCCGTGTGTATCCGCTATTTTTGTCAACGCATTATTCCCTTTATCCATACGATAAATTCCCGAGGAATTAATTGATCCGGTATCGGCACCCCAATAAATAAAATCCTCCGTAAAAACCAACTGGCAGGTTCGCCAGCTCTGGCTGCCCTGCCCGGCTACAGTAATGCTACTAAAGTTGTCATCCGACCATCCAATCATGGATTCATTATCGCTATCACCTGCGCAAATCCATAGTTTGCCAGTATATGGATCCTCCTGGAGTGCATGAATATGCTTGATCATTCCCGGCTCGAATACATAGGCAACCTCCCATGTCAGTCCATTATCATGGCTCCTGTAGATCCTGGCATGGGTTCTGCACTTGTTGCGGAAATACTCTCCAAAATAAACCATGTTGTCTTTTACCGAAAGCAAGCCATTGCACAGAATGCCCCTGCCAATTCCAAAACCATAGTGATCCAATTTCAAAGTCCTGTGGAAATTCAATCCATTATCCTGGCTATGCCAGATATATCCTCCCGATAGGACACATATTTGGCCGTTCCCGGTTATGGTCAGCTCTATGCATTCTGACCTATTTGTGATAAATCGGAAAAGTCGGAAATTACTCAGCCATAAATACGAAAATCCCGTGGGGACATGCCCGATCCTTTCAAATCCATTTTCTCCAGGCTTATGCCGGTAAATGACCATCGCGCGTGACGCCCATAGGTTGCCCGCGTTGTCAAATTCCTGGACTATAAGTTCCTTGGCCCTTAATCCGTCTATATTGAATGTTTTATCCGGTTTTAGCCAAATCCACCTTGGACCAAAAAAATCAAATATAGAATAGATGGATGCAGAAATAGCAACCACACACAATATATTAATAATAATTACGTGATGCATCTCGATTTATGCCTTTCTTTGACAAATCTCTATCAAATCCGCCCCTCGGTAAATATGCAATATTAGCGCGCCAGCAGCGTGGCTAATCCATCCACACGTTCCTTCCAACTATTCTCGCGCGCGACCGCCACTCTCGATTCCCTGCACTCGTTGGTAAAGCATTTCAGGTTACGATCAATCGAAGCAATCCAATTGTCCACCCCCTCCGCAAAGTCAAGCACGTGGGAGAACTCCTTCAGGTTTTCGAGTTCCGTGGCAACGACCGGTTTCCCGCAGGCAAAATACTCATGCATCTTCATCGGATAGATGTAGTGCGTATAGGGTGTCTTCCGGTACGGCATCAAAGCCACGTCGAATCCATTCACATATCGGGGCAATTCAAGCGCCGCTTTTCCACCGAGAAAATACACATTGGGAAGTCCCTTCAGCGCCGAAACATCCTCCCGGATGTCCTCGTGGTTCTCACGCACCGGGCCTACTAACACCAACGACCAATCCGGCCTGGCCTCCGCAATGGCGCGCAACAGACTCAAATCAATGTGGCGCTTGATGTGCCCCATGCACCCGATTCTTGGATGGGGAATGGACGCCAGATCAGGGGGTTCGGGTGCGTCTTGCTGGAGCACGGTGCGATAGTGCTCGAAATCCACTCCGTTGGGTACACAAAAGGTATTTGGATTGATGTGCCCCTTCTTCTCCAACAAGGTCTTGGAATGGATGAATACCAAGTCGGCCTCTGTGAGCAGTTTCCGTTCCTCTTCACTGATGGGTTGGTCACGGGAAGGATCAAAGCTGTACTCGTCGTCGATATGATAGCACGAGAGTTTTTCGGAAAACCGACCCAGAGTCCAATGGAATTCCGGCCGCCACACGTAGAGAATCACTTCGTCGATTCCCATCGCGCGAAGCAGCCTTTTGATCCGCCGGACATAGGCGGCCCTCCACAGGCGATGGTACACACGAAAGCAACTCGTAAACATTCCCTTCTTACTGTACCGCTGCTTGTAGTCCGACGGCACCCACGCCGCATACGCCCAGAGCCGGTCCGAGATTTTCCGAAGCCCCCGGCCCGCAAGGGATGAACGCACGCCATCCCTTCTCCACCCTTCAACGAACATAGGCGGTGACACCCACAACACCTTGTAATGCTTCGAAAGGCCCTCGAGGATGTGGTGCCGTGACTGTCGCTGCAAACTCCAGAGGTCCGGGACAAAAGCCAAAATACCTATGGCGTCATTCTTCATGATCAGCAAGAGCTTAGGACGATATCCATGACTGCCAGCGCCTGCTTCTTGGCGTCGAATTGCTCCAACGCGAGCTGACGGGCCGCCTTGCCAATCCATTCAGCGCCTTCCGGATCGGACCACATCTCATACATCCGCTCCGCCATGGCCTCAGTGTCGTACTCCTCAACGATTCGCGCGGTCTTGCCGTCCTCGAAATACTCGGGAATCCCGCCGACGCCGGAGGTGACGATCGGCAATGCGTATCCGGCCGCCTCCATCAGCGAGACCGGCATTCCTTCGCAATCACCATCCCGGGCCACCACCGAGTGCTGCACATACATGTCGGCACGGGCCAGCAGCTCATGGACTGCCCCATGTGGTATGTTTCCATGGAACACGCAGCGTTTGCCGAGCCCAAGCCCCCGGGCAAGGGATTCGCAAAACGGCAGCAAGGGTCCATCGCCAATCATATGCAGGGTTCCATCTCCGCCTCGATCGAGGAACTTCCGGAACGCAACAAGTATCAAATGGGGAGCCTTTACCTCCGACATCCTTGTGGTACTGACGATCTCGCACGGTCCACCGGCCGTTCGATTTTTAGCAGGCAGGTCATCCGGCAACACCGCCCCACACGGAATCACCCGCACCTTGTCGGCTGGGATTCCAATCCCTATGAGCTTCGCCTTCTCGAGTTCCGACACCGTGATCAACGCACTCGCCAATTCTCCGAGACGCTGATATCCGGCCTTATATTTCTCGAACAGGTCGATCCGGTTGATATCGGTGCCATGAAAATGCACCACGAGCGGGATCTTCAAGCGCCGGCACGTCTCCATGATGTGGGTGCCGCTGTAACCAAATTCCGCCAACACGGCATCCGGTCGCATCCGCCCAAGCACACTCGCATACGCATCCCGATGCAACGTCTCAATGGATGCTCCCAGTCTAACTCGCAGCTTTCTCAATAGCCTGCCGAAAACGGAGGTGCTCCAGATCGCGGCACCACCCAGCATCGGAACCGACCAATCATGCAGTTGCATGAAATTTCCCGCTCCTCCGCCAATATCATCGATGTGTCGTTGGATGAACGTCGACGGCGGGTCCTGGGACCGGTATGCGAAGACGACTATCCTTGGATCTCTCTGAGATCGATTGGTTACTGCTTTCATCAGAGAGGAATCGGGCAATGCCTGTGACTTCTACTTCCTGCATCTGGCAACAAGAAAAATCCCTTGCAGACCGTTCCCACACCCCAGGTCAAGGATAACGTCGTTTCCGGAAAAATCCGCGAGACCTACCATTGTCTGGAACTCAAGTATCTTCATGGGATTACTATATGCCCATATATTTGGAAATAGCCGCGAACTGTAGACAATTTTGGCAATCATAGTGAGCGTGCTGGATGAAATTTGGATAATTCTCGCATATGGTCAAACCGATAGACGGCACAATCGCATTCACGACTCGGAAATTGCCCCGCCACATGACCCTGTCATCTCGCCTGAGACCTTATGAATGGCAATAACCAAATGATTTAGATTTGATGCGGTGACAACTCTAGGCACCCGCTCAAGGAGTCGCACAATCCGTCGGCTCATGACCGGTGGATCCCCGCTTAGAACAATGATGGGGGCAGTGGAGAAAATAACTCGCGATGCAAACCTTGCAACTTTGCTCCTGCTCCCGACCGGATGCACGAACAACCGCGAATCAACAAACGACTCCGTCTCTACCATGCATTGAGATGAAGTGAAGACGTGAAACAGAGCCTTCGGAAAAACCTGCATCAACACCTTCATGTCGCTTTCCCATCTGCCAGTCGGAGTGAGAAGAAGCAAAAAAATCCGCTTGGCCGTCAATTTCTTCGGAAGCCACCTCTTCATCATGACCATTAACCGGTCCAACTCCCCTATTCGAGCATGGCAGTCTAATGGCTCCACAAGAGCCGAAGGAGGTTTGCGTAGTCTAAAGCGCCTCTCCCCATGCAATCCTTGTGCAGGGGCCGCAGCCCTTCCACACTTTTCCACACGTGGGCCAAACCGATCCATCCGATATTGCGAACGAAAAACGGACATCATCCGGAATTTAGCCTGTATTGCCTCACTGATATCGATTCTCTCTTCTGCCATCTCAGCCCCGGCTTTTCTCATCGCGCAGACAATCTGTTCGGCATGTCCCGGAAATTTTTCCGCATAGGGAACATCTTCGTAGAACCGGATAAGCTTTCCATCAAAAAGCTCGCTACGCGTCATCAAGAGCTCCAGGCAGGCTCCCCGAACAAGCTGATGGTCTGTATGGAGGCCTACCCCCAAGGGCATCCATATTTCCTCAGCCTCAGTGCCTTCGATAAACCTGGCAATCTCCGATATCCATTGCTCAGTTTCAGAGGACAAGGGATATCGCCTGCCGAACGCATAAACCGCCTGCCGATGGCGTCCCAGCCATTCTCTCGTCCATGTCCCGCTCCAATAGCGGAGTGGAGCTTCCACGCAATTGAGCACGATGTGCCTGCCACCAATAAGACGTACGAAGTGCTCTGACTCATCCCTACGCAAGCGCGTAACCTTCCCTACGTCGAGGAAATCGTGCGCCAAATCATAACACATGGTGTAGTTCGATCGCCCCGCCACAGTTGCGATCACGAACTCGCAATCGTTCCTCCGCGACCACATCGTCCCCCCGACAGAAAGCGCCGCATCATCCATATGGGGTTCGATAACTGCTATCGTTCTGCGCGATGGAGGAAAAGACGAAGGCACCACATCGCAGATCTCCAATTCCAGGAACCGATGAATTGCAACATCGGCCGTTTCCGGAAACTCCTTTCGAAGCGCTTTGACAGTGACGCCGGTACCGATATAAGACCAGATTGCCTCCTCTCCGATTTCCAGTGCTCCACAGATTTCCCTGGTCCCCACAACACAATAGCAATTCTCGAACAGAACAATATTGGGGCGTCGAATCAGAAGCCCATCACCGGAAATCGACATCCAGGATGCGTCTGTGTTAGGACAGGCGCTTCCAGAAACCGAGCAACCTGGATTCACTTCCGACATGCTACCGACAGACACTGATTCACTTCAGACAAGGGTCACTCCGCATCAATCGCCTCTGTCCCGCGGACTTTTTGGTGGTTGCGCATGGCTGCGAATAGATCGCGTGTCGCCACCGATTCAGAAAAGTATTTGGCAACGTAATCAGAAGCCCACGTGCTGTGCTCATGCAAATGCCCGGGACTGTCAAACAATCGATTGATCGACTCCGCAAAGGACCTCCAATCCTTTACCACCAATAGGCCGCGCCCTTGCGAGTCGGGATATCCAATCGCGCTGTGCAAGCTCGCGACCACAGGACGTCCGTATGCGAGCGCCTCGAGAACCTTTGTCTTCAACCCCCCTCCAAACATGATCGGACTAATGACAACATCACTCGTTCGGTATGCTTCGCGCAGGTCTGGCACGAACCCCTTCCACACAACCCCGGGAAAGGAACGCCCTGTAAATGCATCCCTCGTATCACCGTAAACCACGAAAGTCGCATTCGGATGAACCTGCCTGACAAGCGGCCACGCATGTTTCAGGAATTCGCCGACACCCTCCTCGTTAGGTCCGGAATAGCCTTTCCCTCCGAAAAACGCGACAACCTTGCTTTGATCTCCATTGTTCGTCCCGAGCGGATCCACGGAAACTGTTGGGTACAGCGTCACTACTGTTCCAAATGGACACATCCCGGAAAACACGTTCTTATCCTCATCCTGGATTGCTATCACAATGTCGAATTTCCGGATGATCTCCTTTTCCTGCTCCCGGTCTATTTCGAATGGGATTGAGATTCCGCGGGACCTCAATGCAGCGCACCGCTGGTAGGCAACATCGTGAGTGTCAATCATCGTAACCGGCCGCCTCCTCTGAGGCATTTTCCACAACGGTTCCAGTGCGCCTGCGTACAATATATATTCCACGTTCACATAGTCGTATGCTTTCTCTTCCAGGCGATTGCCCACCAATTCTTCGAGCGCCGCGCAGCGCACCTCGGCAATATTCGGCACCTGCGGTTTCTCCGCACAATACCTTGATCTGGCAGACCGACAGGCTTTTCGCAATCGTCTGGCAACCCCAAGAACGAATTCCGGACAAAACGCCCTCAGTCCCGAGAAACCCCGTCCTGATCTGTCCGATACCAGGTCCGGTTCCGGGCACTTTACGACAGAAAAACCCATTCGCTTCAGGTGCCCGACATCATTGGAATCGAGAATCCTTGATGTCACAAAATCAATCTCAAGACCTGCATGGAGAAGAGCGTCTATCTTGGTCGAAAACCTGACATAATTCCCGCCACCGGGTTTCCACAAGGTGGAATCCGTCACAACCAATACACTCTTGCCTTCCAGTCCTGTCCCTTTCATCCCTCTGACTGTATTTAGGGGCCTTTTAATAAGACGACCTCTCAACTCAAATCACTGACAAACTTCTTTGCGCGGGTGCAACTTTCTGATTACTTGAGGAGCGGGGAAAATGGGGGGCCGCAAAGCGATGGTATACTCTTGCCAATTTCATTCCAATCCTGCGCGCACACCTGAAGTATGCGTATTCAAATGAATGATTGTAGTGTATTGCACCACCATACTTGAGTTTATATAGCTCCTCACCTCTCGTCAGATCATAAGTACCAACGTCGCTGGCGCCACTCCGTTTCAATTTAATTAGAGAGCCAATAGTGTGATACAACAGAAGGTTGCCCGCATTGTATGATTTGTATGTCGAATCCATGGCAACCAGCAGGACAATCATGGTCCTGTCTTGCTTGAATCCCAGATTAAATGCTGCAATATCATTATCCAGATACAACACCGCGGCAAACGCGTTTCCGCTGTTGCAAATGTAATCGCGCAGAAATCCCATATATTCCCCGTCGAACCTGAAGCGCACGGATTTCTCTTCATTTCTAGCAACATATATTTCCAACAGCCGATCAACCAATGTCTCATCGAGCCGTTCACCGGCTCCATACATTTTATATTCAACATTAAAATTACGGCTCAACTTCGCAATTCCGCTCCTGATCTCCCTCTTTGTGCTTTTTCCGATGGTGTTGATGTAAGCGTCCTCACTGTCCGCTATTTTGATGTGTACGCACTTCTTGATCTCATGGCGCATTTCCATCCGGACCTGCTTTAACAAGCTGACAGTCCTGCTGTTTCCGTTTATAAATGACATTCTAAGCAATGACATTTTATGCGCGGAGGTTAATGCGCGTACCAGATATTTCAGGTCACTTGCCTCAATATTCTTGTAAATAAAATCGAGATAGTCCGCGTGCGTGTCGTGCCCAAGAAAGGTCAGGTCGGAGAACAAGCCATTCTTGCATTTCTGCATCGGGGCAATCAGTATCAATTCATCGTTCTTATAGAGCAAATATACGAAGTATTTCCCCCCGTATGCGTGCCCCTTTATCATTCCAGCGTTCCATTCGTATGTTTGAAAATGCGTTAGGGTATCATTTGACTCGTAGAGGGATTGCCAGATATCCTCCAACTTCTCCAGAGACGTTAGGGTCGTCACACATTTTAGCGTGTAAGCATCAGTCATAAACCTACTAATTCTGCTAGAATACCGCATTCCGCTTGTTCAAGGCACTTGCTTCCACTGATCAAGACGCCCCCTTATCTTTCTGCCACCACGGGCAGTGCGTTAATCAGCGAGGTCTTCGCATCTTTTGTGAAATAGGTTCATGAGACTAGGAACCCGACCGACTACCCGTTCAAGTCTTGCGTGCCATGCACTTCTGTTCTCTAAGATTTTCGCAAGGTAATGGCACAGAACCATAATTGCGATTATAGTAACAATCAAGAAGGTCGCCTTGGTCAGTGTTGACCAACTTAAATATTTTATGTGAATGGCGGAAAATAGCATGCATAAGATCGGAAAATGAAACACATAAAGCGTGTAGGATGACGGCGCAAGCAATGCAAAACACCGCAGAAATGGGATATGCGACATCAGGGGTATGAGCGATGCTAGAACTAGAAGTATCGTTCCTTTGACGGAAATCGTGGCAAGGCCCGGAAATCCTATTCCAGTCACCAGATCGATTTTAGCTGCTGGCTTTATAGCGAACATCAGGAGGGTGAAAAATCCACAAAAGATTACTGCAAAAAACGCGAACCTAACCAGCCTGGGAAATTGAGGTTTAATAAGGAGTAATGAACCCAACATCCAGTAGAACAAATACTGCATAATCTCGAAGGGACGGAAGGCGAAGATACCAAGCAGCATTATTGCTCCAATTGCCAACGAAAATCCGCTATTTCGTTGAGATTTATCAGCTGACATGAAATTCGATAGCGCCGATGCTCCAAGGAGAGCGACAAAGTAGATCCAAAACTCGATCGATAGTGACCAAAGCGGCCCATTTGTCACAATCGGACTGGTGCCTTGAATAACGCCGCAGCTTAACAAGAATGAGGACACAACATCCCCGCACTTGAGTGTAATCTGGTCACGTGCTACATACAAATCATGCGCAGTCCTGAACGTCTCAGAGCCGTGCATGTTTAATGCGAGAATTGTAAATGCGACAAGCAAAGAGAATAGGCATGCCGCAATTCCGGGAGGGCAGATTCGGACAAACCGAGATACCCCAAACGAAAATCCATCAATGTAGCCGTTGCGTTTTCGGTTCTGTACAAGAGAGTTCGTTATTACGTAGCCAGAGAGGGCGAAGAAGATCACAACGGAAAAGTGAGCAAGGAGTCGCATGACCTGCATTGCATAGTGATCTCCTCCGATAAGAGGCGCGATGAACCACTGGGCGACGTGGGCAAGCAACACGATAAACGCGGCTAAGCCACGGATAGTTTCCAGCTTTTTTGATAGCTCGTTACTAATCATTGGGGGTGCGCTAGTCGAGGGGATAGTGGTCCCCGAAAATTCAACGGACTTCCTTTCTCATAGCAGAATTCAACCGATCCCAGACGCGCTGCTGATCGGGGGAAAGCGCGGCATCGGGTTCGACAATTGCGTAGTCCATCCGGATGTTGTGGTGGCTAACCATGGGAGTGAATTTAAAAACTGACTCGTTGAAGAGCCAATGAAAGTATTCCGCCGCCTTCTTCTTGCGTAGCGCCCCATCCTGACTGAATTCGCGCATGATGGAATCGGGATTCCTGAGGAAATTGCGGTAATCGTCCAGTGTCTTGGGTTTGAACACGACCTCGTCAAGGGTGAACAAGCCATTGGTGCAAGCAACAACGGGAATGCCCATGTAGGTCATTTCAAGGGAAAGCGTGCCGTCGTAAATCAAGCCGACGTCAATGTACTTCGCCGCAAACCAATAGGTGTCGATGGGTTCCGAGGAGGGAATCAGGGTGAGGTTGTTGATTTCGGCAAGGTCGGGAATCTTTTCACGGAGAAGATCCTGGAGTCGCATGCTCCCTTTCATCCGCGTTGCCTCGGAAGGGTGGAATCTGATGCAGAGATGGTGTGGTGTGGCGCGAATCGTCTCGATCGTGCTTGCACACCACTCGAGAACGTTGTCGAGTATGATGTTGCGTTCCGGGACATCTCCATCCCAAACCACGTTGGGAAACATCCCGAAGATGACCTTGCCGTCCGGCAGGTTTTCGAGGAATTTGGACTGTCTTTCCGGGCCATCCGGATAATACTCCTGCACGTCGGCGATTTGATAGGAAAACCGGTTTTCGAGAACCTTCGCACCCTCCATCGCGGCTTCATTATCATTTCGCAAGCCGCGTTGAAAGTCCCGCCAATCGGAGCACACGGACATTCGTTGCTGGATCTCATCGACCACGCGGAAGCCGCCCATACTCGTGCTGTCGTGATTGGGAACCAGCGCCGGAATTCCGGCCTCGCGGACGGCTGTGAATGCCGGGCCCCACACCGAATAGATCCCGTGACTGGTGACGAAGAGATCCGGTTTGATCACTTCGACCACATAACGGGCAATGGCCCGGGAGACGGCACAATTTCTCAGGCAGCTTTGGTAATAGGATTTGTGTTCTCCATCGATATCAGAGGATCCCGTTTCATAGAAACGTTTCGTGGAACTTGCTGCGAATCCCAGATCGGAATCAACTGGTTCATCATCCACCGCACAGCGACGAACCATTTCGGAATACTTCAGGGTTCTAAGATCTCCGGTGCGGTAGGCCCGGCATACGAGACGCCGCCGGATTTCCGCAGCCCAGCGGGTGAACCATTGAGCTCGATAGGGAGAGGCGTATTTTTGCGCGTGGATCTGGTTGCTGTCCCAATGTTCCAGCACCCCATCATCGAACAGAACATAGACGGTCATCCCCTTCCAAGCGCACAGGTGAGCCAAATACAGTTCCAAATCGCTTGTTGGGAAGGTGCGGACGGCGTTGAACACGACAGTTCCTTCAACGGGCGGTCCGGAAAGCTTGGTGTTTTTCACCCTTCGTGAGATGAGTCTGGACTCGAGGATGGAACGGCGCAAGACCTCCCAAACATGTTTCACTTCGCGCATAAGGGACCGCGCACGACTCCACAGCGCGCGGATGGCCGAGCGATTCGCGTTATTGGCGGGTGGGGTTTTCATATTCGAGCTGCTGTGTAAGTTCATATTAATCCGAAATGTCGACAACAAGCAGGCAGGGCTGGAAGCAAATAGTTTATCATGCGGCATTCCTTCAAACCCATTTGAAATCCAGTTAACTCAAAATTTCCTCTTGGAAGTTGCCTTCGCCCCGATGATCCAGTCGCATATTTCTCGCACCGCTCCGTAACCGCCAGGCGCGGTGGTGACAAGGCGGGCGCAGCGCCTGACTTCGGGATAGGCATCCGCCACAGCAATGGAGACACCGACAAAGTCCATGGCCTCGATGTCCGGTGTATCGTTGCCGACAAAGGCGACACACTGGGGGTCGATATTCCGATCCTCAAGCAACGATTTTACCACATCGAGCTTGTTCGCACATCCGGCAATGCACTCAAGCCCCAGCTTCCTTGCCCGCGCGGAAACCACATGATTGTGCTCGCCTGAGACAATCACGGAATCCACGCCGCAGGTCCTCAGGCTGGCGAGGCCGATCCCGTCACTACGCCAGCAGGCGACGGATTCCGTGCCGTCTTGGGAAACCATCACCCGGTTGTCAGTGAACACCCCGTCGAAATCGAAAAGAACAAGCCGAATGTCGCAGAGCAACCTGTCTCTGGCCTCCTGTGTTGAGGGAATCGCCTGCTTATCGCTATTTTCTTGTCCTGTCATCACGCTTGAATCATTGGCTTTCACACGCTCCGGAATTTTTTCCGGTTTTCGACCTCGGATGGCAGCACCTCTTTGGCATCGCCTCCCAGCGCGTGGAAAAAGTTACGGGATCGGCGGACCAAAAGGTTCAAACCTTCTGGCTCCAGTGATGCGGCGTGGTCCGGACCCTTCATTGTCCTGTCGAGAGTGAAATGGCGTTCAATCACGCATGCCCCCATCAGGACCGACCCGGGGGCGATGGAAACGCCCCGTTCGTGGCCGGAATAGCCAACAAGGCAATCGTATCGCTCCCGCAGAGCGGGGATGACTCTGAAATTGATATCCTCAATCTCCGTGGGGTAGGAGGAAGTGCATTGAAGAATAACGAAATCCTCGGTGTGTTCACGGATCAGCGAAACGGCGGCATCGATCTCCTCGAGGCTGGACATGCCGGTGGAGATGATCAGTGGTTTTCCCGTCCGGCAGACCTCCCTAATCAACTCGAGATTTGTCACGTGGAACGAGGCGATCTTGTAGAGCGGATAGCCAACGCGCTCGCAAACCTCAACTGACTGAATGTCAAAAGGGGTGGCGAACGAAATGATGTCCAATTCATCGGCAAGGGTCTTCAATTCGGAAAGTTGCTCGCCGGAGAATTCAAGAAACTCCTTGTGCTCTCGGTAGGTTTCTCCGAAGGAATTCACCCCGGTGTAGGGCTTGCAGAGCAACTCCTGGGGAAAGGCTGTCTCAATGTCCTTCTTCTGGAACTTCGCCGCGTCGGCACCCGCAGCTTTGGCCTCGCGCACAAGCTGGCGCGCGATTTCCATATCCCCATTGTGATTGTTCCCAATCTCGGCAATGATGAATGGCATCTCTCCATCTCCAATCCATCGTTGTTCAGTTATTTTGATGCGCTTCATGGTTTTGTTATGATTTATGGTTCTTACGTTTGCTATATCCATTACAATTTAGATTTGGTTCGAAGTTCTGCTTCTGCTATCTGGAAATCCTCTTCCGTGTCGATGTCAAAATTGTGGTGGGAATCCATTTCAAACGGGAGAACTTTCAAGCCGAGAATTGATGAACTCTGGAGCAAAGTGGCCGCCCGGACGACGTGCACATATCCATTCGGCGCCAGGACCTCCGGTAATCTCTGCCTAGGCCCAGCATACTGCTCGAATATGTCCGAGGTAAGGAGCGGGACCAGATAGCCTTGGTTCGTCCTACGCCACATTTTGTAAGGACTTTTATTGGGGCGCACGACACTTACGACTGAATCAGCGGTGGGGTCAGCCACCAAAGTCCGAATGGCACCATCGACATCTTCCACCCGTCGAAGCGGGCAGGTAGGCCATAGAATGACCAAAACATCAGCGAGCCAATCCTGCTCATTCCTCAACCAGGACACGGCATGAAAGGCATAGTCGGCATCTGTCGCCGTGTCGCCTGAAAGTCCGGCGGGACGCATGAAGGGCACTTCAGCACCACATTGCCGTGCCGCCTCGGCAATCTCCGGGTCGTCGGTCGAGCAAATGGTCCTTGTAACCAGCCCTGAAAGCAACGCCGTCCGCACCGAGTGCACAAGCAAAGGTTCGCCGGCAAGCAGTCGCAGGTTTTTCCGGGGAAGGCCCTTGGATCCTCCCCTTGCCGGTATGATGGCCAAAACATGGGGCAGTTGTGATCTATTGTTCTCCATGGAAATTTGGATTTGTGGGCTAATCATCTGATCTATTCCCCCACCTCGAGAATGGATCGCAATTCAAAATATCCCGAATGCTTTGAACCGTCATATCCGAGTTCCAAAGTCGTCTTGTTGGATTGGATCGACAACGACCGGACGAGATCGTCGGCGACGTCGTAGGGTTCGTAGTCCCGTGTTCCAAGCCAGAGATAAACGGGGTAGTCTCCCAGGCGGAGATTCACCGATGGGAAAATCAACTTGAGGGAACCCTGGTGTGCGGCGGGGAGGGCAACCGAGCTCAGGAGATACGGTTGGGTGATTGTCACAAACTCCCCAGTCCTTCCCGACCGGAGGCCAAGCCTGAAATACAGTTCATCGATTGGGGCGAGCACCGTGTAGTCAAGGAGGAAAACAACATCATCGTTAGGCTCGAAATGCCCGCATTCAAGCCCCGCCGCATTAACCATTTTGCAATTTGAGAAGCGGGCTTTGCCCGATCCCCTCCTGCGGCTCACATCAGTATCTGCGAGATCCATGCTGAGCCCACGCTCCCGCATAATATCGTTATATTCCTGAACCACTTCATTCACGCCGCCATCATTTGTAATCCTGCCTTGGTGGATCAGGAGGCAGCGCCCGCACAACGACCGGATCGCCTCCATTCGGTGACTGACAAACAAGACCGTCCGTCCCTCCCCTGCCACATCCTCCATTTTGCTAAGGCACTTCCTCTGGAAATTGAGATCCCCAACTGCAAGAACTTCATCGACAATCAGGATTTCCGGCTCCAGGTGAGCGGCGATGGCGAATCCCAAGCGCACCCGCATCCCTGAAGAATAATGTTTTACCATGGTCTCAAGGAATTTTTCGACACCGGAGAACTCGATGATTTCATCGAGTTTCCGGTCGATTTCGCGTTTTTTCATACCGAGCACGGTGCCGTTCATGTAGATATTTTCGCGACCGGTGAGTTCCGGGTGCATTCCGGTTCCGACCTCGAGGAGGGCCGCGATGCGACCGTGGATTTCGGCATGGCCCTCGCTGGGTTCCGTAATCCTTGAAAGAATTCTGAGGAGAGTCGATTTGCCGGCCCCGTTGTGGCCGATTAAGCCGACCACTTCACCTCGTTTCACCTCGAAACTGATATCCCGGAGGGCCCACAGGATTTCCTCCTCGCTCGGTTGGCCTATCTGCGAAGCCAGCCAGCCGAAAGGCGCGGCCATGGTCTGCTTGATTTTTCCTCCAAGCGTGGACGCATGAGGGATTTCCCGCCCGAGGCGGAACATTTTCCCCAGGTTTTCGACGCGGATAGCGATATCGTTTGTGTTCATACGTGTTTTCACAATAGATCCACGATCGTGCGTTCCGTGCGGCGGAACATGTAAGCACCCGATACCAGGAGGGCCAGGATCAGGATGATCGGATAGATCATGAATAGTTCGGGGCCGTTCGGTCCATCCAGCAACGACCAACGGAATCCTTCGATCACCCAGTACAGAGGATTCATCTTCAGGAGCCAGACCAGTTTATGCGGAAAGGCATGCTCCAGATTGGAGGCGGTATAGGCGACGGGAGTCAGATACATGAAAATGCGCAGTCCGTACTGGACGATGAGCCGGACATCGCGGAACTTCACCGTCAGACTGGCAGTCCACATGCCAACTGCCATGGTGCTTACCAGAGCAAGCAACACGTAGAGGGGAATGAACAGAATTTTGATTCCCGGAAAGATTCCGTAGCAGGCCATCATGATCAGGAGCATGATGAAGGTAACACCAAAATCCACCAACCAAGCCAAGGCGTCTGCCAGGGGGATGATCATGCGCGGGAAGTAGA
>JBAXOP010000026.1:0-28276 GCA_037133195.1 Verrucomicrobiota bacterium | reverse complement strand
GCCCTCCGCCACATCTAACAATGCACCCTCGCCTTCCCCCTGGCACAGCGCATCTATCTCTGGAAAGTACCGCAACAACGGCGCTCCGATCGCCGATGCATGAACGTTGCCGACGATGATCCGCACCTCTGGCCGACGCCGACGCAACTCAACCGCCAAATCCACCGCATCCATGAATCCCGCAGTTGTGGCGGACAAACCAACCAGATCCGGCTGCGTCGCCAAAATATGCTCCACATTGGCGGCGACACCGGCGGGCGCAACCGGCCCAAGGCAATCGTGCACTGCCGTCGGATGCCCGTGTTGCTCTAACCATGCCGCCAATTGCAGGATTCCGATAGGTGCCATGCGGTTAGCCAGGACAGAAAAATCCGGTTGTCCTGGTACGAAGTTGAAACCGGCTGGATGCACGAGGGTGACACGCATGCGAAGGATGGGGGGGTGAAGGTGGCAGCAGTTATGACGCTGGAAATGCGGGTTTCCTCAGTGATTACGGGTGGGAATGAGACGCAGGCAAAACGGCTCGGGGTGCCTCGCTAGCCCTTGCAATAAACCTATACTTGAGGCCGATCTCGAGGTTGTGCTGCGCTGGTACTGCCACCACCGCATCCTTGAATTTCGGCGGCCCATCGGCCATCGGCTTGCCGGACAGGCCGACGCCTTCCAGTGGAATGCCGAGAAAGTTGCGGTTGAGTTGGCCATCGCCATTTTCATCATGAAGGACTGCCACCGCAACCTTGCCGGCGGGTATGTTTTTTAAAGTGAGGGTCACCTTTCCAGTGTGGGCATCCACCCTTGCACGGGCAAGCGCCTTGGTGGATTGATCGGGAAAACCGTCGCTGCTGGAAAATGCCAGGGCAGCAATCTTGCCCTTGTCGCTGCGGATACCTAACACGGTAATGTGCAGATCAAGCGCCGCCGCAGGCAGCAATGCCAACACGGATATGCCCGTAGTGAACAGCAGGAGGAACGATTTCACGGAAACGTCTGGGGAGAGGTGTGAAAAGCCGGATGCTACGGCGCTCCGTCGCATTCCGCAAATCCAATCGCACGCCGGGCAGGCGGATCTGATGGGCTGATCCTAGATAAGGAAAATGGAAACCACGGATTTCACGGAATGCACGGATATGTTGCTAACATTACCCATGCCCGAGTTGTAAATCCCTTTGCTGTTGGAAGCGCCCTTGGCATTGAGAAAATCCACGTATTGCGCGTTGGCGGGTTAGCGGGTGCTAGAGCTGGATTTCCACTGGATTTGGGCCGGCGGTGAGGTGCGAGCGGAAGGTTGCCACGTCTAACAACCATCCGCCGGAGCGATAAGGGTTCGGGGAGTGGCCGAGCGGTTGGAGCGGGGTGCCATTGAGGGTGATGGCGCGCGGAGTGTGGCAGGCGTGTTTGATGGAATAGCGCAGGTGCAGCGTGTGGTCCTCCCACGGCACGGTGGCGCTCAGACCATCGAGTGTCATGGGCAGGACCGGATCGATGATGAGATGATCATAGTACGTTCGGATTCCTAACATGCGGGTGATCACCAAATGCAGATAGATGCCTGGTCCGCTGGAATAAATGCGCCAGCCGCCATCGACGGCGATGTTGCCAGTCTTGATCTCTTTATAGCGGGCGGCGGCTTCGTAGCGGGTAGTCACGGCGGCGTCCGAACTGGAGAAATATGCGTTGGCTTGGCGCGGCAGTGCGTGCGCCACCGAATCCGTGATGGCTGCGGGATTGGCTTGGCCGAGCCCGGTGAGCATGGCATCGGCTAGGCCAAGACGAGCCATGGCCTCAATGTAGCGAAGGTGGGCGTGGGTATAGAAAATGCCGATTTCGCGGGAGAAACAGGAGGCGAGTTCGGCGCGTTGGAAGATCTCACAAACGCCGCCGCGATATGCCGGTGGGCGGTTCATCAGGCGGGCTCCGTCGGCGGCTAGCAGATGTTGTTTGATAAGGTCGTGATGGTGTGCGGCTTCCGCGGGGGTGAATAGCCCGCCTAACATTGAACGGGTCATCGGTAACAAACTGTAGTTGATGCCGGTGAGGCGGTCCTGTGGGTGCATCAGTGGTTGGCCGCTGGTGGCGGAGTTTTCATCAAATAGGAAAAATCCGCAAAGCGTGCCGTCGATAATCAGGAAACGGCGGAAATCACCGGCGAGAGCAGTGGTGAATTTTGATAGGTCCGGCAAGAACTGGCCGCAGCGATGGCTGAGTGCCTCCAGGCGGCAAAGGACCTGATAGCAGAGGGCGACTGACCATGAACTAACCAAGCGCTCGCGGAACTCGGGTTTGGCGGGTTGCAATGAATCGTTCCAATCACCGTCACCGTAGCGCAGCAAGGCGGTGCCGGGAATGCAATTGGCTCGCAGCCACCCGATGTTGGCCATGATATGATCTAACAGGGGTGATGTTTCAGCGGTGGTAGTGGCGTCGTTCGGTCGCGTCCAGGCGACCTGGGCGTCTAGGATGGCGAAGTCGGAGGTGGCCTCGAGGTAGTCGCAAAGTGCCTTGAGAGGCCAGAGCGGGATATCGCCATGGCTATGGGCCTGTTGGATTGAGCCGAAGGGATCGGTCATGAACCATTGGGGCCAGTTGTGCAGACCGAGGAATTGGTGACGGTAGGTGAGCAGGATGATATCACGGCAAGCGGCGAAGCGGCCGAGGGAAAGTAATAACTCGATGGATCCTTGAGTGACATCGCGGGACCCCCAGGCACCGCCATTGGATTGTTCGATGCCGTGGGGCACGGTGAGGTGGATCATCCCGTTGTGGATGAACCATGGCAGGATGTGATGGAGGCGCCGGATGGCGGGGTGCGAACTGCTGAGTGCAAGGTTGCGGGCATCGTCCTGCCAGGTTCGTGTCGCGGCGGGGCGGGTAGGCAGGGCTGTGTGGCCCATGATTTCGATAGAGAACGATGAAACCACGCGGGTATGCAGGATGAGCATGGCGTGGCGGGAATTTCCACCGGGAATGAGTTCCGCGCCTCCGATGCGCTGGATGTCCGCTGGGTCGCTAGCGCGGAGGGTGAAGTGGGCGCTCGGATCGGCTTTGCGGAAAACGCCCTCGGGGTTGGCCCGGACTCTGACAAATGCGGCGGCGGGCTCGATTTCCAGTTCGGCGGGCTCGTCGTATTCGTTGATCCCGCCGATGAGTCCGTGGGTGATGAGAAATTCGGCGGGCCGGCCGGCGGTGACGGCGAGGGAGGTGCGGGCGAGGCTGAGGTTGGCATCCACAGTGACGGAGATTTCGATGCGGCGTCCCGCCAGGTGGTAGTACCAGCGAGTTCGCATGAGTGACATTTCCAAGCAGGATGGCACGCCTAATAATTTCCAGACATCGCCGTCACGCAGCCAGATGCGTTGGCCGGCGGTTGCGCTGAGGCCGCAGGAATCGCGTGGAAAACTCAGCAGGCGGTGGAATGAACTATGGCCGCTGCTCAGGAGTGCGTTGAAAATACCGGCCATGAATGTGGTGGTGGAAAGCTGGGAGGCGTCGGGGTAATCGCCGCCACCGCTGCGCAGAATATTGGCGTGGGGGCGGACACTCGCGCATTCCTTGGCGCGGGTGACGAAATGGCTGGAATTCGCCGCAGTAAAGAACGACCAGAGGGTAGCGTCTGGTCCGCGTTCTATCAATTCCCATGTTTCGGGAACGATGTCGCGAAGCTGGTCCTCTGTGAGTTCCTCCCCATGGAGAACGGGCGGGGCGTGGAAATGGGATACTGGCGCGGCGGCGGGTCCGTTGTAGATAGTAGCTCGGACAGGTGGCGGGAGGTGGTCTAATAAATCCAGATCCGTCTCGGCGGTCGCTGCGGGGTGGTCATTTAAAAAAACGGCGGTGAAGCGGCAGTCGCTGGTCGTGTTGGCGGGGGTGGCGATCCGGCGGCTGAGTAATGCGATGTAGGACGATTCCGATTGGCGCAGACCGGGTAGCGGCACAGGTGGATCTATTAGGCAAAGTGGTGGGGCGGGGCGATGGATGGCCGAGCCGAAGACATCGCGGGCGTCGCTAGCAAATGCATCGCAGCCGTGGAGGCAAGCTTGGATGAGCAACGGATTGAATCCATCCACCGGGAGGTTTTGGCGACTGGCCAGGACTTTGCCGAAGTGCGGGTGATCGAGCGGATGGTGGTCGATGTATTGGCTGGTATAGGCTTCGTTGTTGCGGGCTGCGCCAAGTGAGGTGAGGCCCACATCGAGGCCATGGAAGGCACGCCAGGTGATGGCGCTGGACGATTTGTTAGAAAAGGTGACGGTCAGATCCCAGCGGTTTTGGTGTGGGGTGAGCGCGAGCGTGGCGGTCAGGGAGAAATCTGTCTCTGCATGGGACCAGCAGGCGTGGGAATCATTAGCGACAAAGGTGGCACAGGAGCCCGGGCCGATGAGGGTGACGAGGCGGCGATGGAGGGATTGGCTGAGTTCTACGATCAGGCGCTGCATGGCACCGGCGAGCGGGCAGCCGAAGGTGAGGTTGACTAGCAAGTGCTCGCCATGGCGCACCGAGTGGAGATGGCCGCCGGGCAGGAAACGGAAGTGCAAGCCATTGGGATCGCCTACGATGTGGGGCGTGGTGGTCTCATGAGTCGCAAGGATGCGCCTGGATGGCCCCGTGGCTAGCTGGGGGAGTGTTGGAATCGGCATCGGGTGTGGTCGGTTCTCCGGGTCCATTTTCATTCGATGGTGGTGGGAACGGGTTTGAACTAGCAGCGGGTGATGGGCGTAAACGTGAGGATGGCGGCCACCAGCATGGAGATATCATAGGCGACGACCCTGGACCCTGGCAGGTGTCCCAGTTCTGTTGATGAACGAGCTGGCGGAGCGGTGACTGGCAAAGGATGCATGGTAACGGTAAATAAGAGTGATCGGGCAACCTGCCCGAGGCAACCATAATCCGAGGGATACCTGGGAGCAATGTGGAGATTTCTCCCGGGTCGTATCCGGGGACTGAGAAATAGTCTTGGAAAGGTCTGCCCTCACACCTGCGTAAAGTGTCCTCACTATGAAAAATAGCTCAGATCCCGCCCGCCTGCCGGCCACCTCACTTATCGCTCGATCCGGCATCGGTCGGCGCATCGGCACAGCCGCCTTGTTAGTAACCGCCGTTGTCAGTTTGGCCGCTTCCGCAGGGGATTGGAACGGCTACGAGCAACGCGACTTTGTGGTGGACGGTCGCCACTGCCTGCTGGAAATACCGAAAACTCCGGCGGCAGGCAAGCCGTGGATTTGGCGCACCGAGTTTTTCGGTCACGAACCACAGGGAGATATTGCTTTGTTGGGTAAGGGGTTTCACGTCGCCTACATGGATCTATCCAACTTGTATGGGGCACCGGTGGCACTCGATGCGATGGACAAGTTCCACGCGCACCTCACCAAAGAGTTCGGGCTCGCTCAAAAAACTGTACTCGAAGGCTTCAGCCGCGGCGGCCTGTTCGCATTCAACTGGGCCGCTCGCCACCCCGAATGGGTCGCCTCTATCTATGTGGATGCTCCAGTGTGCGATTTCAAGAGCTGGCCCGGCGGCAAAGGGAAGGGCCAGGGTTCGCCCGGGGATTGGCGCAACGTGCTGAAAGTCTATGGGCTAACCGAAGAACAGGCGCTCGCCTACAAGCTCAACCCGGTGGATAACCTTGCACCGCTAGCCAAGGCGAAGATTCCGATCCTGAGTGTATGCGGCGAGGCTGACAAAACAGTTCCCATCGATGAAAACACGCGGCTGGTCGAAACCCGCTACAAGGCGCTCGGCGGCGAGATCGTTGTTATCGCCAAGCCCAACTGCGACCATCATCCCCATAGCCTCAAGGATCCCACACCCATCGTCGAGTTCGTACTCAAACATACGGCTAATTGATGGCAGCTTGTCCACATCTTTGTGGCAGTACGGCTTCGAGCGGGGCGTCCTATGCGACAAGACCTTCCGGGCCAGAAAGTTGTTTATCGAAATGGACAGACTGCCCGAGTTCGCCGCCAAGGATCGTTTAACCTGCGCGGAAGCCAATGCACGCTGATTATCCGGTACGGCCAATTTCCGAGAGCTTGTTTTGGGCGGTGCTGGCCATCAGGCGGCAGCATCAGATATCATATTGGGATAGCGCTATCATTGCTGCGGCCGCTGCGCTGGGCTGTCGCACCTTGTACTCCGAGGACCTCAATCACGGCCAATACTATAGCGGGGTGCAGGTACTCAATCCTTTCCTCGATTAAATGCGAACATTCACTCTAACCGAAATTTACCCATGAAAACGCACAACCGCCAGTCACCCACCCGCACTTGGATTGCTAATATTGCCTCGTATGCCGGTGAGCAGCCTGCCCGCTTGGCATGGTTGGCGTGTCTGGTAGGGGTGAACATAATACTCGGGGCAGCGCACTTGCCGGCCGCTGACAAGCCGCTGGTCATTCCTGCCGATTCGGTATTGGCGGCGGGCGCTTGGCGCACGGCGGAGCTACCGGTCTATCGGGATCCGGACGACGACTGGGCCAAGGACCCGTCGGTGGTCAAGGTCGGGGATACTTATTATATGTATTATACGAGTGCCAACCCGTGGCAGGACAGCGGTTGCGGCGGCAAGGGCGAGTCGCGCATTGATTATGCGACGTCGCCCGACGGGCTGGCCTGGACCTATCAGGGGTTGTCGATACCCAAGGGCAAGCCCGGCGAATGGGATGAGGAACGGCCGCAAGCGCCGGCCAAGCCGATATTCAAAGACGGTGTCTATTATATGTATTATGCGGGAAAAAACCCCAAACGGGCGGTGGAAATCGGGTATGCCACCTCCACGGATCTGCGCCACTGGACCAAGAATCCCGGCAACCCGGTGTTGCACAAGGGCAAGTGCAACGACCCGTTTATCTTCTTTGAAAATGGCACCTATTATCTGTTCTATACCTCCGGCGGCGATTGTATCTTTTACGTCACCTCGACTAACCTGCTCGATTGGTCGGCCGAGCCGGTCGACACTGGCGCTGTCGGCGAGGGCAGCGTGGTGGTCAAGGACGGCGCTACTTACACGTTGTTCGGCTGCGTCGGCTTCTCCAATAATGGCGAATATTACAAGGCCTACACCACCTTGGACCTCAAAAAACCGTTCACCGATTGCGGCCGCATCAAGATCAATAATCCGGATTTCGCCAAGGGTACCTTGAGCCATGGCGACATCATCCGCGAGGGCAACGACTATTGGTTCTACGTCCAGTGCACCCGCGACGGTGGCAAGCGTTTCCAAATCGGCCTGGCCAAACAAGCTGTGCCCCAAGGTCCTCCTGCGCCCGCAGTCGCGCCGGTCCCTTAGCTGTATTTTTCTCCCTGGTATTTTGGGAGAGAAAGTTTGACATCCTTTCCATTCTTCATTCAATACGCAGTAAAACTAAGTTTTGTTGACAATCGGCGGTTTTTTTGGTTTTAGAGGTTCAGCGCAGATGGCACGACGCAGTTTGGCAATTGAGAGTGTGAGACGATTGGAGGTTCGGACACGGGCCTTCCAACGGGCAGGACATGCGGTTTTTTGGGTATTGTGCATGGCGGTGGGTTTTGTGGTGGTGGCCACTGCGGTGCCGCAACAGCGCCGGGTGGTGGAGTTGGAAGCGCAATTGGCGCAGGCGAACGTGCGGGAGCAGGATATGCTGGCCGAACGTGAGTCTTATGAAATCGAACATCGGGCATTGCGCGAGGATCCGGCGTTTTTGGAGATTCACGCACGGGACCGGCTCAATGTTTATCGCGAAGGCGAACGGGTGCTGAGGTTCCACAAAGCGGAGTGACGCTTGGGGCCAGGATTGGAGCTGGCTGGGGCTGTATAGTTCGCCAATCTCCCGCCATCTGCGATGACATGGAATGGGCCTCATCAATGAAAGGACTTCCAGATTCCTGGAGTATGCCTAAGCCGTGTGAAAACCTATATCCATAGACCGTTAGAATCGCTGCAGGCTTGCCGCTGGAAAATGCGCGTCTGGCTGCCCCTTGGTATTGTATTGATGGCGTTAGCCATAATCCCGGCCACTGTTCGCTGCGAGGAATCTGCCGCGCAACTTCAGAGCCTGCGCCTGGCTATCACGGATCTAACCACCAACTGCGGAGCACGCTACCCACAGGGCCAGGCGTTTGCCACGCGCTTGTCAGAACTTGAGCGCCGCTTGACGGTAAGTGGCGCGAGCCAGGAATTCACCGCCGCTTTGACCAAGCTCCGAAGTGACGCCTTGCTGGCCAACCCGTTATTGGATTTTGATAGGCTGCTGCTGATCCAGCGGGATGCCAACAAGCTCGGTCTGCCGCAGAATTGGGAAGGCAACTCGAGCCTTCCCAGAGATGGCTTCAACAACCAGCTCATGAGTCTATCGCCGGTTAGACCAAACGGTAAACTGCAATTGTTGTTCCGCCCCGACGGCGGACGTTTTGTCGGGGATGTTGATTTGGATTTTGACGCGCAACGGCTGCTTTTTTCGATGCCGGGTGACGACGGTTGCTGGCAGGTATTCGAGATGGCTGCCGATGGCGGCAAGCCTCAGCCCCTGCCTCTGATCAATGCGCCGGATGTGAGTAATTACGATGCCTGCTACCTGCCTGATGGTAATATTATTTTCAGTTCTACAGCGGCATTCACCGGGGTGCCGTGTGTGCTGGGAACCTCGCATGTGGCCAATCTATATCGGTTGGATCGCAAGACCGGAGCAATCCGCCGCCTGACTTTCGATCAGGATCACAACTGGTGCCCGACCGTTCTCAACGACGGGCGCTTGCTCTATCTACGCTGGGAATACACTGATCTGCCACACGCCTTTTCGCGCATTTTGTTTCATATGAATCCAGATGGCACGGATCAGAAGGAATATTACGGCAGTGGTTCGTACTGGCCCAATGCGATGTTCTATGCGCGGCCCATTCCCGGCTCGGCCACACAGTTCCTTGCTGTGGTCGGCGGCCATCACGGTGATGCACGCAGCGGCGAACTGGTGCTCTTCGATACCGCCCAGGGCCGCTTCGAGGCTGATGGCGCACTCCAACGGATCCCCGGCCGCGGTAAAAAAATCAAGCCAATCATACAGGACCACCTAACGGACGCTAGTTTCCCGAAATACCTGCACCCATGGCCGCTTAATGATAAGTATTTCATCGTTGCCGCCAAGCCCACGCCAGGTTCCAAGTGGGGCATCTATCTGGCCGACGTTTTCGATAACCTCGTGCTGATCAGCGAGAGCCCGGATAACAATGCGCTGTTGGAGCCGATCCCGCTGCGTCCGCGCGAGCGCCCCCCGGTGGTGCCCTCGAAGGTCCAACCAGATCGCAAGGATGCGCTTGTGTCTATCCTCGACATCTATGCCGGTCCCGGCCTGGCTGGGGTGCCACGCGGTTCAGTCAAACAACTGCGGGTGTTCACCTATCATTTTGCATATTACGATATGGGCGGACATATCAACCGGGTTGGCCTGGACGGGCCGTGGGACGTCAAACGCATCATGGGCACCGTACCAGTCGAGGCCGACGGCTCGGCGTTGTTCCGCGTACCTGCCAACACGCCGATCTCGATTCAACCACTCGATGGCAACGGCCAGGCCCTGCAACTCATGCGCAGTTGGATGACGGCGATGCCAGGTGAGACACTTTCGTGCATTGGTTGCCACGACCAACAGAACTCAACACCGCCAGGCACCAAGGGCTTGGCACTGCTCAAGCCGCCGGCTGTGATCACCCCGTGGTATGGGCCGGAGCGCGGATTCTCCTTCGTGCGCGAGGTGCAACCGGTGCTCGACCGGTTTTGCGTCGGTTGCCATGATGGCAAAATCACGCCCGGTCAGCCGGTCATGTTGGATTTGCGCGCCGCGCCCCCGATTCATACCAAAGCCGGCGATCCTACCTATAACAACGGCACGCAATTCACGCCCGCCTATCTCGCGTTGCGCTCATATGTGCGCGGCCACACCATCGAGAGTGACATGCACCTGCTTACTCCTTGCGAATTCAGCGCCGACACCACCGAATTGGTGCAGTTGTTGCGTGCCGGTCACCATGGGGTGAAACTCGACGTTGAGGCGTGGGATCGTCTAACCACATGGATTGACCTCAACACACCGGCACACGGGACTTGGACCGAGATTGTTGGTGCAGAGAAAGTGAAAGCTCAGCGCGAGCGCCGCCGCGAGATGTTGATTCGCTATGCCCAGCGCGACGAGGATCCCGAGGCTATCAGCGGACCGGCAGCGGCCATCGCGTTCGAGCCTCCCGCCAAGTCACCAGCAATCCCGGCTGTCGCCAGCCTCGAGGTTGCCGGATGGCCGTTTGACGCCGCAGAAGCCCGGCGACGCCAAGCCGGGAATGGCAAATTCCAACGCCAGATTGACCTTGGCAACGGTGTCATGTTGGATCTCGTTCGCATTCCTAAGGGCGAGTTTGTAATGGGCGATCCCAGCGGTAACCGCGCCCCAACACGTGTCACCATCGCCAAATCATTCTGGATGGGCCGCAGCGAACTATCTAACGAACAATACGCATGCTTCGATCCGAAACATGACAGTCGCATAGAGCGCGGGGATTTCCTACAATTCGAGGAAATTGAACGCGGCTATTCCGCAAGCAGTCCAAAACAGCCGGTCGTGCGCGTTTCTTGGAACGCTGCGAATGCATTCTGCCACTGGCTAACTGAAAAAACCGGCGTGTCTTGCACATTGCCGACAGAGGCGCAGTGGGAATATGCGTGCCGGGCTGGTACCACTACTCCCCTTTGGTTTGGCGATCTAGCAACTGACTTTGCGAAATTCGCCAATCTGGCTGATCATACGCTGCGAGTCATGCCGACGTTCAGTTGGGGCCTGCCGTCCGGTGGGGTTCCTCCGTGGCGACCGGCCATTGACTCGATCAATGACGGCTTTCGCGTCGCCGCGCCGGTGGGTTCGTTCGCACCTAACGCATGGGGATTGTGTGATATGTCTGGCAATGTGTGGGAATGGACCAGCGGTGACTTTTCTCCTGAGCGCAAAGCCGTGCGCGGCGGTTCATGGTCGGACCGTCCATTGCATTCGACCTCGACGAGTCGCCTGGGTTACCGTCCATGGCAACCGGTCTATAACGTAGGCTTCCGAATCATCTGTGAGGAAAATACCCCATGAAACACCCCTTCACCCGCCGCTCTGCGGCTTGCCTGATTGCCGCTGGCGCGATACTGTGCGCCATCTTGCCAACGTCCGCCGCCGAGTTGCAAAATCTTCACTGCGAATACCTCAGCGACCCGCTAGGTATCGACGTGGCCAAGCCGCGACTGTCGTGGGTGATTGCAGACGGAGGACAGAAGACAGAGGCCGGAGGGCAGAAGAGAGATGTTAGAGGACAGAGACAGAGCGCCTATCAGGTGCTGGTAGCCTCGACGGCGGATCTCCTTGCCAAAGACCAGGGAGATTTGTGGGACAGCGGCAAGGTGGCCTCCGACCAAAGCAACCAGATCGAGTATGCAGGTAAGCCATTGGCGTCTCGAACACATTGTTATTGGAAAGTGCGTGGTTGGTTGAATGACGGCAAGGCGACGTCCTGGAGTGCCGCGGCAAATTGGTCCATGGGCTTGCTCACAGCGGCGGACTGGCAGGCAAAGTGGATAGGATTGGATATGCAGGATATCACTACGGATCCGAAAGATGCGGAAAAACGCCGGCTTGCCGCCCGCTATCTGCGCAGGGAATTTGTCGCTGCCAAGACCGTCACGCGGGCCATGGCCTATGTCTGCGGTCTGGGTTGCTTCGACCTTCATATCAACGGGAAAAAAATCGGCGACCACCTGATGGATCCTATTCTTACGGAATATAACAAGCGTGCGTGTTACGTGGCTTTTGATATCACTCAAAACATAGCCAAGGGAGCTAACGTGGTTGGGGTAGTGCTTGGCAACGGGAGATTTCTAGCGCCGCGCCTGACAAATCCGGCAGCCTATAAGGATTACGGTGCACCCAGGCTCTTGGCCCAGATCGAACTCGAATATGCGGATGGCAGTCGTGCGCAGTGGCTGAGCGACGGGCAGTGGCACGCCACCACCAATGGTCCAATCATCGCCAACAATGAATACGATGGCGAGGAATATGATGCTAGGAAAGAAATGCCGGGCTGGGATGCGGTCGGTTTCGATGAGTCCAAATGGCGTGATGTTGGCCTTGTGGATGGGCCGAAAGGCCAGTTGGTGGCGCAGACGGTTGAGCCTAACAGAGTTCGCGAGGTTTTAAAGCCGGTTGCGTTGGTGGAATCCAAACCCGGCGTGTGGATGGTGGATTTCGGGCAGGCCTTTTACGGGCAAGTGCGCATCAAAGTCAGCGGTCCGGCGGGAACCGTGATTAGCTTGAGCGCAGCCTACAGCCTCAAGAGTGATGGCTCCTTGAAGACTGCGGACAACCGCAATGCCAATTGCACGGATATTTACATTCTCAAAGGCCAGGGCGAGGAGACGTGGTGCCCGTCGCTGAGGGGACAGGGGATGCGGCGCATTCAGGTCACCGGTTGGCCCGCTAAACCGAGTGCTGACCAATTTGAGGGATTAGTGGTTAGTACGGATGTGGCCAACGTGGGCGCATTCGAATGTTCCAATCCGCTGCTCAGCAAGATACACCGGAATGTTCTTTGGGGCGCACGCATGTACAAGCGGCATGGGGTGCCGCTGGATCCTGATCGTGATGAGCGGCAGGGCTGGCTCGGGGATCCGGCCAAAGATGCGGAGAGCGACGCGTTTAACATGGGTGTGGCAGCGTTCTATTCCAAATGGCTGGGCGATATCAGGTTGGATCAACGCGGCGATGGCAGCATCGGTGATATATCTCCCAATTTTTGGGACTGGGGAAGCGGCGTGCTATGGCCCAGCGTCATTACGATCATCCCCGAATGGTTGTTTGACTTTTACGGCGACCGCCGCGCACTGGAAGTCAACTATGCAACCATCAAGAAATGGATGGAGTTCCATCGGCAGCGGCTGGAGCCCGATTACACGGTTAGCCAGGATAGCTATGGTGATTGGTGTGATGCGTCAACGATGGATCAAGGTGGCAAAGCAATGGGCAATACCGCCATGCCGTTGCTCTCTACTGCCTATTATTTCAATAATTGCCGTATTGCGGCGCGCTTGGCCAAGCTTCTTGGCAAACCAGATGATGAGAAAGTGTTTGCGGCGCTCGGGGAAAAGGTCAAAGACGGATTCAACCGCAAATTTCTGGATCCAGTTGCTGGTACCTATGCGGGTGACACCCAGTGTGCTTATGTCCTGGCCTTGAAGTTTGGACTGGTGCCGCCGACAATGCACGATGCGATTGTAACACGGCTCATCGACAATATTCTGGTCAAAAACCACGGGAAACTAACCGTTGGTTTGATCGGTATGCAGTGGTTGATGCAGACGCTGACGGATATAGGCCGGCCCGATGTTGGCTATACCATTGCCATGCAGACGACGCGGCCGAGTTGGGGCTATATGATCGGTAAAGGAGCCACCACGATTTGGGAGCGCTGGGATTGCGATACCCAAGGCGGTGGCATGAACAGCGAGGCGCTGTCAATTCTTTCCGGAAACCTCGACGCTTGGTTCTATCAAACGCTAGCTGGAATCAACTACGACCCGCTCGTGCCGGGTTTCAAGCACATTATCATCAAACCTCAGCCGCTAGGTGATCTCACCTGGGTAAAGGCTCATCATGATTCCTTGTATGGCCGCATCGTCAGCAATTGGCAACGTGAGGGAGATAAGCTAACCATGGAGGTGACACTTCCCGCCAACACGACGGCGACGGTGTTTGTTCCGGCCAAGGATCAGGCCGGCGTGACCGAGAACGGCAAGCTGGCAGCAGTCGCAGAGGGCGTCAAATTCCTACGGATGGAAGGCTCGGCTGCCGTCTATGCCGTGGGTTCCGGCACCTATCGGTTCCAATCCGTTTTTCCGCTACCCATTCATTAGACCCATGTGCGCCCGACTATTTTCCTCTTTAGGATCATCGGTCGTTATTGTGGGCAACTAACGAATTAGAGCCATTCTAACGCGGCGTCGAGAGTCGCGACGACGTGGTCCGCGCCGGAGTCTGTTAGTTCAGAGATGGAGAAGCGGCCGGTGGCCACGGCGAGGCAACGTGCACCGATGGCATGAGCGCAGGCAATGTCCTTGGGGGTGTCGCCGATGACCAGGGTTTGGGCCGCAGTGAACGGGTGGCCGGCATGCACTGCAGCGCGTTGCAGCGCGAGCGGCCCAAGCTGGTTGCGCTGCGCATGCTCGCCGCCGAACGCGCCGAAGGCAAAATAACCATCTAACTTGAAGTGGCGCAACTTGGCGGCAGCACCGGCGGCGGTGTTGCCAGTGAGCAAGCCGAGGGTGGCAGCGGGCCGCCGTGCCAAGGCCGCCAGCACCTCCGGCACGCCGGCTAGCACCCGGCCGCTTGGTGAGCTGTGGGCCAGATGCCAGTGGAGTTTGAGATGATAGGCAGCGAAAAATCCCTCGATGAGGCGGGTGTCCGGGGTGATGCCAAAATGCGCGTGAATGACCTCGGCGATGCCCCGATCCGTGCTTCCTGCTAGATCCAACTCCGGTCCGCTCGCCCCGAAAATCTCCCGCGTCGCCTCCTGCAGCGCCCGCATCCCGGCCCCTCCGGTATCTATCAACGTGCCATCTATATCAAACAGATAGAGCATGGGGCGGGAGAAGTGCTAACTAGCAAGCCCGAAATTCCAAGCGGAGAGAAGATGGACTTACCCGCTATTGGCTTGTTTCCATGGCCGACGTTTCCGGCGCGGTTTGCTCGGCGGTAGTTTCGATGACTTCATCCGGGACTTCCTCGTCCTCCGCGGTTTCGTCTTCCTCGAAGTCGTCTTCCTCCATGAGTTCGCCGTGGAAGAGGTGGAACTTGCGCTTGCGCTGGTGTTGGGGCAGCGGTGAGAGGATCATGGCCACGGCGCGGCCGTTGAGGCGCGGTGGTTGATCGACCTGTGCCATGGTCTTGAGGTCCTCAATGATGCGATTGAGAGCGACAAATCCGAGGTCCTTGTGAGCGTTTTCGCGCCCCTTGAATTGGAGTACGAAACGCACCTTGTGGTTGCCGTCAAGAAATCCCTCGGCTCGCCCGAGCTTGATGTTGTAGTCGTGCTGGCCGGTGACAACCCGGAATTTTACTTCCTTCATGCGGGTCGCACTTTTGGACTTTTGTTTTTTGAGCTTGGCTTGCTCGTACTTATATTTCCCGTAATCGATGATCTTGCAGACAGGCGGGTCCACTTGGCCGGCGATTTCGACGAGGTCGAGGCCCATGGCGATGGCCCTAGCCATTGCTTCACGGGAACTCATCACGCCGAGTTGCTCGCCGGAGGCAAGGATGACGCGGACTTTTGGGGCGCGGATTCGGTCATTGATCCGCGTCATGTCGCGGAAACGACCCCTGTTTTGGTCTCTTTGTGGCTTAGCTATGGCGATGTCCTCCGGTGGGTGGATGCGACGCACAGGGGTGCAAGCGGGGCAAGCCGCCGCACGATACCAGTGCGAAGAGGGATATGAAACGATGAACCAAACGCCAAGGTCATGGATGGGTGACGGCAATCCCTGACCGCTCATTACGAGTGGAGTCGGGAGTTCTTAGTATGGATCGTTTCGGAAAAATCATGAGGTGGCTGGCTGCCGATGGCTCGCTGGCGAATGCCCAACGAAGCCGGTTCGTCGGTCACTCACAGGCGGTCTGAAGCGGATGAATAGGGGAGAAATCGGGCCGACGCAAGCTCGAATTTTCCTAGCGGCAAATTTTTCCTGAGTTTTCGGCATCAGGGAGCCTAGCGACTGTGGAGTGAGGATGACGAATTGAGCGTCGAATTGTGTTGTCAGTCATGGCTGGAAATGAGTAATTCGCACCGTTCCGAGGAGCTTCCCGTAAAACAAACCAACCTTATCCCTAATGAATCCACAAATCAGTCGCAGATCATTTCTCAAATCCACCACCGGCGTCATCCTGACCAGCCAGTTCGGCTGCAATATCCTCCACGCCCAGAATAAGGGCGACAAATTGCGCCTGGCCATCATCGGCACCGGCGGCAAAGGTGGCGAACATCTCAATTGTGTGAAAAAGGCCGGCGACCTCGTCGTGGCCCACTGCGACATTGATAGCAACCGCCAGGGCATCGCACCGGCTACTTGGCCGGGTTCCAAATTTTATCAGGACTACCGCGTGATGTTTGACAAGGAAATGAAAAATTTTGATGCGGTGATGGTAGCCACACCGGACCACAGCCACTATCAGCCGACCGCCATAGCGATGTCGGCAGGCAAGCATTGCTACACGCAGAAGCCGTTGGTGCATACGGTGTGGGAAGCCCGCCAACTCAAATTGGGCGTGGAAAAATTCAAGGTGGCAACACAGATGGGCAACCAGGGGCACTCCGGCGAAGGCAACCGCATCATCTATGAATACGTCAATGGCGGGTTTCTCGGGGATGTGTCGGAAATCCATTGTGTCACTAACCGTCCGATCTGGCCCCAAGGTGGACCGCGGCCGGAGGGTGAGGATCCGGTGCCAGCCAACGTCAACTGGGACTTGTGGCTTGGGGCGGCACCGGTGCGCCCCTACAAGAATGGAACGTATCATGACTTCAAGTGGCGCGGCTTCTATGACTTTGGAGGGGGAGCGCTCGCCGATATGGCTTGCCACACGATGGACAGTATTTTCTGGTCGATGAATCCCGGTACGCCCAAGAGCGTCGAGGTGCTCGAAATCTATAAGCACTCCGCCGATATGTTCCCCTCCGGTGCAATTTTCCGCTGGGTTTTTCCCGCAGGTAAATTGCCCAATGGCAAACCCCGCCCCGAACTCACCATCTATTGGTATGAGGGGAAATTGCTCAAGGATGGCAAGGAAGTGCCCGCACTCGAGCGCGTCCGCCGCCCGGCAAAACTCGAGGCTAGCAAGCGCATGCCGCAAAGTGGCAACGTCTATTTCGGTTCCAAGGCTGATCTGCTCATTCAGGGCGACTATGGCGACAGCCCGCATGTGGTCACCGGGCCGGGTGAGGAATCCGTGGGCAAACCGCCGCAACTTCTCGAGCGCAACCCTGATGGCAGCGGCGATTACGGCCAGTATTGTGATTGGCGCCACTCTTGCGTCGGTGACAAAGACTGGAAGCACCCCGGCTCCAATTTCACCTACGCCGCCCCGTTCACTGAGGCTATCTTGCTAGGGAATATCGCCCTGCGCGTCGGCAAGCTCGGCGAGAAGCTCGAATATGATGCCAGCCAGATGAAATTCACCAACAGCGACGAGGCCAACCGTTATCTCAACAAGACATATCGCCAAGGCTGGGCACCCCTCAAGCTGGGTTAAGGGATCACTCACGCCATTGCTTGCCGGAGGTGATGAATTTCACCAGATCCGTGCGCGCTTTTGCCAGATCCGGTGGATTGAGATAGAACATGTGGCCGCCGTCGAACCTGGCGGTTAGAATGTTACTGCGGGTTGCGGGCGGCATCTCCAACAAGTGCCGCAGCGAATAGGCAACTCCTTCCGGGGGGGTGGCCAGATCGGTGTAGCCGGCCATCACCAGCACGCGCAGATGGGGGTTGTCGCGCATGGCGTTGCCGAGGCGACCGCTGACGTTGACGATGGCATTGTTCGCATCCCAGCGCCAGGGATTCACTTTGCCGGTGAGCACTTCATACGGGCGGTCTTCCTTGTAGCCAAGATCGCGGCCTAGATAGTCGAGCATCGCCGTAGCGAAGGCCCCGTAGGCCAATTCGTATGAGGGATCACAATCGGGTGCTTGCGCTGCTTGGTCGGCCGTATCCCATGCGACGCGGGCATCAAAGCGCCCGATCACTTTGCCTTCCTTACGTAGCAATTCGGCGCGGAAAAATGTTGAGTCCAGCCGCAAGTCGTGACTCAGCCAGATTGCCGCATCGATGCCGGTGAAGTGGGCCAGCTTGGTGGCGAGGGCGTTACGGGATTTTTCATCTAACGAGTTACCTTTGAGCAGAGCGGTGGCGTACTCACCGAAGGCAAAGTCGGTACACTCGCGCACCAGTGCATCGCGGTCGCCGGTGATTTTATGGTGGAAATGGGCCACGCCGGTGAATGATGGCAAATACACCAGGTACCCCAGATCGTTGCCGCCGGATGTTTGGAGGGTGGAAAAATCCAGCAGGGTGGAGAGCATTACCACGCCGTTGAGGCTCATGCCGAAACGCGATTGGAGATGATTTGCCAGGCCGGCGGCGCGGACCCCGCCGTATGATTCGCCTAGCAGGTACTTGGGGGCCGACCAGCGCTCATGCTCGGTGATCCAGCGGCGGATGAAATCGCCCACCGACTCGATGTCTTCATTCAAACCGTGGAAATCTTCCGGTTTGGTGTCTTTTTCGACGCGGCTGTAGCCGGTTGATACCGGATCGATAAACACCAGATCGCACACGTCGAGGATGCTCAGCGGGTTATCGACCACGCGCGCAGGCGGGCTGGGGGCTTGGGTGCCGTCGCCGGGCATCTCGACGCGTTTGGGTCCCAGGGCACCGAGGTGCAGCCACACTGCCGATGAGCCCGGCCCGCCGTTGAACGCAAACAGCACCGGGCGGCTGGCCGCATCCGGCACGTCCGTCCGCTCGTAGCTCACGTGAAAAATCGATGCCCGCGGCTTGCCGTCATCTTGCTCAAGGCGGATTTTTGCCACCGTAACCTTGTAGGGAATCTTTTTCCCGGCTATCAGCACTGACGCTTCGCGAACTTGCGGGGCCGACAGCTTGTCCGCCGCGGTTTCGGTTTTGGTGGCTTCGGTAGGTTTATCGCCATCCGGCGCGGCTGCCGCAGATAATCCGAGACACAGAAACAGGAGAGAAATGATGCGCATGGCACGCATGATAGCCTAGGAACGACACTTGCCAAGTGCCGTGTGAACATGACTCAACTCATGGCAAACGAAAGGAGTCTCCTAAGGTCACACGTTGAAGCGGAAGTCGATCACATCACCATCCTTGACGACGTATTCCTTGCCTTCGATGCGCACCTTGCCGGCCACCTTGGCGGCGGCTTTACTGCCCGCGGCGACCAGATCGTCGTAGTGGACAATTTCCGCGGCGATGAAACCGCGCTCGAAATCACTGTGGATAACCCCGGCGGCGGCGGGGGCTTTGTCGCCGGCGGTGATGGTCCAGGCGCGGGACTCCTGCACCCCGGTGGTGAGGTAGGTGCGCAAGCCGAGTAAATGATAGACCGCGCCGATCAGGCCGGAGACGCCGGAGTCGCTCACGCCCATATCGGCGAGGAATTCTGCGGCTTCCTCGGGTGGCAGATCACTGAGTTCCTCTTCGATGCGGGCGGAAATGACCACCGCCTCCGAGCCGCTGTGCTCCGCGGCAAAACGCCGTACCTTGGCAACTTGCGAGTGGCTGTCTGGGTCGGCCAGCGCGGCAGCCAGCTCGTTTTCGGCCACGTTGCAGGCGTAGATCGTGCGCTTGGCCGAAAGTAGGAAAAAGTCTCGCACCAGCGGCCTGTCCTCGTCGCTGAATTCCAGCGTGAGTGCTGGCTTGCCTTGGTCGAGGTGGGGCAGCAGCAAGTCGATCAATTCGACTTCGCGGCGGGCGTCCTTGTCGCCGCCCTTGGCCTTTTTTTCGCGGGATACGCGGCGTTTTTCGAGGGCTGCGAGGTCGGCGAGGATCAATTCGGAGTTGATGATTTCGATATCGCGGACTGGATCGACGGTGCCGAGTTCATGGATGATATCGTCATTTTCAAAGCAGCGCACGACCTGGACGATGGCGTCGGTTTCGCGGATGGTGGCGAGGAATTGGTTTCCTAGTCCGGCGCCTTCTGAGGCGCCTTTGACCAGCCCTGCGATATCGACGAACTCGATGGCCGTAGGCACCAGTCGGTGGGAGCCAGAGATTTTTGAGATCACCGCGAGGCGCGGATCTGGCACGCTGACGATGCCGATGTTCGGATCGATCGTGCAAAATGGATAATTTGCCGCTTCCGCCTTACGGGTGCGGGTGACGGCGTTGAAGAGGGTGGATTTTCCGACATTTGGTAGACCTACGATTCCGGCTTTGAGCATTGCGGCGGCAGGGTGGGGGATCCAAGGGGCAGGCGACGAGCAAAAAAGAGATTTTTCCTGCTTTGTTTGTTACTGCTTAGCACCCGTACCCGCGCAGTGCTGGGTGTGGAATCGGGAGTTACTTTTGTTTTTAGGGGCCGGGCAGGATGCCCGGACCACGTGGCGCGGGCATGCTGCCCGCAAGCGCCCATGCGCTGCGAATGCCCCCGCGCCAAGCGCCGACGCATTCTCTCCCCATGGTCCGCCGGGCAGGATGCCCGGACCACGTGGCGCGGGCATGCTGCCCGGCGCCTGTAACAGCCAAGATACTCGGAAGAGTTTCTGAGCGAGCCCTTCTAAATCTCTGCTCAGGCGGTGCCGGTGAGCGTTGGGCCTTTGGCGCGGTCTGGCGATTCCGGCACGGCGGGAGGGGATGGGTCTTGCGGGGGCACAGATTCCATGAGTTTCTTAACCACCGTGGCGGGGGCGTGATTGGCGGAAATGGCCACGCTGATCCAACGGAATTCGTCGCTGCCATCCAGTACCACCTTGAGCATCATCGTGATGGGCACCGCCAGCAGCATGCCTAGTGGCCCCCACACCCAACCCCAGAACATCACCGAAACCAATACGACCAAGGTGGAAATACCGAAACGCCGGCCCACCAACAATGGCTCCACGACGTTGCCGAGGAAATTGTTAATCAGCAGATAGCCGCCAGCTACCACCACTGCATCGGGTACGCCGAACAAAATGAGCGCCAACAGCGCCGGCGGAATTCCGGCAATGATCGAGCCGATCACCGGAATGTAATGCAGCGCGTACGCCAAAATCCCCCACAACACGAAAAAATCCAAGCCAGCGGCCCAGCACAGCAGCCCGGCCAGAAAGCCGGTGGCCAAGCTGATGACCGTTTTGATCGCCAGATAGCGTTGGATGTCTCTGGTGGCGCTGAGCATGCGCGCAATGTTCGGCCCCCGCGCCAGACTGATGGCTTCCAGGCGTTGCCCGAACATTTTCGCCTCAGCCAGCATGAAAACAGTTAGGATCAGCACCACCAGAAAGGTGCCGAAAAACCCCACCAAGTGTCCGAGCAGCCCGGTGCCAACATCCCAGATTTTTTCAAAGCGGATGTTTTGGAGGTTATCCAGGTTGGTGACTACGGCGGTGTGGATTTTCGTATCGGCATCTTGGACACCCCATGAATCCAGGGTTTTTGCCAGCGAGCCGGAGACACTCTGCACCCGCGAGGACATTTCCGTGGCATACTTCGTGTTCCATTTCACCTGCAACTCGTCCACCATCGTCACGGCCAGCAGAATGACCCCCACGATGAAGGCAAAATCAACCAATACGGTCAGTAACACCGCAATGGCCCTCGGTACTTTCTTGCGGCAAAGCCAATTGGTGATCGGCAAACTTACAGTTGCCACAAAAAATGCCAGCAGGATGGGCAGGAAAAATCCCTGAGCTGCCTTCAATCCAGCTACCAGCAGCACCAGTGCCCCCAGCAACAGGAGCACTCGCCCGGCGTTCGGTCCGCCAATTCGCGATTTAATTTCCATTCGACGAAGATTAGACACCGACCTACGGGTTATGGCAACAACGGTTTTAGTCCGATCCACTCGATCCCCCAGAAAATGATCCATGGCAGCGATAACAAGCTACCCAGCGTGGTGGCGAGCACCACATGCACCGCAACGGACGGGCGCCCGCCATACATCCGTGCCAGCATAATCGGGGTCATGGCGGCGGGCATCGCAGCCTGCACCACGAGTACTTGGCGCAATTCCACCACCAGCGGCAGGTACTTCGCAGCCGCCAATATGATCACTGGTGCCAGCAGCAAGCGCACCACCACCGCGCCGCCAATGATTTTCCAACACGGTTTTTCCTTTTCCGCAAATCCCACCATGGTCGCTCCGGTGATCAGAATAGCCACCGGAAACGCCCCGACCCCGAGCAGACTGATGACTTTGCGCAGCGGGTCGGCCGCGTAATGCAGCGGGCCGCTGACCGGCCGGTCCAGACCGAGGGCCACCAGCAACAAGCCGAGGCTCACGGCGAGGATCGGGCCGTTGACCAGCTTGCGCCAAGGCACGCTGCTCTGGCCGCTGATAATCATGACGCCCAGCGACCACATGGCTGCTTCCACGCCGATGTTGTGGACGAAAAGCATGGCACAGGCGCTGCTGCCCCAAAGGATCGAGAGCACCGGGATGGCGGTGAAACCATAATTTTGGCAACCGGCGGCAACCGTGAATGTGCGCAGCCCCGTGCCGCGTTTCAGTCCCATGATCTGCGCCATGGCCCATGCCGTGAGCATTCCGCTCAGAAGCAGGCCGAAACCCAGCGCGATGCCCCAGGCGACTACCGCGCCGCTGCGCAGCACCTCGGCACCGAGGATTTGATCGAGGATAAAACACGGCAACATCACCGAGTAAACCACCTGCATCGCTCCGGCGTCGTGCTCATGGCGCAATACCCCGGCCTTGCGCAGCCCAGCCCCTGCCACCATGAGCAGATAGACCGGCAAGACCGAAATGATGACTGCCGCAGGCGAAATCACCGGCGCAGCGTCCGCTGGGTCACGCTTTTGGGCAAGTACATAATCCTCACTTGCGGGCTGGAATCACCAGGGTTTTGCCGTCCCGGATCGTGTTGCCGGATATCCCGTTAGCCGCCCTCAGCGCGCTCACTGTGGTGCCGTACTTCGCCGCTAGGGTGTATAGGGAATCCCCGGGCTTGACCGTGTGGCGGGTTCCCGAACTCTTGCTTTTCGTGCCTGTCCCCGTACTGGTTTTTGAATTGGTGGACTTTTTCGCTGTCGGCTCGGTATCCGCCTTGGATTTGGTCGATTTTTTCGCTGTCGGCTCGGTATCCGCCTTGGACTTGGTGGATTTCTTCGCCGTCTGAGTGCTTCCAGTCTTGGGTTTGGAGGTCGTTTTGGCTGCCGTTCGCTCCGCTTCGGCCTTGGTCTTGGATGTGGAATTGCGTGCCGGGGGGCGGGTGGAATTGGCCCCGCTGCGAATGGGAGTCACCTGTGTCGTGGGTGATTGGTTGGTGGCCAGCGGTACCGAGTTGTCCAGGGGTTGTTCGTTCTTCGCTATCTTGGGCGGATCCCCCTCCACGTCTTTCGGCGTGTACGGCCGCCACTTCGACGGATCGTCCGCCCACGCTTCAACGTAACGCCCGTGGCTGTCAAATGGGCCGACGTTCGGCTGTTGCTTGCTGGTGGTCGTCTGGCAGGCATTGAGCGAAAGCAGAACGACAAGAACCCCGAGGGCGTGGAAAACCGGTCTCATGCCGCAATTATACCCAGCCCCTCCCGCTTTGCAAAACTTTGTTAAGACTTGTGAATTTTTTGGCACCAGCTTGCTCATTTCTCCTTGTTGGGGCATTTCCCACTTGCATTGTTCCGCAAGGCCAGCCTCAATTGGCTCGCCGCCGCACCGGGGCATTAGCTCAGTTGGTAGAGCGTCTCGTTCGCAATGAGAAGGTCAGGAGTTCGAATCTCCTATGCTCCACGCCCGTTGTACAGTAAACAGCAACCATGGGGGCCGTCAGTCAGGCGTCAGCGCGCCTTGTCGATGAGCCGCAGGATTCTTTCGGCCCGGGGCAGGATGTATTTGCCGGGCTGCCTTGCCGGGCTGCCTTGCCGGGTCGGGCATCGGCGGGAGATTGCCCGTGGCGGATGGCTTCGGTCATTTTTGAGCACAGGTTGGTTGCGTGGGCGTCCCGCGTTGCCGGTAGTACCGCGAGGATGAGCGCATCGAGGAGGCGGAGGATGTCGAGGACCGGTGCCGATGACCACTCGCGGATCAGGGCAAAACAATCCTGCAGTGAAGGCCCGCCCTCCTGTTGGTATTTGCGGTTTGGCGGGAATCCCATGGCCTGGCAGAAGTCTTCCTGATGCAAACATCGTGGTGGGTTACCATCCGAGGCCTGCCGGTCGTAGCGTTTCACGATGAGACACGCGGTTTTGCCGATGAGAATCGACCAAGCATGCGCCGCATCCAGTCCGAGTTGGCGGGCCAGCTCCAGGCACCATGCCTCGTTGGTGGCCAAACCGGGAAAGCGGGCGGGTTCGATCCCTGGCCCTGGCAGCCAAAGCCGGGGGAGCCGATGCTTTGCGACCATGCCGGAGTCATGATTTCCGCCGCCGCACTGGACAGCCTGCCCGCCGTGGTTGACCCGCCCCCACCCATCATTAGGAAAACTTGAAGAAAAATCTTGTGGCTCAAGTCATTGGGTGCTAGAACGCTGTTTGTATGACTGCATTTGTTAGAACTTTAAAGAATGGAGGTCTCAATGAACGGTGAACATGCGGTGTTGGTGTTGGATGATGATCGGTTCATACGTGCCGGTTTGGAGCGCTTGCTCGCGGCCCACGGCTATAAGGTTAGGTTGCACGCGGAACCCGACGAGTTGTTCCGCAACGGCATGCCGCGGGTGCCAGCGTGCTTATTGCTAGATAATCAGCTTGGCGAGGGCATGACCGGCGTGGAAGTGCACGGGGAATTGTTACGTCGGGGGTGGTTCATTCCGACGGTGTTTCTCACCGCTCACTGGAATGTGCAGTTGGTGGTCAATGCGATTCGTGCCGGAGCCGACGGCTTTCTGACCAAGCCGTTTGATCCGACCGAGTTGGTGGATGCCGTGGCGCTGGCATTGCAGCGCTCCCGTAGCAATCGACAGGGGGAATTTCTCGCCGCGGATGCCCGCGTGCGCGTCACCTCCCTGACGCCCCGCGAACGTGATATCGTGCGCTTGGTGGTGGAGGGTATGCTTAACAAGGAAATCGCTGATCATCTCGATCTCGCCTTGATCACCGTGAAAGTACACCGCGGCCGCGCCATGCGCAAACTCGCCGCAGGGAATCCCGCCGAGATGGTTCACATCGCGGAGTTGGGTTGCATCGGCAGGTAGCGCCACTCATAGCTTGAACAGTGCACCGCGTTTGCCGCCTAGCACCCCAGCCGCCAAGATCGAGGTGGCTAGGAAAGCCATCGACCACACACCGAGCGCGGCGGCCAGTTCAGTGCCGTTTCCGAGGCTGCCTAGCAGCGAATAGAGGGCCTTGGTGATGGGGAAATGTTGGGCTTGCTGGGCCAATATCAGACTGTCACTGACCTCTAACATCGCAAATGCGAAGGCGAGGATGGCACCCGCAGCTAGGTTGCCGGCAATCAGCGGCAAGGCGATGCGGCGTAACACCCGCGCCGGACTGGCACCGAGCGTGCGGGCGGCCTCCTCTAAGGCCGGATTGCTTTGTTGGAGGCCAGCCACCGCTGCACGCACCACGTAGGGCAACCGACGAATGGCGTAGGCGATGGCTAACAGCATGAACGGGCTGCCTCCCGTGCCTATCAAAAAATGCAACGCCTTGCCCTCCTGCGACAGCGCGAGGTAGCCAAAAGCCATCACCAGCCCAGGCACCGCCAAGGGCAACATCACCAGTGCATCGAGCCAGCCGCGGCAACGCAGGTCGGAGCGCACCACCACCCAGGCCACCGCCAGCCCGCAGCCCATGGCTAACAAGGTGGCCGTACCGGCATAGAGCAGGCTGTTGTGGATAGATGGCACGACCAGCCCGTTGCCGAGGGCCTCGAGGTAATGGTGAAGGGTGAGTTGCTCTGGCAGGATCGTGCCATACCAGCGCCTCGCCACCGACAATAACACCACCCCGAGGTGCGGCAGCAATGCCAGCGCGCTTATCCCCGTAAACAATGCCGTGCAGGCGGCTGCTTGCCAGCGCCCGCAGCGCAGTACGCCGGAGCGCCCCTGTGGCCGTGGCGCGGCGCCGAGGCGGGTGCTGCCTACAGTCCATTTTGATAGGCCGAATACGACCATAGCGATGAGCAGCAGAATGGCGCTTAGAGCGTAGGGCAGAGGGTTTTTATCGAGCCCCTTGATGCCATCGAAAATTTGTACCGGGGCCACCCGCGCGTAGTCGAATACCAGTGGCACGCCCAGCTCGGTGAAGGCCCAAATGAACACGATGGCCGCACCGGCAAACACCCCGGGCATGGTCAGCGGTAGGGTGATGCGCCAAAACCGTTTCCACGGCGCACAGCCGAGGTTGTGTGCCGCCTGCTCCAGCGCAGGGTCGAGCTTGGCCAGTGCGGCGGCAATGTTGAGGTAAAGTATGGGATAGAGATGCAGCGCGTTCATCGCTATAATGCCTCCAAAGCGACCGTGCGCCAGCCAGTCGTAGGGCAACTGCGCATCCATCGCAGCTAACCGGACGAGCAATGCGTTAAGCGCCCCTTGGCTGCCGAGAATTTGTTTGATGCCCACCGCGCCGACAAACGGGGGTAGAATCAACGGCGCGAGCACCAGTACGCCTAACACGCTTTTTCCGGGATACTCAAACCGCTGGCTCACCAGCGCCAGCGGCATCGCTATGAGAAGGCTCGCCACGGTACTGGCGACGCCTAGCATCAGCGCGTTGATCAGTCCTTCCTGATAGATCGGATCGCGCAACACCATGCCGAGAAACTCCAGCGTGAAAAATGCCGTGCCATCCGCGCGGTGACCTTCAAATGCTTGCTTGAGCACCATCCACGCCGGAAATAGGAAAAACACCGCCAGCAGCAGGCTGGTGATGATTGCTAGAAAAATGGCGGCGCGGCGGTTCATGGCAGAGAGACCCAAGAGCCAAGACAAGAGCAGGCATGAATGCGGCACGCCTTGCGGCGGTCTGTGACCGTTACAATCTTTTTATCTGTCACCCTGTAATGACGCTGGTCGAGCAGCAGCGTTGTCTTGCCGCTTTGGCGTGCGGCATGGATCATGAAGTACTGCTCGCGGCTGATCAGGTTGCTCACCTCGTGTAGGCGCTTGGCGGAGGCGATCAGGTAATGTTTGCCCGCCACGCAGGGCCCGGCGGTGTTAAAGAAGCGACTCACGGCGTGAGCATACCCCGAGCGCAGCCCTCTTCCAAGCCAACATTTAATATCCCCCATTCCGTCCTCACTTCCGCACGCCTACTCGGTAAGGTATAATTCGCAACGCGATGCGCAACGGGTGCCAGTGGTCCGGCGCTTGTTGCAAGCCATGCTGCGCCACGATCAGACATGCCGGCTGGCATTCCAGTTGATGCATGCGTGCCGTGCGAAACTGGCGATTTCGCCCGAGCAGCTTGATCAGGCGGCGGTATAGCGACGTTCCTACCGTGATCCAGGTGATGGCACTACCCATCACGACGCGCGACGGGCTGGCGGACAAAACCCGCGCGATCGAACTGAGCGTCCTGGGATTGCTGGGTCCTGCCGAGAAATGGCCACTGTTTTCAAAAGCGCAAGCTCCAGTGGGTTTTGGATCATGCGGCCAAGATGAAAACGCCGGATGTGCCGAAGCAAAACTGAGGTCTCATGGCCCCGGGCGATTCGGAGTGATGATTTCAGGAACTGTGAACTAATAACCGTCCCGCGCCATCGCCGCGGCCTTGCGGTAATTGGCGCGGAATTTGGCAGCCAGTGCCTCGGCGCGTGCCTCGGCCCGCAACGCATCACCGCTGTCCAATTCCGCATCGCCCTTGCCGCAGGCGGCGTAGGAAATCCGCGACACGTCGGCAAACACTGCCAGTGCATCCGTCGGCATGCCCGCCGCGATGAGCGCCCGCCAAGCGCTTTTCATTTCCTCGTGGGAGTCTATACACATGATCCTAACCAATTGACGCAACGTGTTGAAGGAGGAGCCGGTAAGTTCTCGCTGATAGGTCAGGTTGCCATCTGCGGCGTAGGGATTGAGAGCCGGCTGGGTTGCATTTATCAGATTCGCCGGCGTATAGATATCTTTGCGGATAGGCATGCGATACAGCTCCCGATCGCGTGGGCCGCCGGGGCTGCCCGGCTTGCCAAGCCACAGCGTCTGCCCCTGCTCACTGAGGCAAAATTCGACGAACGCCTGGGCCAGTTCGGGGCTGGGTGCTCCTTTCAGTACGCCCACCGGATCGGCGCTGAGGGTGGAGCCGCCGATGGGGGCGCTCCACACGACTCGTGGCGAGCCGTCGCGGGTGGTGAGTTCAGCGGCGTAGGATCGCCCATAGAAATCAATGCACATGCCCGCCGCCGCGTTGCCTTGCCCCACGTCCAGCGGGATTTTTGATGAACTGTCGGTGAAATAACGTGCGTTGGCCGCCATCCGCTGGATGAGCCGCAGTCCGTTGGCCCAGCCGAGCGCCAGTGCGGCATTGCGGCCTAGCATCGGATCAGTTAGAGAACGCTGCATTTGCTCTTGGACAATTAACTCGAAGGACCGGGCGACCGAGCCGCTCTTGGTG
>JBAXOP010000025.1:0-28278 GCA_037133195.1 Verrucomicrobiota bacterium | reverse complement strand
TGGGCCATGCGGGCAGGATGCCCGCGCCACGTGGCCCGGGCATCCCTGCCCGGAGCCTTCTAGCAAAAGTTACTCCCGATTCCACACCCGGCGCAGGCGGCGCGGGTTCTGTTGCTCAAAAGCACTTTCGCGTAATGGCCAATTGATTCGCAAAATGAGCAGCAAATCCCCTTGCTGTGCCACCCGCTGCCGCGATCATTCCAGAGCACCGCAGCGGCTTGCCGCCTCCACAAACCCACATCACTGCTGGCCCAACAACCTAACTAGAACCTATGAACATCCCACGTTTCCTACTCCCGTTTATGCTAATAGCTACCGCTTTGCCGCAGGCCGGTGCCACCGTCGCGCTGGCCCCGTTGTTTGGCAACAATATGGTGCTGCAACGCGGCAAGCCGGTACCCGTGTCCGGAATTGCGACCTCTAGCAAAGGTATCTCCGTGACGTTCAATGGCCAGACCAAAACAACCACCTCGGATGCGTTTGGCAACTGGCAGGTGATACTCGATGCCATGGTAGCCAACGCATCTGGCGGGAACTTGACTGCCACCGAGACCGGTGCCAACACCGTGACCATGGGCAATGTGGTGGTCGGCGATGTATGGATTTGCAGCGGCCAATCGAACATGGCCTTCGGCTTGGGCGGGTGCAATCGCCAGGTGGATATCGACAGTGCAAATTATCCGGTGCTGCGCCAGTTCAGTGCGCCGCTAGTGACCTCGGATTTGCCACTCGCGACTACCAGCGGGAGTTGGACGGTGTGCAGTCCGAGCAGCGCCTCGGGTTTCTCGGCGGTAGCCTTCTACTTTGGCCGCAAGATATGTCAGGATCAAAGTTCGGCAATTCCCATTGGGCTGTGTGTGTCATCGGTGGGCGGCACTCGCATCGATCCATGGCTGGCCCCCGAGGGAGCCGCGGATATACCTGTGTTGGCACCGCTCTACACGCAGAGTATTTTGCCATGGGGTCCGTTCTCGCTATTCAATGGCATGGTCTATCCATATTCTCCGATGCCAGCCAAGGGCCTGGTGTGGTATCAGGGCGAAAATAGCGAGAGCACCACCCAATCCGTAGATAGCTATTACCTTAAAATGAAGGCGCTGGCCCAAGGGTACAAACGGATGTTAGGCATGGATGATTTTGCATTTTACTTCGTGCAATTGGCGAATTGGGGAACCCTCCCGACGGATGCCACCCCGGTGCTGATTACAGGCGGTTGGGATGCCGATACAAGGATCCAACAGGCCAACGCGATGGCCATACCCCATGCCGGAATGGCCTCGGCATTGGATATCGGGGATTCGGCGGATATGCATCCACTCGACAAGCTGGATCTGGGCGAACGCCTGGCGTTGTGGGCGCTCAAGTATGATTATGGCCGCACCATCACCGAAACCAGCGGCCCTATCCTGAAAAATGTCACCGTCTCTGGCAACACCCTGGTTTGTACGTTCGACCACCTCGGCAGCGGCTTGATGGTCGGCTCAAAAACTCCCTATCTACCCACCGCCGAAGTGGTGGGTGGTACCCTCCAAAAATTCTCCATAGCAGCCGCCAGCGGAACTTGGTATGCCGCCACCGCCACCATCGTCGGCAATACCGTCGTGGTTTCTTCACCCTCGGTCACTACCCCAACCAGGGTCGCCTACGCCTGTTGGCAAAACCCCGTGGGCTGCAATCTCTATAACAAAGACGGCCTGCCCGCGTCCCCGTTCTATGTGGATGACGTGACTGCCAAATATACCGTTACAGCAACTGCAGCAACCGGCGGTAGCATCAGTCCGGCCGATGCCACCACCTATCTGAAACGGAAAACCGCCTTATACACGATCACACCGGATGCCGGTAAATTCATACTGGACGTGAAGGTGGACGGGGTCTCGGTCGGATCAGTCAACTCCTATACATTTGACCCGCTCTATGCCAATCACACCATAGCCGCGACTTTCGCCACGCTAGCTCCCAGTTATGCCGTTACCACCGCCAGCAGTGCCAGCGGCACCATCAGCCCATCCGGCCCGCTGAGTATCGCGCAAGCAGGATCGCAAACATTTAAGATGGTTCCGAATTCCGGGTGCCGACTTATATCAACGACCGCTGACGGGGTGGCGCTTGGAAACCGCAGCAGTGTTACTTTCACGGATGTCAGGACCCCCCATGCGGTGAGTGCCACCTTCGCCATTATTCCCACCCCTGGCACCGGCACCGGCCTCCGAGGCGATTATTATATCGGCACCAACTTTGATACCTTCAAGCTCAGCCGCACCGATGCCACCGTCAACTTCGACTGGGGCACTGGCTCACCAGATGCCGCCATTCCCGCCGATGGCTTCACGGCCAGATGGACCGGCCAGATCCAACCCCAATTCACCGAGACATACAAATTCTACCTGAACCATGACAATGGCGCTAAATTGTGGGTCAACAATCAATTATTAGTCACCAATTGGACGGGTGCTGGAATCGATGACACCGGTAGCATCAGTCTGATCGCAGGAACGAAATATGATATCAAGCTGGAATTGCTAGAGACTAGCGGCAATGCCAAATGCAAGCTAGAATGGTATAGTCCCAGTCTGCCGCGGGAAGTGGTACCGCAATCCCAGTTATTTGTTGCCACCACGCCGATCTACACACTCAACTCATCAGCGGGTAGCAATGGTGCATTCAGTCCCAGCGGCGCGATTCTCGCGAATGCCGGCGGTAGCCAGACATATAGCATCACCCCGGCTGTTGGTTATTACGTGGCGGATGTGAAGGTGGATAATGTTTCGGTGGGCACGCCCACCAGCTACACCTTCAGCAATATCACCGCCAATCACACAATCACGGCGACTTTCGCGTCGTTGCCAAGCTATCTGGTATCCGGCACAGTGACCAACAAGTCAACCTCGGCGGCCATTGCCGGGGCCACGGTCAATTTCTATACCTCAGCGAGTTTCATCGGCAGCGCATCATACACTGCGACGACCAATGCGTCAGGCAACTACAGTATCAATATTCCGATGGGCACTTGGTGTATGAATGCCACCGCGACGAGTTATTTCAATTCGGCGATCCAGAGCCTGACGGTCAGCAACGCGGCTGCGGGCAACATCAACTTCGCACTAGCGGATGGAACCAGGAATATCCCTCGGACGACCGACTTGCTATTCTCCGTGGTGAGCGATTCGCTGCCCGCCAGCGGCAGCATCACTGGCTGGGCGACCTATCAACCATCCGGCCAGACGCTCACCGCCATCGGCACTCCTACCGTGGAATCCATCCTGAGCCAGAAATGGGAAAAAAATCTCAATGCGGATGGTGATGGATTTCGGTTGGGAGGAGCCCAATCAACTGCGATTGCTTGCACAGGAGCAACCATTGTGGTCGCGGCTAAACCCATCCGCAACCCCGATAGCGGCAACTGGCGCTCACTGGTCGATATCTTTTATGACCGGCTGGTCCTGGGAATCTCCGACGACCTCGGCAAAGTGAGCGTCCGCCGCAATGGTAGCCTCGACACCAGCAGCACCTCCATCCCCGACGGCCAGGTGACCATTCTCACCCTGATCGTGCAAACCGATGGTTCATACAGCGTATATGCCAACGGTAACGCCACGGCGATCCTCAGCGGAGCCGCCACCGGGGCTAACAGTTTTATTGCGCTAACGCCGGGTGTGACAGGTGGTGCTGGCGGATACGGCTCCTATATCAACGTCGGCAGGAACAACCCCGACGGCTGGTCCGTAACTAACGGCTACATTGGTGACGTATTCGTGTACAAAACGGCGCTTTCCGCGGCAGAGCGCCAGACGATTGAGAGTGACATGCTGAGCAAGTATATCACAGGCGGAGCTACGAACTATACCATAAACGCCAGCGCCGGCAGTGGCGGATCGATCAGTCCGGTGGGTTCGACGTCGGTAAACTCAGGAGCCAGCCAGAAGTTCACCATCACCGCAAACTCCGGTTATACGATCTCCGGGGTCACCGTCGATGGCGTCAGCGTAGGTGCAGTTTCAAGTTATACTTTCAGTGCCGTCGCCGCCAACCACACGATTTCCGCGGCGTTCACCGGCGGCGGCACCACTTATACCATCACCGCCAGCGCCGGCGCAGGCGGCTCTATCAGTCCGTCCGGAGCGGTCTCAGTCAATGCCGGAGGCAACCAGACGTTCACGATCACGGCCAACTCCGGCTACACGATAGCCGGAGTTACCGTGGATGGTGCCAGCGTCGGCGCGGTGACGAGTTATCCATTTACCAACGTGACGGCCACTCATACGATCGCCGCCACATTTGCCGCCAGCGGTCAGACTACTTATACCATCACCGCCACCGCCGGCACAGGAGGCTCGATCAGTCCGTCCGGAGCGGTCTCGGTCAATGCCGGAGGCAACCAGACGTTCACGATCACGGCCAACTCCGGCTACACGATAGCCGGAGTTACCGTGGATGGTGCCAGCGTCGGCGCGGTGACGAGTTATCCATTCACCAACGTGACAGCCACTCATACGATCGCCGCCACCTTTGCCGCGATAGTCAACACAGCGCCCACCATCTCGACCGTGGCCAATCAATCCATCACAGCCAATACCGCCACAGCCGCGCTGGCATTCACCGTAAGCGATAGCGAAACCGCGGCGTCAGCTCTATCTGTAACCTCCGCGTCCTCGAATACCACGCTGGTCCCCGCTGCGAATGTCGTGCTCGGCGGCAACGCCACGAATCGCACCGTGAGCATAACTCCGGCAGCCAACCAAACCGGTAGCACTACTATCACGCTTACTGTTAGTGATGGGGCCTTGACCGGAGTATCATCATTTACGGTCACGGTTACGGCTGCCGTAACAGGCACCCCCAGGGTTATTAGTATCAACGTCGGTGGCTTCGACGCTACCCACGATGTTACCGGCAGCCTAGGCGCGGTGGCGGCAACCAACTGGAATAACCTGACCGCCGTCGCCAATCCATCCGGCACAGCGCTCAAAGATGACTCCGGCACCGCGACCACCCTTGGGCTAGCGTCGAGCGGTTGGAGCCAGAACACGTTCAATGCCTGGGGCGACAATCGCGCCAACATGTATTCTAACTTCATCGGCCGTGAAGGCGATCCGATTAGCCCCGCGACCATCACACTTACCGGTATCCCCTACGCCACCTATGACGTATATCTCTATTACACGGCGTTTTGGATGAACAACGGCGGTGAAATCCAGACATGGACCGAGTCACAAGGCAGCAGTACCCTTTATGGTTTGCGCGGGCCATCGTCCGGCGGCGGCTTGCCGGGCTACCAGCAATACCAGACAAGCAGCTATGCGACTGCCACCGCAGACGTGGCAGGTGGGACGGCGGGCGGTAACTATCTGGTGTTTTCCGGGTTGAGCGCCGCCAACCTCACCCTCACTAGCAGCGACGCGAACCAAACCGGTTGGAAACAAGCCGGTCTCGCCGGCATCCAAATCGTCAAGACAAGCCCCGCCAACACTTTTGCCACGTGGATCGCGGGCTACCCGGCATTGGGCAGCGCCACAGGGTTCAATGACGATCCTGATGGCGATGGTATCCCTAACGGCTTAGAAAACTTTTTTGGCACGGATCCTACGCGGGCGGCTGCGGGAGTCACTCACATTACAAGCACAGGCACGGCCCTCAAGTTTCGCCATACCCGAAGCAACACGGTGGCGAGCAACGTAACTGCGGTCTATCAATGGTCCAGCGACCTCGTGAATTGGTTCAGCACCGGCCAAACCAACAGCCAGGGTATATCCGCCACCATTGTCAGCACGGTCATTACCGACACCAGCGCGCCCGCCAACGATGTGCTCGAAGTCACCGTAACATTTACCAGCGGGGCTTCCACCCACATGTTCGCTAGAATCGAGGCTAGCCAAATTCAATAAGTGATATACCACCCGATTGCACGCGGCCACCCGCCAGTCCCCTGCCGAACCCGCCGGTCATCCGGCGAGCCATGTATCTGGCCAGGGTTGTGGGAACAAGCTGGCGAATTTTTACGCATATTTGACAATCATTTCGCAAATTGACCATTGTATAGACCAAGCACGCGGAGCCATCATTGACCTGTCAGCCGACAGTCCGATGGAATCCAACCCGCATTGATGAAAGTATCCTGACCATGTTTAAAAAAGACCACATCCGCGCATTTGGCGTCGCCGCCGTGTTGGCATGTTTGCCAGTGCTGGCAAGCGCAGACGTTTTTTCCGACTATGAGGCACCCGGAGGCCGCAACGCCTATCATACCGATCCGAGTGTGAACAGCCGGCGCACGGATCATTTCCTGATCCGCTTCGGGCCGAAACCCAAAGAAGGTTTCATGGTGGAGCAGATGTATCAGGGGCAATTGCAGTTTCTCGAAAATTGTTATGATACATGGCAAAGCCTGGGACTACGCCCGCTGGGCGGCACCGATCCAAACACCAAGTACAAACTCATCATCCAACCGCATGAAACGTGGGATGGCGACACCGCAGGCACGGCCGTGAGCTTCGGCGAAACCATCGCCGGAACCTCGTACTGGGTGCCCGGCATCCACATCCCGGGCAACTCACTTGGCTATAAAGCACCTAACGGAACCACCCCGCATGAATGTACCCACAATTGGCAGAACCAGGGCGGCTTGCCTGCCACTACCCCGCAGGGACTCACCGAATCCCTCGCTAATTGGGGTGAACAATTGGCCATCGCCGGCTACCCGCAAGATTGGACCGTCGTCGGCATGCCGATGGGCCATGCCGCCGTTGGCTACAATTGCATGTCGCTTTTCAACTACTTCATGGATGCTCCCGGCTATGGTGCCACCTTCATCAACAAACTCGTCTTTGATACCAACCTCAACACGGCTCCCGACTACCTATCCGATGACGTGATCCGCAAGGCCATCCGCGTGGATACTTCCGGCGCGGTGGACAAGGCCGGAGCCATCCACGACGGCTTGGGCATGATGAATGCCAAAATGTTGGGCATGGATTTCTGGAACCACCGGGTCAATAGCGCCTACACTTATGATCAGGACCTGACATGGTCTGGCTACCAGTGGAACCGCATCCCGATGGTCAGACAGCCCGGCGTGAGCGGTATCTGGTATCGCCCTGAATGGACCTGTGTCCCGCAATCGCTGATGAACAGCTACATTCCACTGAATGTGACCGCCACCGGCTCGCTGCGCTCAATCAACTGCGACTTCCGACCCGTCGCCGACGCGGTTAGAGGAACCAGCTTCCGTGCATGCTTCGTGGCGTTCGGTCAGAGCAAAGAACCCAGATATGGCAAACTGTGGAACGCTGGCGTGAACTCATTCACTCTCGCCGACGACGAAACCGCAGTTTACCTCGCAATCATCGCTTGCCCAAAAATCCAAAATGCAGCGTCTGGACATAGCGATTACACGCTCGACAACGTTGCGATGTTTCCCTACCGAATCAGTCTGAGCGGTGCGACTCCCCGAGGATGGCAATGGCCGGCACCAACCAGCGGCTTCACCTATCATAGCAACGGCGGCGGCATCAAGGCCAGCACCGCAACGGTGGATGCGACGGCCTACGTCGGGCCCAATGCGATGGTGCTGGGCACGGCCAAGGTGTACGGTTACTCACGCATTGAGGACTACGCGGTGGTGGATAGCTCGGCGGTCATAGGCCGCAGTGGGCTAACGGATAATCCGGTCATCTCCGGGCATGCCTACGTCACCGGCAGCGCCCAGGTCTATGGCCATGGCAAAGTGCGGGACTATGGCTGGGTGTGGGGCGCTGCTAGAATTTACGACAACGCCATCGTGATGGCGCACACGATGATCAACGGGGCGAGTGTGTTCGGCAACGCCGTGATGAATCAGGCACCATTGCGAGATTCCGGCCTCAACTACAATGGCACGTACAGCGGCAGCGCACAAGTCGGTGGAGATTGCTCAAGCCTCGGTGTGATGACGAGCGACAAGGGCGTCTGGTGTGAGTTTCCAGCGATCAGCGTCGCGGATAATAAGTATCAATATTTGGGCTATAACTTTAAAAAGCAAAGCTGCGTCTTTGCCATGGATCAATATGGAATGAATCATAGTTATTTGATAGGATCACCGCAAGTTGTCGGTGACTCCCTCAACAGCGTGGCAACCGGCGTTTTAAATCTGAACGGCACCAATCAGTATATCGAACTAAGGCCCGATGCTGTTGATTTCGCGGATCTAACTATATCAACATGGGTCAAGTGGAGCGGCACCGACAATGACCAGATGATTCTCTCCACGGGTGACGGCAACACGAAGGTGATGTATCTCACCCCGAAGGATGCCACCACCGGCAAGCTGCGGTGGGTCATCTCCGACGGAATAAGCACCCAATCCCTCAATGGTGGAAGCGCCCTTGCACCTAACACGTGGACCCATGTTGCCATCACGCTGGCCACAAATACCGCCACCCTTTATGTCAATGGCACGGCGGTGGACAGCAACACCGGTGTCACCATTGATCCGGATCAACTGCATGCCCCGCTGATGGCGGATTGGAACTTTATCGGCCGGGGCAACGCCGGAAATTACTTTGCCGGCCGCATTGACGAGTTCAGGGTTTACAATAAGGCCCTCAACGCTGCGGAGGTCGCCGCTCTGCTCAGTGATATCACCCCCGGCGGCGTGCCCACTACCGACACCACCCCGCCCACCCCCAACTCCGCCACTTGGCTGGTCAGCCCACTGGCCGCCGCAGATAACTCAATCACAATGAGCGCATCCGAAGGCTCTGACGCCGGAGGCAACGGCGTGCTGTATTATTTCCGATGCGTCACCGACAGTAGCCACGATAGCGGATGGATATCTGAAAATAAGTACACCGACTGTGGCTGCGCGGCGGCTACCACCTATACGTATGCCGTCAGGATGATGGATAAGTTAGGTAACGTCGGCGGTGAAAGCGGCATGCTGGGAGCGAGCACCAACGCCGCAGGCACCACCGGTCCCTCACCTAACCCACCGGTTTTTGCCGCTACCCCCAAAGGTATAAGCACCACCGCGATCGCGATGAGCGCCAGCAAGGGCAGCGCGAATGACGGGACCGTGTTGTATAAATTCACTAGGGACGGCACAGGAGCCACCAGTGGTTGGACCGGCAGTCGGAATTGGACCGACACTGGCGTATCTGCTGGAGGGAGCCATTCATACACCGTGCAAATGATGGATGGCCATGGCAACACTACCTCCACCACCACGTCGGCCTCTGCCGTGGCAAGAGATGATACCGCCCCGGCCTTGGATACAGACTTCAGGCTGCAGTGGGGAACCTATCCATACACCCAACTCGACAAGACCGTGCGCATGTATGCCGCCGATCCAGCCGAGACAGCCGTGGACTATTACTACGAATGCGTGGAGACGCCAACGATTAACAGCGGTTGGACCAGCAACAAAATGTGGGTGACTTCCGCCATGACTGATGGCACGTACACGTTCCGGTTTAAACTCAGGGACCGCTCACCTCAGCTTAACGAATCCCCATGGTCAACCCCAAGGCCAGCCAAGATCCTAACGACGAATTGCTATCATGATTACTCTCTAACTCAATTAGCGACCCTGCCCGATAGCACGCTGGCCAAATTCAGTGGCAAGGTGACCCAAGTGACATCGACGAGCTATACGGTCAGCACCACCGACGGTCTCACAACCATCAATGTGGTGCCGCGCACCTTTGGCTACAAGACAGATAGCACGTTGCTCAACCAGAACGTCAACGTTAAAGGCCACCTGTGGACCTATAACGGCGGCGCCAAGAGCGTAACCGGCGCGGTGGTGGCAGGTTCTCCTCAAAGCGGCAAAATTGAATTTGAAAATAGCGACTATGACGACGACCTTGCCCGGCCGCTATACGATGTTAATGCGTCCGGCTCGGAATACCTAGGTTGGTATCAGTCCGGCTGGAGCGTCACCATTCCCAATGTGGCTGCCGTAACCCAACTGAGCCTAGCCTATGCCGGAGGTGGCGGCACGCTCAGTCTCTACCTCAACGGAACTCACTATAAGAATCTAACAATCCCCGGAACCGCCAGTACGACCACCTGGGGTGCCACCACGATAACCGGTCTGAGTATCCCTGCCGGATCTACCCTCAAGTTGCAGCAAGATGCTGGCGACACCGCTCCGAATCTCGACTACATGATTCTCGGTCCGGCCTATATAATATCCGGCAAGGTCACCAATAGCGGCGGGGCGGCCATCGCCGGGGCCACGGTTTACCTCTCCGGCGCACCCAATGCCGCACTCAACCCGACATACAGCGCCATCACTGACGCCTCGGGTAACTACAATACCACGGTGCCAAATGGGACTTGGTATGTGGCGGCTGCCGCTAATTCGTTAGGCTATATCACTGCGGCCGACCAGGCCGTGGTGGTGAATGGAGCCAACCAATCCAACATTAATTTCACACTTCAATCCATCACGCGAAGTTTTCCGAGGGCGAGCGATCTGCTATTTTGCTGCATTCCGGAGATGTTACCCGATGCCGGGACAGCAGGGGCCTGGGTATCGTATTTTCCGGGCTCACTGACATTGCCAACCAAGGGCACCCCGCAGGTAGAGATGCTTGGCAGTGCCAAGTGGGAAAAGAATAGCGCCGTTACCCAGGACGGATTTGTCACGGCGACCTATTCATCGCCGATTGCCATCAACGGAGCCACCATCGTGGTGGTGGTGAAGCCGACGCGCAACACGACCTATGGTTATCAGTATTCGGTGGTGAATGCCTTTTTCGATCGGCTATCGTTGGGGATCGAAAATCCGACGGGCCGGGTGTTGGTCCGGTGCAACGGCAGCTATGATTGGGCTGCCGCCAATACCGCAATCCCTGATGGCCAAACCACTATCCTGAGCCTTGTGGTCCAGCCAACCGGCCAGTATAAGATGTACGCCAATGGCACCCAAATCATGTCGGCCACCACAACCAGCGACATGACGTCGTTGGTGCCTAACGTGCCCGGAGGATATGCCAACACCCTCGCCATTGGCATGAATGGTCCCGATGGAGCGAGCACATTCAACGGCAACATCGGTGACGTTTGCTTCTATAAGGTAGCGCTGACAGACGTGGAGCGGCAGACGCTGGAAGCAAGCATGACGAGCAAGTATATCAATAGCGTAGATAGCTATGTGATAAGCGCCGGCGCGGGAGCCGGCGGCTCGATCACGCCGAGTGGATCTATTACGGTGCTCCCTGGTGCCAACCAGACTTTCAGTATTACACCGAACCCTGGATATGTTATCGCGCAAGTCACGGTGGACAGCGTCGCCCAAGGCGTGATAGCCGGCTATACGTTCAACATTATCTCCGCCGACCACACGATCAACGCCACCTTCATTCCCACCCCAACGCCAACCGTCACCTTGGTACGGCACTCAGGCACCGGCAGTTCCTCGCTCTACGGTGATGCCCTCAGCTTCGATGTAACTGTGGCCGGAACCCCGAGCGCCACTGGCACAATCACCCTCTGGGACGGCGGCACTGGCGGCACATCCGTCGCCAGCACCACGCTCGTCTCGGGTGCCTGCTCGTTTACCACCACCGCACTAGCTACCGGCAGCCACCCTAATATCATCGCCGCCTATTCCGGCGACAGCTATTATCTAAGCGCCGTTTCCAGTCCTTTGAGCACCCAAACGATCAACAAATTGACACCGACCCTGTCAGTGACCAACCCGGCGGTGGCCTACACCGGTTTCCCGCAGACAGCTAGCGTCATCGGCTCTGTGCCGGGCACCGCGAGTAACATGAAGTACAATGGCTCAGCGACAGCACCATCGGCGCCCGGCACGTATGCGATAACTGCCGACTTTGCTCCAAGTGACAGCACCAATTATAATATTCTAACCGGAGCGATGGCAGGCAACTTTATCATCAGTGCGTCTGGTGGATTAACCACGGCCGGCACCGCGACGGCCACCGTTGCCGGGCAGACGGGCATCACGGTAACGATGCCCTATAGTGATGATGGCAACGCTAACAACTCCTACACGGTAGAGTATAAGTTCTCAGCGGGTGGCAACTGGACACCATGGGTGACTCAAGCCGCGCATACCGTCTCCCCATACACCACGACACTCACAGGATTGACCGCCGGCACCAGCTATGACATCCGGGTTACCTACAACGATGCCGACGGCGTGAGCGGCACCAATCCCCAGACGCTCACGCGTGCCACCAGCAACCCCGGAATAACGGAACTGAGCGCTTGGTCCAATATCTATCACGGCACGGTGACCCAGGCGCAGAACTTTACCTATACGGTTCCGAGTGGCAGCGGCAGCAACCGGATATTGGTTGTGGCGATTGCCAGCTCAAGAACTTCGGTCGGCACTCGTTCGGTAACGCTTTCCTATGGCGGCCGGACGCTGACCCGTGCCAACGGCGACATGAGTAACAATGTGCGGCAGCATACGGCGCTGTATTACCTGACTGAGGCCGGTCTGGATGCGGCTACCAGCACGACGCTGGCCGCTACGATCAGTGGCGGCTCTTCACGGGTGACGGATATATTCGCCGCGGTCTATGACGGCGTGGATCAGGTCAATCCCATCACCGACTCAAAGCAATACAATGGCGGCACCACGGCCGTCAGTACTTTCGCTTTTGCCACCGGTCTGACGGTCAGCCCGGGAAATCAGGCGCTAGAAATCATCAGTGCGGATCTGTTAGGCAGTACGATACCGCGAACGGTTACCTCCTACGCGACGAATTGGTCACTGGCGGCGGAACAAACATATACCACTTCCGATGCGGTTAGAAACATGGTAATGAAGCGGCCGATCCCTACAGCCGCTATTCCGGCAGACATCACATCCACGGTGATGAGCGGCACGTCATTGGGGTCAATGACGGCCATGAGCCTGGCCAACGCCAAAGGCACGCCGGCGGTGGTGGTGGCTAATTCACCGGTCATCTACCAGACCAGCGCGCAGCCCGCTGTGGTCAACGGCTCGGTGGCGGGAACCGTCAGCAACGTGAAATACGACGGATCGGCGACTCTACCGACGGCTGTTGGCACTTATGCCATCACCGCGGATTTTGTGGCTGACGACACCCTCAATTATAGCAACCTCACCGCAGCCCCGGCAGGCAACTTTGTTATCCAAAAGGCGGTGGCGGGCATCACGCTGGACAATCTCGAGCAATCCTATGATGGCAGAGCAAAATCAGCCACAGTAACGACAGTCCCGGCGGGGCTGCAGGTTTCGCTGACCTACGATGGCACGGGCACTGCGCCGAGCGCAGCTGGGAGTTACACGGTTTTGGCTAGCATTAACGACGCTAACTACTCGGGATCCGCCAGCGGCACTCTGGTCATCACGGGCACTGCGCTCAGCACTTGGCGGGCCGCCCATTTCCCCCCTGCGGAAATTGCGGCGGGGCTGGCCGCGGATGGCGCCGACCTGGACGGCGACGGGTTGATTAATCTCACCGAATACGTTCTCGGCACCGATCCACGCGTTTCCAACCCGCAACCGCTGGCCCTATCACCTGCCGCTGGCAACACCTTCACCCTGACTTTTCTAGCGCGTGCCGCGAGCGGTGCCGGTTACACGGGCACGACGCGCAAGTATGCCGTGGAATGCACTGCGGACCTAGCCAATCCCGCCTCATGGCTGCCACTGCCTGGCTACACCCGCATCGTTGGTGGCGATCAGACAGTCGTTATCAACTTGCCTATCGACACCGCAAAGAAATTCTATCGCCTCAACGTCAGCCTGACGGATTAGCATAGGGAGAGAATAATCCCTGAACTTGTACATCCGGGCCGCCTCCAATGCGCAAATCAGGCAACGAATTCGCGCAATGACCATTGTCGCACCTAGCTGAATATCGCTTAATCGTTCTGGCGAGGAGCCTCCCTGTCTGAGGTGCCTAACGCGCGCCAACCCCCGAATCATTATTTCAAGACCATGAATCCCACCATCTACAAAACACAACAGCCAGCAGGCGTACCGCAGGACAAACAGCCCATCCCGCGGCCGTGGCTCAATCACTGCAAATGGCAACCTGAACGCGTATTGTTAGGTTGCTTGGTGTTAGGTATGGCCGCCGCATCGGCACATGCGCTCGCCGCCGTTGCCGGCACGGCCACGCCGGGGCCGCGTGAGGTCGTGGACTTTGACTTTGGCTGGCGCTTTGCCAAGGGGGCGTTAGCCGGTGCGGAGAAACCTGGGTTCGATGACACCGGTTGGCGGAAAATTTCGCTGCCGCACGATTGGAGTATCGAGGACTTGCCGGCGTTGCCGGATTCCCCGCCGTTGATCGCAGTCACCAAGGGCACCTGGCGCTTTGCCAAGGGAGATGATCCAGCGTGGCAAGCACCCGGCTTCGACGACTCGAAATGGCCCGAAGTGTTGCTGCCAGCGGCGTGGGAGGAGCATTCCGCCTACAAGGAGGACCAATCCTATGGCTGGTTCCGACGCAAGATGGTCATCCCCGCCGCACTCAAGGGCCGGGAGTTTTTGTTAGCCGTGGGCTGGGTCAAGGACGCCGACCAAACGTTCGTCAACGGCGTGCTGGTGGGCAGCACCGGCAAATTTCCACCCGAGTTCCGCGGCGCGGAAACCGAAGACCGCTATTACAAAATCGCCCCAACCTTGGTGAAAGGCGACGGCTCCGATGTGGTCGCCGTGCGCGTCTATCGCCATGCCGGCTACGGTGGCGGGATTTTCCGAGAACAAATGCCCCACACCCGCTCCGGCCCCTTCGACACCAAGGCCGCCAACGGAGCCTCGCTCGGCTACACCCTGGCCGGCACCGCGTGGTACCGCAAGCATTTCACGCTGCCCGCCGCTGCGCCTAACCAACGGGTGCGCATCGAGTTCGACGGGGTGTATCAAGATTGCGATGTCTGGCTCAACGGCCGCCACCTCGGCAACCATCCGTACGGCTACAGCGGCTTCAGCCACGATCTGACCAACGAGTTACACCCCGGCGACGACAACGTTCTCGCCGTGGAGGTAAAAAATGAAGGGGCTAACAGCCGGTGGTATTCCGGCTCCGGGATCTATCGGCACGTGCGGCTCGTACGCACCGGGCAGGTACACGTCCCGCAGTGGGGCGTCTGCATCACCACCCCGGAGGTGGCCGCACGCCAGGCGTTGGTGCGGGTGCGCAGCTCGATCACAAATCCAACGGAACGCAGCGCCGCGGTGCGGGTGCGGACCCGGGTTCTAACATCCGACGGCCACCTGGTGGCCTCCGGCGAGACGACGGGCGAGGTGGCGGCAGCGGATACACACGAATTTGACCAGTCATTCAAAGTAAGCAATCCGGCGCTGTGGTCGCTGGAGGCACCGGTCCTCTACACGGCGGTGTGTGAGGTGTTGGCGGATGGGCGGGCCGCTGATTGTGTTAGAGAGTATTTCGGAGTGCGCAGCATCAGCTTTGATGCCAAAGTGGGTTTCAAGCTCAATGGCCGCTCGATGTTGCTCAAGGGCTCATGCATGCACCACGACAACGGCCCGCTGGGAGCCGCAGCCCATGACGACGCTGAATACCGGCGCGTGCGCCTAACCAAGGAGGCGGGTTTCAACGCGATCCGCTGTTCGCACAATCCGCCTTCCACGGTGTTTCTCAAGGCATGCGACGAACTGGGTGTGCTGGTCATCGACGAAGCCTTCGACGTCTGGAAACATGGCAAGGGCGGCAGTGATTTTTATGCACGCCATTTCGATGACTGGTGGCGCCGCGATCTGGACGCCATGGTGCGGCGCGATCGCAATCACCCATCGGTCATCCTGTGGAGCATCGGCAACGAAATCCCCCAGAACGACACCGCCCCGGTCGCCGCCACCGCACATATGCTCGCCGAACATGTGCGCCAGTTGGATCCGTCCCGCCCCATCACCTCGGGCGTGCAGGGCGTCAATCCCAAGAAAGACGAATTCATCGCAACCCTCGATGTGGCAGGCTATAACTATGCATTGAAATGGAACGAGGGCCACACATATGCCACCAATGCTTATGTGGACGACCACCAGCGCCAGCCCGCACGAGTCGTCGTCGGCAGCGAATCGTTTGCCTCCCAAGCCTTCGACTACTGGATGGCCGCCGTCGATCATCCATGGGTTATCGGCGATTTTGTCTGGACCGGCTGGGATTACCTCGGGGAGTCGTCTATCGGCTGGATCGGCTTCGGCTACCCGGTGTACTGGCCAGTGGCCTATTGCGGCGATATTGATATCACCGGGCTGCGGCGGCCGCAGTCATACTATCGGGCAGCCCTGTTCGGCAGCTCTACGGTGGCGGCTTTCGTCACCCGCCCCACGCCATCCTTCAGTGATATCCGGCGCTTTGATTGGGGCGCTGACGACGTGCAGGCGAGCTGGACTTGGCCCGGCCAGGAAGGGAAAAATCTAACAGTATGTGTATATTCAGCCTGTGACGAAGTTGAATTATTCTTGTCCGGCAAGAGCCTTGGCCGGCGGCCGACCACCCGCGAGCAGCGGTTCCGCGCCGATTTTGGCCTGGCCTATCAGCCGGGAACGCTCAAGGCCGTCGGCTATAAGAATGGCGCCGCCGTCTCGGAATGGTCGCTCGAAACCGCCGGCAAGCCCGCCGCCTTGCGCCTGCAACCCGAGCGCACGGTCATGGCCGCCGACGGCAAGTCCCTAACATTCGTGCCATTCCAAGTGGTTGATGCCGCCGGGCGGGTTGAGCCGGACGCCGCGCCCCTGGTGCGCTTCAAGATCGAAGGTCCCGGGATGCTGGCCGCCGTCGGCAACGGGGATCCGTCGAGTCTGGAGAGCTTCCAACAACCGCAACGCAAGGCATGGCGCGGGCGCGGCATCATCATTCTCAAATCCACCCGTGAGGCGGGACACATCCGTTTGACGGCGACCAGCGACGGGCTTCAATCGGCCACGCTGGACATCGAGACCAAATGAGTCGGCCTTATTTTAGGGCTGGATTGCCTCGAGGCGCACAAACAATCTCTGGGAGTCGCGCAGACCCGCACTGACCTGTACCTCCACTGTTTCGACGCCATCAATCAGGGTGGTGCCACGGTGTTGACGGAGAGCGTGCCGAGGTGAAGGTGGGACTTCACGTCCACCAGAGCGCCGCCGCTTAGAACCAGATCCGTGGTGCTCATATCGGGCAACGACAGGGTGCCCATGAAGTTAACGTTGTCGAAGGTCGCACTGCCGGTGGTCGCCTGGGTGCTGGTCATGTCCAAGCCCACATAGGTCGCAGCTCCCCAACCACTGGTGGAAAGCCCGTAATCGATCTGTTGAGCCTGCGTGTAGGTCGTTCCATCCGTACTGTAGTAGGTCGTGATCACACTGCCGACCCGGGTAATTTTCAAATACGGGCTGCTGCCGGTGGCAGACAAGTCTTTCGGTAGTGGATTTGAGCCGTCCATGGACGATGCCATGAGACCATTCCAGATGCCGACCCAATTGCCGATTCCGGTGGCGGAATACGGCAGCGGGTTGGGCGGGAGGGGACTGGGGGCGGGGGCGCTGGCCAAGGTATTGCGGACCATCAGTCCGGCCTTTGCAGTCGTGGTGGCCGTGACGTGGGCCCGGATATCAAAATCGCCCTCAGGAATCTGGATATAATGGAACGCATGGCTATCCGTTCCATAAGTATTCCCAAGATCGCTCACCATACAGCCATTCAGTGCCCATGCTCCGCTGCCGCTGAAAGTTGCCGTGCTCGGTAACGCATTTGCGCCTGGAGTGGCAATGCCAATCGCTGCGTCAAGTCCGGTGGCGACAAAGCCAAGTGTGAAGGTTGCGACCACGGCGGGGTCCAAGGCTCGAGAAGCCCATTCGTCGCCAGGGTTGTTGCCGTTGAGACCGGTCTGGCCGTTGAGGGTCTGGCCCTTGGAAATGTTCTCATTATTATCCCGGGCAACTTGATGATTTCCCGCAGTGGCCGCAAAGGAGCGCAAAGTGGAATGGGTGATCGAGAAAAATCCTGTCTTGCTCCGTGTCCCTTTGCGACCCTCGCGCCTCTGCGGAAAGCCAGCAGGTTCATGGACCGTCCTTGCGCAAGCGTCACAAAAAATGTGGTGGCAGCTTAGCCAGCAATCAAAAAGCGGCCTAGGGCGGCTTGGATATCTGAGGCTTTCAGGGGTTTGGGGATATAGTCGTTCATGCCGGCTTCAAGGCATTTCTCGCGATCCCCCACCATCGCGTTGGCAGTAATAGCGATGATATGAATAGGGCGGGTTTGCGTCAACCGAATCCGCCGCGTGGTTTCGTAGCCGTCGAGTTCGGGCATGTGGCAATCCATGAAAATGATATCGTAAGGGATGCGTTGGAGTGCTTCGAGCACCTCATTGCCATCGGCCACCGTATCGACATGATACCCGAGTTTAGCCAACATCCGGGTAGCCACCTTTTGATTGATGGGGTTATCCTCTGCCAAAAGAATCCGCACCGTCGAGCGGAGTGCCCAGGCGCTCTGTGATGGGGAATTGGGTGACAACTGGGCATTGTCTGGCTGGTTTTCCGTCCCTTGGAGGCCGGTGGCAGAGGCGTCGGCCTCCAACTCCACGGAGTCGGCCAGGGAATCGGCAGCGCTGGCGGATAATGGAGCGAAACAAGCGGTGAACCAGAAGGTTGAGCCATGGCCCAGATCGCTCGTCACGCCGATTTCTCCCTGCATCAAGTGGACTAATTGGCGGGCAATGGCCAGGCCCAGGCCGGTGCCGCCATATTTGCGGGTGGTGGAGCCATCGGCTTGGCTGAAAGCTTGGAAGAGGTGTGCTTGATCTAGGGCGCTGATGCCAATGCCGGTGTCGGTGACTTCGAAGCGCAGCATCCTCTCGGAGACTTGCACCACCCGCAGGACCACCTCGCCTCGCTCGGTGAACTTGATCGCGTTGCCCAGCAAATTGGTGAGCACCTGGCGCAGACGTCCGGCGTCGCCGCGCACCAGCGGAGAGACTCCGGCCTCCACGAGACCATGTAGTTTGAGCTTCTTGGCACCGGCGGATTCCGTCAGCATCTCGAGAGTCTCCCCGACGACTTTACGCAAATTAAAGTCGTGCATTTCAAAAGTGAGTTTACCCGCTTCTATTTTGGAGAAATCCAAGATATCATTGATGATAGTGAGCAGCAGGTCACTGCTATTGCGGATCGTTTGCACGATATCCTGTTGTTCGCAATCAAGGGGCGTTTCCGCCAGCAAACTGGTCATGCCGATCACCCCGTTCATTGGCGTGCGAATTTCATGACTCATATTTGCCAAAAACTGTGACTTACTGCGGTTGGCCGCCTGCGCGGCATCCCGGGCGCTGGCTAGCTCAAACTCAGTCTTGCGGCGCCCCGTCACGTCCGTGCGTATCGCGATGTATTGGTATGGTTTGCCCTGCTCGTCCAGACAGGGGACGATGGTCGTCTCCACCCAATAGTCCGTACCGTCCTTGGCGCGGTTCTGGATTTCACCTTTCCAGATCTGGCCGCTGCCGATGGTGCGCCACAGCCGCTCGAAGAATTCTTTCGAGTGGAAACCCGAGTTGACGAGCCGGAAATTATGGCCGAGCAACTCAGCGCGGGCATATTGGGAGACTTCGCAGAACTTGTTATTGACGTAAATGATATGGCCTGTCCGATTGGTAATGGCGACCAAGGCGTGCTCGTCCAAGGCGAGTTGGACTTCGTTGAGGTGTTGTTGCGATTCGCGCAATGACTGCTCCACCACTTTGCGCTCGGCCAGTTCACGCGTGAGTCGTTCATTGGCTTGCTGGAGTTGTTGGTTGGTGGTGGTGAGAGCTTCGCGACTCGCTGAGAGACCTTCGCGGGCACCCGCCAAGCCTAGCGCCGCCCGCCCAATCTCTTCTTGCAACCGGTTGAAATTCTCCGCCATGTCCCCAACCTCATCGCGTGAATGCACCACCACGGGAACCAGCGTGAACTGTGCCTTGGCCGCTTCCAAATCGCCAGCGGCCAAGGCCTGCATGGCCCGGGTAAAATCAGCTAGCGTCCCCTTGACTAACATATCGGTGGCCTTGGAAACCTCCACCGCCGAATGGGCGATCATACCCGGCAAAATCAGTCCGATGGCGATGGTCAGCAACGCCACCACCACAAAAATATCCTCCAGAGCGGTGATCAGGCCAAGGTCTTGGCGGGGCACATTGTCAATGGCGATGAGGTAACCGACGGCGTCGAAGGCCAACACCAGCAACATCGCTCCGGTGAGCTTTAAGTGCAGCGTGCGGGCAATGAGCGACAACCCCAGCTTGCGCCGGTCGGCCATCTTGCGCAAGGCATAGAGCGCGGCCCCCGAGTAGGCAAAGCAAATGCCGATGAGCACGGTACGCATGCCGAATTGCTGGAAACCGAGTATCGTGGAAAGCCCCCAGATGCCCGCCGCGAAGACCCCCAGCAGGATCGTGCCGCGCGGTGCCCGGTACGGCCGCACCATGTCTGGCTCGTCCTTCCGCAATAACCAGACAGCGACGTTAGGCATGCCGATGCCAATCAGATACGTGAGATTGGCCGCTGCAATCAGCCACACTGGATCCCCGATGAGCAGAAACGCTATCGCCATCACCGCCGTTATAACCGTCGTGACCCACGGCGCATCCGTCTTCGAGCGCTTGGCCATGAATTCCGGCAGCAACCCGTCCTCAGCCAACTGCGCCAGCGTGCGGGCCGCCCCGGCCAGCGGCGCGATGGTGCCATGGAACATGTTGAGAATCATGAACCAGATGGCTGCTGCCTTGGCTGCCCCGCCCAGCAAGGGTGCGAATGTCGGCCCCAACACGAGCGCGAGTTCCCTGCCCAGCGGCTCGGGCCCGAGCGCACCCAGCCACACCACCGGCAAGATGATGAAGTAGAGCGAGGCGAGCACGGCGCTGGCGAGCATTGCACGCGGGACGTTCTTATTGGGATTGATGGTTTCCCCGACGTGGCAGGACGCCTGTTCAAAGGCAGGAGTTGCGAAACCGATCAGATAGATACCAGCCATCACGCTGGTGACCTGGCCGAAGATACCGGAAAAAGGCACCGTTAAATGATAGGAGAACGCCTGCTGCCAATCCACCGTACCACTGAACACCGGGATGACGGCCGACAAAAATGCCAGCACCGCCGAAGCCGTGGCGATGGGCATGGCCATGCGCATCACCCATTTGACGCCGCACAGGTTCACCGTAGTAAAAATGGCGACAATGCATCCGGCCATCAATGGCACCGGAAACCACGGTGCATACCATTGGTTAATGGCCGAGGCCGAGAGCAGCGCCGTCAACCCGCAAGTAGGCACCCAACCCCACCAGTAACACACGCCAGTGAGGTTGGCTAATACCGGACTGTACGGACGGAACGCCTCCGCACAGGTCGCCGCGATGCCCCCAACCCGGTTGGGATACATCAAAATCAATTCTGTCCAGCCAGGCGTCGCCGCCCAACTCAACAGCAAGCCGACAATGAGCAACGGCACCGCCGCACTCCCTTGGCCCAAAATCGTTTCCTGCCCAATGAACAACGCACCAATCAAAAACAAACTTTGATTGATGCCGCCCATCGCCACACACGTGGTGCCAAACCAGCCAACCGTGCGCGGATGCAACCGATGGTCATGACTGCCTGCACAGGATGTCTCATTGTGAGCTGGTATGGTATGGGTCACGCCCTTACCTATGAAGCTTGTCGCCACCGGATGTCAAGCGCGACCTTTATCCAGCTACTATCAATATGAGACATCATTGCGCCACCTTTGGTCATCCGGCAGAGCGCGTCGGAAAAATGGAAATCATACCGGTATTTTCCCTGCTTCAATCGATCATTAGGGCTTTCATTCCCCAAATTTCCCATTTATGATGGGGCTCCCGGCCCACAGTGGCACATGCTGACGCAGCTAGTGTTGGGTTGTAGGACACCATATATGAAGCCGTCAACAGATCGTCCCCCCTCGGCCCAACCCATATCTCCGAAGCAGCCCCATCGGAAGGCTCAATTCATTCCGGTCAAGCCCAGTCGAACTCAAGCCCTCTTGCGCGCCACCGCGTGGACGGGTGCACTCGCAGCGGTCGCAATCGTCTCCTATTTCCAATTCTTGCGGCCCACGGCAGAACCCCCGCAGGTTGCTACAGCAGAGCCCCCAATAGCTCCTGCCGAGCCCAGCGAAATGAGCCCACCGCCAGTCGCCCCAGCCAAGCAACCCGAGGTTGCCCCGCCGGTGGCTCCTACCCCGCCGCCCCCGGCCCCACCCGCCGCCGAACCCAGTGTCGTCGCCGGCCCGTCCGCAGCGGAGCGCATGGCTGCGGAATCCGTCATACTGCTCACCGGTATGGATTGCCAGCGCGACGCGGCCATCCGCCGCGACGCCGATCTGCTCGAGCGCACGATCGATGGCAAAGCCTGGGATGCCTACCGCGACTTGCTCGGCAAATCCATCACGACGGCGCTCGCGGGCCTAGCGCCGGGGCAGGGGTTGAACCGGTTCGACGAGGTATGGAAGCTCCCCGTTCTCTATCAGGCGATCCTGCGCTGGAGAACTCTCGGCTGGCTCCCCCAATCCACAATCACCTCCTTGGTGACCGATCATTATACTGCCCAAATGTTGTCGTGGCTGCTGCATAATAACAAGGCCATGGAAGAATTCCTTGTCACTATCCATCCCAAGGACGACGCCGCCAAAGTGCTTAAATTCCTCATGGACGTGTGGCCGCTCAACGAGCAAAAATATGAGAAATACTTTTCGCTGGCGGTTGCCTGCGCCGTAGTCTTTGACAAGCCCGTGAGTGTGACCAAGGTGGCGGGTAAAAGTGGGGAATCCGCCTCGGAAGTCGAAACGCTCGTCGAGCCGGTCAAACGATATCTCTGGTATGTCGGAAAAAATGAAAAAGGCAAACTCGCCGCCCCGGTCCACCACTCATCCGCCCGCGACCTCATCTGGGTCGTCTGCGCCCCCGTCTCCACCTCCGAACTCGAATGGTCAATCGACAATATGCGCCTCCACCGCAAAACTTGGGGCAGCGCCTATGGAATGATCAAGTATCTCATGAAACGTGCCGTCGAAGGCTACAATCCCTATAAGGAATACACGTTCGCCGAAATCCTCAAATGGGGCGGCATCTGCGGCGACCAATCGTATTTCTGTGTCAATACCGCCCGCGCTCAGGGCGTCCCCGCCATGACCATCGCCGGCGAAACCAATCTCGGCGGCCATGCCTGGGCCGGCATTAAAACCGATCCGAATACTTGGAACACCGGCGTCGGTCGCATCGGCGGCGCATCCAACGGAATGGCCGGCAACCCCCAAACCGGTGAAGGGACCAGCGAGCAGGAAATCCAGCTATGGAATGAGCGTTTGCACACAAGCCCCGCCACCTCGATATCGGTTTGGCGGCATCTTTGGCTGGCAGACTTGTTCGCTGCTACCCATAACCCCACCGATCACACTGCCGCCATCCACCTCGCCAACCGTATCGGCCACACATTTATCGAAACTTGGCAAGCATTGCATGCCCTGCTGGTTCGTCAAACATCCCTCACCGGAGAGCCCCCCGTGCCTAATAATCTGGCGGAGTGGAAAGATTTTGTGCGGGACATGCGCCGTGAATACAAGGATAACCCGCGCATGGCCGTGCTGGCCGCCAAGGCCGAAACGGTATATGTTTTCCCCTATGGTAGCGAGGGCGAGGCGAAGCGCACCTTCCTGCGCGAGCGCCGCAGGGTTGAACGCAATTCCGGCGAACAGAAGGACCTCATCGCCTCCTCCCTCAAACGCGAGGCCGATGTGATCATGCAGCGCGGCGGCCCGAATGCCAAACGCGATATCGGCAACCTCTATGATCGTTCCTTGCGCGAATACGGCGGCTCCATCACGGGTTTCAAGATGATGGCGGAGGATTATTTCGCATTCTGCAAGGAAGACCCGGAACTCGCCCACAAGGCGGCCCGCGATATCGAACTCGCCTTCGACCGCGTGGTGAGAACCGGCAGCACCGATTGGTTCCATGCGACCACCGAGGTGGGTATCTACAAGATGATCTGCGGCTACTACCGCGCCTCCAATGATACGAAACACGCTGAAGTCCTTGAAAAACGCTACGAATTGCTCCTGAAACGGGCGAAACGCAGCGCTTTGTAAGACACGCCTCCCATCACTCAGCGATTTTCCCACCAATTCCTTGTCACGGCTCGGGCGTGGCATTATTCTCCCGCGCCTATGGCTACCTATCGAGTGCTTGTGTCGGACCCAATTTCAGAAAAAGGCGTGCCGCCCTGCGTGCCACGCCGGAGCTGGCAGTGGACGTAAAAACCGGGCTCAAGCCCGAGGAATTGCTCGCCATCATTGGTGAATACCATGGTTTGGTGATTCGTTCCCAAACCAAAGTGACACCGGCAGTTTTCGCCGCTGCTAAAAACCTCAAGGCCATCGGCCGCGCCGGGGTCGGGGTGGACAATATCGACCGCGCCAGCGCCACCGAGCACGGCGTGGTGGTAATGAATACACCCAGCGGCAACACGATTTCCACTGCGGAACACGCCTTCACCCTGATGCTCTCGCTGGCTCGCAACATCCCACAGGCACACGCCTCAATGCTCGCCGGCAAGTGGGACCGCAAGTCGTTCGAGGGCATCGAATTGCACGGAAAACGCCTCGCTATCATCGGTATGGGCCGCATCGGCACCGAATTCGCCAAACGCGCCCAAGCCTTTGGCATGATCGTCGTCGCCTACGATCCATTCCTCACCGCCGCCCGCGCCCAATCGCTCAAAGTCGAATTGGCCGAATCCGCCAACGACGCCTTGCGCGGTGCCGATGTGGTCACCCTGCACATTCCTCTCACCCCGGAAACCAAGCACCTCCTCAACTCCGAGCGCATCCGCTTGATGAACCCCGGCGCTCTCATCATCAATTGCGCCCGCGGCGGCCTCGTCGATGAATCCGCCGCCAACGCCCAACTCGACGCCGGCCACCTCGCCGGCATCGCCTTGGATGTGTACGAAACCGAACCTCCAACAGCCGATTTCCCCCTGCTACATGCCAAAAAATGTGTCTTCACCCCCCACCTCGGCGCCTCCACCGCCGAGGCCCAGGAAAATGTCGGCACCGAGGTGGCTTACCAAATCCGCGATTTCCTGGTCACCGGCGAGGTCCGCAACGCCGTGAATATGCCCAACCTCGATAGCCACACGCTCGAAAGCGTCGGCCCGTACCTCAATCTCGCCAACTCGCTGGGCAAATTGTTGTCCAAAATTGCCCCCGAGCAATGCGATTCGATCCGTGTTTCCTACCTCGGCCCGGTCTCCGAACTCGATACCGAACTCATCACCCGCACCGTGCTCACCGGCTACCTCGCCAGTGCCCATAACCAATCCCAAGTCAACCTCGTCAACGCCCCAGCCATCGCCAAAGCCCACGGCATCGACGTCGGCGAGGCCACCACCGCGCTCGCCACCAATTGCACCGAACTCATCGAAGTTTCCGCCATCAAGGGCAGCGAGGCATGCACCGTCGCTGGCACATTCTTCGGTAGCTCCGCCCGCATCGTCCATATCGCCGGCCATTACGTCGAAACCAACCCCCGCGGCCGTTTCCTCTTCGTCGAAAACGACGACCGCCCCGGCATCGTCGGCACTATCGGCACCTCCCTCGGCAATGCGGCAGTCAATATCGCCAACATGGCCCTCAGCCGCACCAGCGACCGCAGCCGCGCCGTGACAGTCATCGAGGTGGACTCCGAGCCGCCCGCCAGCTTGTTAGATCAACTCCGCAACACCCCTGGAATCCTGCGGGTTCTGAGCTTCGAACTTTAATCGAAAAAAATCCACAAATTAGCATTGCCAAGTCCCCCGCCCCGCTCTTAACCTCTTCCCGGCATGAAAAAATTCCTCGTCATAGCGACTTCCCTCATTGCACTCGCTGGCTTTGCCGCCGCAGACATTCAGGCACCTCCCGGCTCGCAGTACACCTCGACACGCAAGCTCGGTCGCGCCGTTAGCAACATCCTTTACGGATTCATGGAAATCCCCACGCAATTGGTCCGCAAGGAAGATGAACTCGGCCGCAAGGCTGCTTGGTCATTCGGCGCGATCGAAGGCACCAATCGCGCGCTGCGCCGTTTAGGTTATGGTTTCTACGAATTGTTCTCCTTCACTTGCCCAACCTATCGCGGCACTTACAAGCAACCGTATGAACGTTGCGGCGAAGATAACCGCATCCAGATGAACGTCGCCGACGGCCTATCCGAATTCCCACCGGAACTCGGCTTCGAAAGTTACTACCACTACGGTCGCCAGCAAACATTCTGAGATTCTTACCACTTAACCATCCCGGCACGGGCATCCGCTCTTGCCGGGATTTTTTTGTGCCAGACCGACTCTCAAATTGCTAACTCTGAGGTCTTGCTTGCACCGCCGCGAGCAAGGCCTCGACATTGGCCCAGGGCACATCGGGTTCGAGCGGGTGAGTGGGGGCTAGCAACAGGCCTCCACCCTTGCCGACGGTAGCGATCAATTCCCTAACATTTTCCCCGACTTCCTCCGGGGTGGCGAAGGGCATGGTGGTCTGGGTGCCGATGCAGCCCCAGAACGCAAGTTGGCCGCCGTAGAGTTGTTTCATGCGCAGCGGGTCCATGCATTCAGGCTGCACCGGATTGAGAATTTCCACACCGATTTCAATCAAATCGGGCACAATCCGCTCCATATTGCCGTCGCCATGATAGAAAATTAATATGTCCGGATTGACGTCCTTGGCAGCGCGAATCACCGCGGCAAGACGAGGTTTGAGGGAGGTACGCCACAGGGCCGGGCTGATCATCATGTCGATTTGCGTGGCGACGTCGTCACCTAACATGAGCACATCGACACCGGCAGCGGCATAGCGGCGGGCCATGCCGATGCGGATGGCGGTGAGTTTATCGAGAAGTGAGGTGGCAATGGGCTCGTCGCAGATGAGTTCTTCCATGAAGCGGTCCATGCCGCGCAAGTACCATGCGATCTCAAACAATGTCATCTCCATGAACGCACAGACCACCAAATCGCGATCCTTGAGCCCACCCACCCGGGCGGGAACACCTTCCCAGCGGTAGTCGGCCAGCCAATCGGGCCACGGATAGGCGTCCACCTGCGCCTCCGTCTCGAACTTGGCCATCGGATGCAACATCTCTTGGAAATGCGCGGTGGGCCCCGGAGCGCCCATGATGCCCCACTCCGGGTTCCAGTCGAGCGGCCGCGTGCCATCCGGCAAGTCATCGAAAAATACGGTGTAGTCGGTTTGCAGGCGGGTCGCATCCAACTCGATACAGCGCAGCGGAAATTGATAGTACTCCTGGTAATCCGAGCGTCCGGTGCGGCGGCGGAACTCGTCCAACAAAGAAGGAGAGAACACGAAATCGAAGCCGACGTGCTCCGGTTGTTGGCGGCGCAGGGCACGCAGGATATTATCGCGGTTGGTCATCATATCACTCATCTATGGCTTGTGCCCGCGGGATTTCAAGCGGGCGGAGTTCCTCGGCTGGGTCCGGTAGCTCTACGGGTGTTGCCTTTGGCAACTCAACCGGCACCGGCGTGGCTCGCGGCGGTGCCTCCTTTGGCTCCGGTTCCTCCTTTGGCACCGGCGTGGCACGCGGCGGCGTCGGTGCCGGTGTCAGCGGGGTGCCTGCGGTGAGCGGGGCGGTGGCTGCGCGGGTGGTGGCACGTTTGGGTTCGGGCGGCGGCGGGGTTTTGCGCATGCGGATTTCGACCCGGCGGTTAGGTGCTTGCTCATCCGCGCTGCCGCTTTTGACCAGCGGCTCTAGTTTGCCCTTGCCGCGGGTGAGGATTTTGTCGCCATCCATCCGCAGTGACTTGACCAGATACTCCCTAACAGCTTCGGCACGCCGCCGCGACAGGTCGAAGTTGAATTCATCCCCGCCGACCAAATCGGTGTAGCCTTCGATCCAACAATAAAGCCTGGGATTGCGGTCGATGAGCAAACCGAGTTTCATCAGGCCCACCTTGGCGCTTTCGCGCAAGTTCGCGCTATTGAAATCAAACAGCAAATCGCTCGGCAACATCGTCTTCTTGTTCACCAGCACATTGGCCGGCAGACCGATCAGGTCATCCAGTGAGGCCACACCATCCAATGCCCCACCCTTGACTTTGCCATGCGCACCTTTTTTCAATAAATCCTGGGTGAATTTGCTCAAATCCACCTCATCGGCCTGCACGGCACCGGGGTCCACCGTGATTTGCCCGGCGGCGGCCGGTGGCAGGCTCTGCTCCGGCCGTCCCAAATCGGGCAAATCCGTTTCAATTTCCATCGCCGCGGAAAAATCCGGAGCCATAGCGGCGGGTACGCCCTCGGGGGCGGG